>JBBRDE010000225.1:0-9385 GCA_038204185.1 Cytophagales bacterium
ACGTAAGGAGCCACGCCCCGTCGGCCGAGAAACGCGCATTGGAAATGTCTTTCAGGTCTTTGAGGAAATCATGCGCCTGGCCGCTGCGCGTTTCCCAAACCCACCATTCATCCCTAAGAGTGTACGTAAGGAGCCACGCCCCGTCGGCCGAGAAACGCGCATTGGAAATGTCTTTCAGGTCTTTGAGGAAATCATGCACCTGGCCGCTGCGCGTTTCCCACACCCGCCCTACCCCCGCACGAGTGCGCGTAAAGAGCCACGCCCCGTCGGCCGAGAAATGCGCGTCGTAAATGCCTTTCTGGTCTTTGAGGAAATCATGCAGCTGGCCGTTGCGCGTTTCCCACACCCGCCAGTCCCCCGCCTCTGTGCGCGTGAGGAGCCACGCCCCGTCGGCCGAGAAACTCGCCTCGGAAATATCTTTCTGGTCTTTGAGGAAATCATGCAGCTGGCCGTTGCGCGTTTCCCACACCCGCCAGTCCCCCGCCTCTGTGCGCGTGAGGAGCCACGCCCCGTCGGCCGAGAAACGCGCCTCGGAAATGCCTTTCTGGTCTTTGAGGAAATCATGCACCTGGCCGTTGCGCGTTTCCCACACCCGCCCTACCCCCGCCTCTGTGCGCGTGAGGAGCCACGCCCCGTCGGCCGAGAAACTCGCCTCGGAAATATCTTTCTGGTCTTTGAGGAAATTATGCACTTGGCCTCTGTGCGTTTCCCAAACCCCAGAAATTCCTGCCTCATTCTTAGTAATGATCCAGGCCCCATCATCTGACGATGCCTGGATGCCCTCGTATCGATATTTCTCTTTGAACTGATGAGAGGTACTTCCATTGAAAATCTTTCGGGTTTGCTCCCTGATAAAATTTAAAGCCTTTTCGTCTTTTGTTTTGTTTTCTGCTACTTCTAACAGGCGTAGTCCCTGAATAGGGTTTATTTTTTCTGCTTCCGAAGCCCAGTATAGGGCAGTGGCGTTGTTAGTAGCTTTTTGTGCCTCATCAGCTCTTTTATCAGCCTCTGCTTTTAAGATTTTTATACTTTTTAGGTTATCCTCCAATTCTCGTATGCTCCTTTCATTCTCCGCACGGCTATCTTCAATGTAGCTCAGGATGGCCTCCTTGTTCTCGTTACCTACCAGTTCGTCATTAACTTCATTGTTGTATTGATCATACAGCGCTACATTTTCTTTACTGAGGTATCCTCCCTGTTTTTCAAGCCAGAACTGATAGTTGGTTCGGATAATCTGCGTAATATCCCTGATTAATCGCTGAGAGACTGTCCGTTTACTTGCCACAATGGCCGCGAGGGCATCGTGGGCCAGTTCGTAGTATTGGTTATCCTTGCGGATCAATCGGGCGTTCTCTAAATGAGCCAGGCATTCATCTAATTTTGGGCCCGTAAATCTGTTTTTAGAGTTTAGCCTCGATGATCCTTCTGCAATGGGACGTTTGGTACCATCGTCCGTAACAAAGCTATCGAGTAGTTCCTGTATCCATGTTTCCTCAATTTTTAGTTCTCTGGCAATAACCGTTGTCTGCTCTCCGAGGTATACCTCCAGTACTTTCTTTACAGTTTCAACTTGTTTCAGCGTACCTTCATTCATCTCCACGGGTGGTGGAATCCTCACCCACTCTTCTTCTCCGTAGCGTTCCGTATAGGCGGTTCTCCACAATCGATCCAGGTATACCTGCAGATACGCCAGTTGGCTAGTAGCGTTCCCTTCCAGGAGGTTTGAAGCAATTGCCTTTATCAGTTCGGGTGGGTTGCAGCTAATGTTAAAACTTTTAAAGGTACCGCTGAGTACATTGCCAATTTTGGCAGTATTCATGGATTCGATCCGGAGTCTGAAATCGAACAAGGTTGGAAGGTCGTTTTCGTAGGTGTACAGTTGCCCCAGAAACTCTTCCCGGAGTATCAACACGAACTTGCAACGAATGGTACTCAGGCTCGCTTTAATGATTGCAAATAGCTCCTTTACTTCGGCCAGTTTGCCTTCTTCATCCAAAATGACTTTGTGTTGTTCGTCTTTGGCTGCCAGCGTAAAAACTTCCTCGAATTGATCAAAAAATAAATATACCGGGCGGTTGTAGGTACTATAGATGCTATTGATGTGCTCCCGGAACGTCTTTTCCTGAGGCAAATCGGATAGCTGACTTAATGCCTCCCGAACAGACTTAGTGACAATTTCACCCCTCCGAATCACAAGGGGAATCCAGTCGGGCCCGTTGAAATGCCTGCTGAGCCCGCACTGTACCAAGCTGGTTTTGCCCGTTCCCGAAGGGCCGTACAACAGCACCAGGTTGGTAGCGGTGAGCATTTTATATAGTTCCAGAGTTTCGGTATCCCTACCCCAGAAGTTTTCTTTGTCTTTGGCACTATACGGAGCCAGAAACTTGAAGGGACTATTAAGCTGAGCCATGGATATCCTGATTGGCTATGAGTCCATCGAAATGCACGAACTGCTTTTTTAAATTATCGTAAAAACGCTGGCTATTTTTATTGTCCTTAGTGATTTTGGCATAAATCTCTCTATCCGAGGGCTTGATTAACTGCTTGTAGATGAACCCTTCGGAAGAAGATACTGCGCAAAAACTTATATCAGGAATGTGGTCCTTGTCGTAGAGCACGTTGTTGTCAATCAAGAAAGGAGATAGGTTTAAGTACTTGGTATCCTGTATCAAATCATCCACCATATCCACCATATTCTCCGACTTTTTTACGATCAGGATGCACGAGTTGTCCGGGGCATTATCGAGGATATTTTCGTTGAATTCTGGCGGTTCGTCCTCGCCTCCAATCCATTCATAGATGGACAAATCAAAGCCATAGGAGGGTTCAAGTTTGACTCTATTTTTGTAAACCGTAATATTTTTTATCGTTACAAATTGGTACTCTTTCAGAAAAATAAACTGTTTCAATAAATGCGTTATCTTTATTTCGGCCAACTCGCATAGTCGTCGCGTTTCTTTCGGATTCAGTTTTTCACTATTCGCGGTATTCCGGTTTTCCGTTTTGTCAATTTCAGTCCTCATTTCCGCAAAGAAATCATCGGTTTCCGGTAGGAAATTCCAGTCAATCCCGGTAAACTCCTTGATAATGATCTCCCTACTTTTCAAAAATTCAATTCCAGCCAGTATTATTGCCACATTGGCACAAGAACTCCATTGACTTTCAGTAGTTAGGTCTGAGAGGATCTTGGGAAGTTTAGAATCCAAACTTCTAATGAGTTGTTCGCGGATTTCGGCCAGGGCAATGGACTTCAGTACTTCTTTGAGCGATAGATAAAAATCGGCTATTTTCTTTAATCGTCTTAGGTCAGGTTGCGTGAAGTAGGGAATTTCTTTCGAATTGACTTCTTGGTCAGAGGTAGGTTCCGCGCACAGATCATAAATGTATTTGGTAATGAATTGGGGGAAATAGGAATAAATTAAATTTTTAGCGGATCTGAAATCTTTACGAGCCCCGACTTTTCTTTTGTCAATACCAGCGAAGGAAGCGTAGAGCGTCTCAGTCAAATACTTGTTTGTCTTAAATTCATTGATGTACTTAAAGTCCTCGATGGCGGCCATTACGCTCCAGTTAGCGTCATCCGGTTGGTTTAGTATGAGTATCCAGGGAAGGGCTGACGTACTTTGTCCGGTATCCAGGGAGCCGCGAACCGCTTCCTCGGTCTCGATTACTTCTATTTTAGAAGTTCGGATGTATTGGGCTCTCTGCAGTCCCAGGTCAAAAGCTTTGGTAACGGTGTCACCTTTGCTCAAAGACTCCCAGAAAAAAGCAGAAAAATTGGCAGCAGCCTGGTCATTTATGGGTGCTTCGGTAGCAATCAGGATAGGAATTTGCTTTTCCAGCAGATTCGGTAGATGCCCGGAAGACAAGCACCCATTGATCAATACGACTTTCAACATAAGGCATTCGCCCAGGATTTCTGCCAGTCCAATAGCCGACATGGAATTCCCGACCGTTTTGATATCTAATTGCCCTGAGTGCCCACTGTACATAAACGCCACCAGCCGCTCACGATACTCCGATACTTCGTTATGGATTTTATTGATCGTAGTACTGTAAATTGGGACTATTTTGATATCGTTATCTCGCTTACCCAAATAGCCCTGTACCGCTTCAATTTCATGGGCCAGATATTTAAGGTGTTCAGGTTGCTCCATGCTATTGGCAAAAGCAAGAATGATAACGGGCCTTTTATCCATGGTGTCTCCTGTTTTTGAAAGCGCAAATTCAAAATGAATTATACTGAAAAATACGCTTGCTGGTGTAACCTACTCGAAAATTTATCAAACGGTACGCGGCTGAGAATCAGGAAACACTTTGCCTAACATCAAGAAGGCTACCCTGAGCCCCAGGCATAGTTGGCGATGTTTTTCACGGGTAGGGTAGGTAGGTAGTGGAATCCTACTGCAAAATAAGGATAACACCCGAAAAATCAGGCTGAAAAGGTACTGAATCTTAGCGAATGGTAGAAAGTCAGGCTTTTTCTTTCCTTATTTTTGTGTAATGCTACTATCTCCTAAACCTCAACATCTTGACTACTCTCCGACTCAACGCATCCGGTGCCGATGTAACGCTGTTACAGGAAAAATTACGTTCGCTCGGTTTTAGTCCGGGCAAAATCGACGGTGATTTCGGCCCCGGTACCGAAGCCGCCGTGATGGCCTTCCAGCGAAGCGAGGGGCTACTGGCCGACGGCCTCGTCGGGCCCGCTACCCTGGAAGCACTTGGTTTTGTGCCCTCCCTCGAAGACCTCATGGCCGAGTCGGTCGGGTCTCAGATCGATGTTGGTTTTGTGTCAAAGCTTTTTCCCTTTACGCCCCTCGGGAACATAAAAAAACACCTACCCCTGGTACTCGCCGCGCTCAAACGCCGGGAACTCGACGATCGCCCCATGGTGCTGATGGCCCTCGCTACCATCCGGGCCGAAACCGCCAGCTTCCGACCCATTGACGAAGGCAAATCCCGCTTCAACACCTCGCCCAACGGCAAACCGTTCGATCTGTACGACAACCGCCATGATTTGGGCAATCAGGGGCCACCCGATGGCGCTACATTCAAAGGCAGGGGCTTCATCCAACTCACGGGCCGTAGCAACTACAAGGCCATCGGCCAAGAGTTGCACGTAGACCTGATCGCCAATCCGCTCCTGGCCAACGATCCCATCGTGGCGGCTGACATCCTGGCCCTGTTTCTGAAAAAGAAAGAACTCCAAATTCGGGAAGCCCTACTCGAAAATGACCTGCGACATGCCCGGCGGCTGGTCAACGGCGGAAGCCACGGACTGGATGAATTTTCAACCGCATTTCGGATGGGCGAAATTTTACTGCCGACGGAAGGCGCACGCATGGCCGTGCTACAAATCGAAAAGACGATCAGCTTCGTAGTGTAGGCTGCGAAGCCTGACTGATCTTTTACTTCCCTCCAAAACCTAAATCCCTCTCATGGCAACCCTGAAAATCCGTATCCCCGGTACCACAGTCGAGAACCAGCCGGTCGACAATACCGACGAACTTGCCATTGCCGAAACCTACGTCGTCACCCCGGCCACCCGCAGCGGCCCACTCGTCCCACAGGCCGGCGATGCTCACGATTTCCTGTCGGTTGGGATGGATGTAGAAGGGGTACTTCTTCTCGCCTTGGGTGTGCCACTCAAAGAAGCCCGAAATGGGGATCAGGCAGCGTTTACCCTCGGGCATCTGGGCATGATAGCGCGATTCTAGAGCGGCTTGTTTGACGTTGAGTGAGGTATGGTAGCACATAGCTTGACGAGAATTGGTTGGATTGTGGAAACTATTCAAAAGGTACCCTTACGGCAGAGAGGCGCTAATCGCCTTCCGGTAACGCTTCACGGTAGTAAGGCTGATACCCATCAGGTTGACTATTTCAAGCACGGAAAGGCCCTTTTGAGTGGCGGCCTTAACCTTCTGGAAATTCTCCTGATTTATGCCGAAGCGTCGTCCGATGTGCTTGCCCTGAGCCTTGGCCAACAACTGGCCAGCGCGGGTCTTTTCCAGGATCATTTCCCGCCGGGCGGCCGGCGCCGTCATATTCCGCCAGGGCGGCGAAGATGCCGATGACCAGCTTGCCCGAAGGGGTAGCCGAGTCGATGCCCAGATCCAGCGCCTTGAAAATGATGCCTCGCTCGGAGAAGCTGCCGATCAGGCTGATCAGGTGGTCGCGGGCCTGGGCCTGTCCGCCCAGCGCACCGGCGTGGCCTAATTCCTGCGCGGCCGGGGGCAGGTCGTCGGAGAGTTCACCGACGTCGAGTCGGGCAAGCGCAACAACCGGCCCCAGCTGCTGCGGGCCATCGCCGCCTGCCAAGCGCTGGGGGCGGTGCTGCTGATCGCCAAACTCGACCGGCTCACCCGCAACGTGGCCTTCATCTTTACCCTGCGCGACTCGGGCGCCGCCTTCGTGTGCGCCGACATGCCGGAGGCTAATACATTAACGATTGGGGTGATGGCCACCATGGCCCAGCACGAACGGGAGGTGATCTCGGACAGAACCAAGAAGGCGCTGGCCGAGAAGAAGAAACTGGGCTTCACCCTGGGCAGCCCGCAGAACCTGACGCCACAGGCAATTGAAAGCGGCAGGCTGGTACGGCAACAGAACGCCCGTTCGGACGAGCACAACCGGCGGGCGGCGGCGCTGGCCAGCGCCATGCGGGCGGCGGGCCAGAGCTGGACGGCCATTGCCGCCGCGCTAAATGATTATGGATTTCGCACGCGGCGCGGCAAGGA
This sequence comes from Cytophagales bacterium, assembly GCA_038204185.1. Lineage (GTDB taxonomy): Bacteria > Bacteroidota > Bacteroidia > Cytophagales > Spirosomataceae > Salmonirosea. The sequence continues at coordinate 6,741 of JBBRDE010000225.1, forward strand.
GTTCCGGCCCGTGCAGGTACAGCGCGTTGTGGCGCTCTTCACTTGAAGGAGGGGTTCAGACCCAATCCTCGAGGCAGACGAATGCACTACTGAGTAGGAACCGGGCTGGTATAAGGGAAATCCTGTTTTACGGGATGACGGTTCGTCACTGGTGACTTGATACCATGACAAGAAACTCTTTCAGGGTTGATCCACCTGTCTGAGGTGCCGAACGTCCTCAACATCTTTGGCTCTCCCCAAGCTTTCCTTGTCTTCGACTAAGTCCTCAAAGCTTATGAAGTAAATTTCAACCCCACCGGATTCAACAACCTGCTTTTTAGCGAATGACTCACTGAATTTCAAAGGGGCCTTAATGGTTGGAAGCAGATCCAGGGTATAGTCCTCGAACTCAAATCTGAAAAAAGAGTTCCTAGGATCAGGGGCCTGCTCTTCTTGAAATTCTGTCACATCCTTTCCAAGCTCCCCCAAGGCTCTAAGAAGGTTGTAATAATTCCCATAGGTTGGGTTATACCAAAAATCCAGGTCGGGCTTATCGACAACATCGCCTTTTGGCGTAGTGGATTTCCTGTAATACCCATGCAGTGCCACGGCGGTACCGCCCACTATCATGTACTCGACTGAATGCTGGTTGAATAGAGCGCAGATATGGCGGATGATACCCACATAATCCATGTGAGGCATTACTTCTGTTTAGAACTAGCCTTGACAAACTTCTCTCTCAAGAATCTCATGGAGCGCTCAAAGCTGTCATGACGCTGCACCGGCCTGACAGAAGACGGATCAACCGGCCTGGAGGAGGACTTCAGTTCCTGAATGCTTTGGTATTTGGTTGGCGGGGTCATAGCTACTCCCTTTCGTTGGAATGCTGAAAGATACGCATGTACTACAAAAAGTCAAAGGAAACTGTTCAATGTTTTGATAATTAGGGTTTTGAGTGAGATTAAATTTATAAGTTTTTCCATTTTTTTCTGAAAATCATGCCTGGCGGGTTGCATGGGCAATGCCATGTGCATTGGGGGTTATCAGATGGCCAAAAAATTGGGAATCCCAACAGTAACGTTATACAAGTATTTGCGGCATCGCGGTGACGAAGCTCGTGGTAAACAGGGGCCTGAGGCTCAGGCAAATGCCTATTTGTCAGACCATTTGCCCTTTTGAATGAAACATTTTCCCGGAATGTTGGCCGCTACCCCAGGTCCTGTCGGGCCGGACCGGAAGTCTGTTCGCGGGTGTCGGGAGCTTTGTTTTTACCCGGTTGAAGTGGAGTTTTTAAACGCGAACAACTGAGGCGTCAAGTGCCGCTAAGCCATTGATCTATGAAACGACCTGTTACCGGAAGAGCATTACTGGTGTAACAAAAAAAGGTATTGGATGATTTGTTTATTGCAGGAATACGATTGGGAATAACAAGAAAACCTGTCTTACAATTGATATAGACCAAATCTTACCCCCCGTGCCCCGCAGCCTGGGACTTGTCCTTTCTTACTGGACAAGGAGGGTCCGGCTCATTCAGGCGCATTGATTCTAATCTACTTTTGCTGCATACGGCATTCCTATTTTTCGTAGATTTGCCCGAATGACAAGGCTACTACACGTCATATTGGCTACCTACCTGCTGGGCCTGTCCGGTTTTCCCGGCCAGGAAATGCACACGTTTTCCGGCGTGAAGGCCATGGTCGCACATTTTCATGAGCATGAGCACGAGCATGAGGGTCATGAGGATGCCGATCACGGAATGGACTTCCTCAGTTTTCTGTACCTGCACTACGCCGACCAAACCCACAAGGATTCCGAAGGCCATGAGAACCTGCCTTTCCATCACAATCACCAGGGGGTGGTCGTGAATTATTTCCTTGCACCATCCCTCAGCATGGTCCCGGAACCGGCTGCTACCGCTGCGCTGGCCGTTGAATCCCCTTCCTTCTTCGAATCCCGGCTGCTGTCCCCGTTCGTCTACTCCATCTGGCAACCGCCCAAGTTCTGACAATTTAATTTCTGGTGTTTACAGTCCCTCCCGCCGCGTCTGGTACGCATGGCGCCGGGGTTGGAATATTCTGCCTATCTTAAATTGTTCAAAATGCTTGACCGAATCATTCATTTTTCCATCCACAATAAGCTGATTGTCGGGGTTTTCACGCTCGCGCTGATCGCCTGGGGAAGCTACTCGATCACCCGACTGCCCATCGATGCCGTGCCGGACATCACCGACAATCAGGTCATGGTCATCACCGTCAGCCCCACCCTGGCCGCCCAGGAAGTCGAACGGCTCATCACTTTTCCGGTCGAGCAGACCATGGCCAGCATCCCCGACATCGAGCAGATGCGCTCTTTCTCCCGCTTCGGCCTGTCGATCGTCACCATCGTCTTCAAGGAGAAGACCGACATCTACTGGGCCCGCCAGCAGATCAGCGAGCGGCTCACCGAAGCGGAAAAGCAGATCCCGAAAGGCGTGGGCACCCCGGAGATGGCCCCCGTTACCACGGGCCTGGGCGAGATATACCAGTACGTCATTCATGCCGAAAAAGGCTACGAAGACCAGTACGACGCCATGGAACTCCGCACCATTCAGGACTGGGTCGTCAAGCGGCAGCTATTGGGAACCCCGGGCGTAGCCGAGGTGAGTGGTTTTGGCGGCTACGTGAAAG
>JBBRDE010000226.1:0-9355 GCA_038204185.1 Cytophagales bacterium
GCCAATGGTGATCAAGACATTTTCGTACACGTATCAGGCCTGGCCGATGACATCCGCGAAAATGATCGTGTGTCTTACGAAGTAGAGCAAGGAAAGAAAGGACTAAATGCAGTTAACGTAAAAGTTATCTAATATTTAATCGAAGTAATTTGAAGGGGCTTACCACTAGGTAAGCCCCTTTTTTTATGTTCAAGTTTTTTTAACCGCAGAGTTGGCAAAGTAAACTCCTCGTACTCTTCTTAATGACTTTGGGGTCTCTGCGGTTAACTATTGCCGCAAATCCTCATTGAAACTATCCTTCGCCAGACGAACCTGAAGGCGCAAATTGATGGTACGGTCGTTTGGATTGTTTCGTCCACCGGATCCAATACTGATACCACCTCCGCCGAATCCTCCCCCACCAAAGCCACCGCTACCCATCCCGACGCTAATATTTGGCGATATACCCGAGCCAAGGCCACCGCTGCCCTCGGTTTTGATGCTTACATCCAATACCCCGGCCTCACGAGCACTGGTACCCAAACGTTCTAGGGGTACCGAAAATAGTTCGGTCAGTTCCTGATTTTCGTCCAGCGAAATGCGGGCGCGGATGCCCGTTTCGTTATCCACCAAATTAATGAAGCGCTCGCCCTGAACATCTTTCCAAAGCGCTTCCTTATTGAAAGCTTCCAGCATTCGGCTTAGACTTAGGCTATTGGGTAAATCGACCTGCATTTTTTGTAAAGCACGTTTATCGTCACGAGTAACCACAGGAAAAACGAGAGAGTAGTCCTCGCGCTGACCACCGGGGCTGAATGTCAGCCTCATTCCATTGGTCAGAATCTGCTTCACCGTGAGCGGATCACGGGTTTTGATGGTGATATAGAGGTACTGCTCATCGTTAATGACGCCGTACCGCAACCGGGTTTGCTGGTCGAGGCCGTCGGGATTAGCCTGGTCCACGTAGGTGAACGGCGCATTCCATTTCGACTCATAGGGAATAGTTTTGGAAGAACTGCATCCGGCCAAGGCCAGGACAAGCAACAAATATGCACTCGTACTTTTCATGGTATTATTCATAGTTTTGTTGGTTCATTTATTAGTGTAAACTAAACGTACCAATTCCTTTAACAGTACGGGCGAGGATAAATTTTTGTGGCAAAAACCGGGTAATAGACAACCCTTTCGAGCAAAATAGGCTATTTTTGAACCGGATAACAAACCGCCCATAGCATTACTTTACCCCCGTATTGATGAGGAAACTCTATTTATTGTTCAGTTGGATTCTGGTTGTCAGCTGTACATCGCTCACTGCTTTTGCTCAGAAAACATATCCCACACCCTCTTTCAACCTGACTGCTACGTCCGCCAGATACCAAATTGACGGAGAACTCAATGAGGATGAATGGACCCAACACCGGGTAATCGACCAGTTCTGGCAATTTTTTCCCTCGGACACAGTATTAGCCCAGCATCCCACCGAAATTTTCATGACTTACGACGATAATTTTCTCTACGTCGCCGCGAAGTGCTATACCCGAGACGACACTTTCATAATCCCGTCCTACCGACGGGATTACCGGGCGGGTGGCAATGACAACATCAGCTTTATTTTTGATACCTTTCAGGATAAAACCAATGCCTTTTTGTTCGGTATCAATCCCTATGGAGTGATGCGCGAGGCATTGATTTCCAACGGAGGCTCGGATACCCAGTTTTTCAACACCTACTGGGATAACAAGTGGGAAGGAGAGTCCAAAATCTTCGCCGACTACTGGACCTGTGAGCTGAAAATTCCGTTTAAAACCCTGCGCTACATGGAAGGCGGCACAGCCTGGAATTTTATGAGCTACAGGTTCGACACCCAAATCAATGAACAGACGACCTGGGTACACAACACCCAAAATCAGGTTATTTTCAACCTCGCCTTTTCGGGCCCGATGGGATTTGATAAGCCGCTGCGTAAGCCGGGAGCTAATCTGGCCATTATCCCCTATGTGCGCGCCGGACAGGCCCAGGATTATCTGAAAGAACCTATGTACAAAACCCCACTCAATTCCGTGGGGGCAGATATAAAAGTGGGTATTACACCTGGCCTGATTTTGGACGCCACGATCAACCCCGATTTCTCGACCGTGGAAGCTGACCGGCAGGTACAGAACCTCACCCGCTTCGACATCTCGCTTTCTTTCCCTGAGCAACGTCAGTTCTTTCTCGAAAACTCCGACCTGTTCGGCACTTTTGGTAGCCAGGAAGTCTATAACTCAACCATGGGCAATCAAAATTTCACCCCGTTCTACTCCCGACGCGTGGGACTTGAACTGGATACCACTACCGGGACGTACACGCCCATACGAATTCTCTCGGGAGTTCGGCTCAACGGCAAAGTGAGCAAGAATCTGCGGGTAGGTTTGCTGAATGTACAAACCGCCCGCGATGAAGAGCGCGGCATTTCCAGTGCCAACACGACCGTAGCCGTCGTGCAACAAAAAGTATTCAGCCGTTCCAACATCACGGCTTTGTTCATCAATAAAGAGGTTTTTAACTCCGCACCCGGCCGCGATCGCTTCAACCGGGTGGCAGGTCTGGAATACAACCACGCTTCCGCCGATAACCAATGGCAGGGTAAATTCTATTACCATCAGGCGTTAACCCCCACGGGTGGGGATGATCAGTTGGCGACAGGAGCCTCCCTGACTTTGAACAAATACCGCTACCAGCTTACCTGGAACAACTATTACATCGGAGAAGATTTTCGGGCCGAGGTGGGCGTAGTACCACGCCGCAATGTCTATCGAATCAACCCCATCGCGCAGATAAATTTATACCCCAACAACAAAATCGTTAACCGCCACAGCGTAGGAGTGAGTTACGAAGAATACCGCAAACCGGGCCTCGGCCTCACAGACCAGGCCATCGGACTCGTGGGTGACATGACGTTTCAGAACTACGCCCTGCTTACCTGGCAGGTAGCCAACACGTACACCTACCTTTTCTCCGACTTCGATCCCACCCGCAGCGGCAACACACCGCTGCGACGGGGCACCGACTACCGCTACACCAACGCTCAGTTCAACTACCGCTCCGATCGCCGTAAGAAGATCAATGCGGATTTGAAAGGTACCTTTGGGCAAAACTTCAACGGCACCATCGCCAGCCTGACGGGTGCACTCCTCTACCGTTTCCAGCCCTACGGTGACCTCACGATGAATTTTAGTTATAGCCGCATCACAACCTCCGAAGGAAAGGGAACCCTGTTCCTGATTGGTCCCCGTGCGGACATTACCTTCTCTAAGAAGTTGTTCTGGACCACCTTTTTTCAGTATAATAATCTCTCCAATAACGTCAACATCAACAGCCGTTTGCAGTGGCGATTCAGGCCCGTGTCGGATTTCTTTTTGGTGTATTCGGATAATTACTTTGCGGATTCGTTTCTGGTTAAGAATCGGGCGATTATAGCAAAACTGACATACTGGCTCAATCTTTAACTTGTTAAGGTCATGACCACCTACTGGACTTTTATCCTGGCTTCAGTCTTGTTAGTCATTTTTGTTTTCTGGGCGATAAGGGTTAACAACAGAAAGCGGAAACATCCTACTTTTTCGAGTGGCTGGCGTACGATTCTCGAAGATAAAGTCTCGTTTTACCAGGCGTTAAGCACCAGCGACAAGACGCGTTTTGAACGGGAAATTCTTTATTTTATCAATCACACCACCATTACGGGGGTAGAGATGGAAATAGACGATACCGACCGCCTGCTGGTAGCCGCCAGTGCAGTCATTCCGCTGTTCGGCTTTCCCGAGTTACGCTACCGCAACATTAGTGAGGTACTGCTGTACAAGGGTACCTTCAATGCCGACAACCAAACCGAAGGAGAAGAGCGAAACATTCTGGGCAAGGTAGGGTCGGGCGATATGAACCGGCTGATGATCCTTTCGCTGCCCGCGCTGCGCCAGGGTTTCGAGAATGAAAAGAGCAAAAACAATGTAGGCATTCACGAATTCGTGCATTTGATCGACAAAGCCGACGGGATGACCGACGGAATTCCAGAAAACCTGATGCAAAAACAATACGTGCTTCCGTGGTTGCAGCTGGTCAACCAGGAAATCGACAAAATAAAGGAGAACGAATCGGACATTAATCCCTATGGCGCGACCAGTAAGGTGGAGTTCCTGAGTGTGGCGAGTGAATACTTCTTCAACCGGCCTGATTTATTTGCCGAGAAACACCCGGACCTGTACACATTGATGACGAAGATGTACCGGCAGGAGCCAGGGTAGGCTCGTAGAAAGATCTTTCCGCAAAAATCGTTACCTTGGAGCAAACGGAGATTTTCAAAAAATCAAAAAACAACGATGCCAAACCCCGTCAAGCCCGATTTCTCCAATCTCAAAGCCCTTTATATCAACTGTACCCTTAAAAAATCACCCGTTCAAAGCCATACGGCCGGACTGATGGAAGTCTCCCGCCACATCATGGACGCCGAAGGAGTGGACAGCGACATGATACGGCTGGTTGACTATGACATTGCCCCCGGTGTGCAGCCCGACATGACGAAAGAGCCTGGGGGCATCAAAAAGGATGACTGGCCAGAGGTGTACAAGAAGGTCAAGGAGGCGGATATACTAGTGATCGGTACACCAATCTGGTTGGGCGAACGATCTTCTGTGGCCACACAACTCGTCGAGCGATTATACGCCATGAGTGCGATGCAAAATAAAAAAGGCCAATATGTTTACTACGGAAAAGTAGGAGGCTGCATTATCACGGGCAATGAAGACGGCATCAAGCACTGTTCGATGGGGTTGCTTTACGCCATGCAGCATATCGGGTACAGCATTCCGCCCCAGGCCGACTGCGGATGGATCGGTGATGTGGGGCCGGGGCCTAGTTATCTAGATAAAAGCGCCCATTCGCTTGATAATGAGTTTACCAACCGCAATACGACTTTTATGACGTACAATCTACTGCACCTCGCCCATTTGCTCAAAGGGAATGAAGGCTATTCCACCTACGGTAATTCGGTGAAAGAGTGGGAAAACGGTGAGCGGTGGAAATTCAAGCAAGTAAATAAGTAACAGGTATAGTTTTTTAGCAGATAGGTTAAAGTTTACCCCCATTCAACTCTTAAATCTTCATAATAAACTCAGCAATCATGCAATACGAACCAATCCCCGGCATCACGCCACCCAATGCGCCTGATGAGAATCCCGTGCTTCCCAACCAACCAGAGGCACCCCAACCTATCACGCCCGATGAAAATCCGCCGATCACGGAGCCGGATACTTCGCCCGCGATTCCGCCCGTCGAGCATCCTCCCATTGATCCGGGCATTCCCGAACTGAATCCTGACCCCATTCCGGGACAACAGCCGGTGATTCCTTTGAACTAGATAGAATAGCAGAAAGACCGGAAAGCCAGGCGCTCCGGTCTTTCGCATTTTACAGGCATTAGGTACCCCTCTGCGCATGGGTAAAAGGATCGGGTTCTTTTCTTTTTTGACAAACCTATTCCTACCCGCTATGCGCGTTACGCTTCTTTTCCTCTCGGTACTTTTCCTACCCTTCTTCTATCTAATTCAAAGCCAGTTAGATAGTTCTTTTTTCAGGGCAGAGGTACCCCCTTCCCACCTCACCATCCGGCAAAACGAAGCAGCGGGTACCATCGAAATTTTCCGCAAAGGCGAAACCAAACCCATCCTCACACAGGTAGCCAAAGAGGATTTCAGGCCCTACCTCCACCCTATCGTCGCGCCCGACGGTAAAGGCTTGCTGACAGACTACAGCCCCGGCCACCACAAACACCAAACGGGTATCTACTGGGGCTTCACCCGGGTCAATGGCCGCGATTATTTTCACCATCCCAGCGACAACTATTGGCGCAAAAAATCAGCCACGGTGCTGGTAGCTGAAGGTGATGTGGTGAAATGGCAAACCGTTTATGATTTACTCGACTCCACAGGCACCGCCGTGCTGACCGAAACCCAAAACTGGGCCATGACCGTCGAAAACGGCAAGTACCTGCTCGATCTGGAATGGAACGGCGAGGCCCAAACCGACGTGACCATCGGCAAGTACGACTACGGTGGGCTGTTCGTGCGAATGCCGTGGAAAGAGGGCATGAAGGGCGAAGTGATCAATGCCGCCCGGCAGCGCAACGAAAAAGCGGAGGGACAACGCGCCATGTGGACGGACGTGGGGTTGCAGGTGGCAGGCCGCGAAGATCTGGTACACATTGCGGTATTTGAACACCCGACCAACAAGGGGTACCCTAATTACTGGCGCGTGGATGGTCAACTCGGCATCGGCCCCGCCAAGGCGCGCCTGGCCGACTGGACTATCAAAAAAGGACTTTCCGAAACCATTAGGTACCAGTTGTACGTCTATACCGGAGAACTGAACGATTTGGAGCTTAACAAAGCTTTCGGAGAATATTCGGGGAATACGGGCATGTACAACACCGCTGCCCTCTGGGACATTGCCCGCAAAGAGGGCCGTGATGCCAAATTCCTGTCCGCCGACGAGGCCGTGGCCGCCATGACGATCAAGAAAGGGTACCAGGTGAACGCCTGGGCCGCCGAGCCGATGGTGACCCAACCGATGGCATTCTGCTGGGACGATCGGGGCCGCCTGTGGGTGGCAGAGAACCGCGACTACGAAAACCGGGGCAAGGGTTTTTCCAATTCGGGCGATAGCCGCATCGTGATTCTGGAAGACACCGACCACGATGGCAAAGCCGACAGTGGGAAGGTATTCATGGAAGGGATTGCCTTTCCGGCGGCTTTGGCCGTGGGCTTCGACGGGGTCTTTGTGGGCGCACCGCCGAACCTGCTCTTTGTGCCTGATAAAAATGGCGACGACAAGGCCGATGTGGACGACATCGAGGTACTGCTCACGGGCTGGGGTATCCGCGACCGCCACGAAACGCTGAATAGTTTTCACTGGGGCCCTGACGGCTGGCTGTACGGCACGCAGGGTTTTGCCACGCCTTCTAAAATCCGCAAACCCAAAGGGAAAGGGAAGATTTATGGGCACAACGACGCCTTTCCCGAAGATCTGCTGGAAGCCGAAGGAACCGACATCAACGGCGGCGTGTGGCGCTACCACCCCACGAAGGAGAAATTTGAAGTCGTGGCCCACGGATTCAGCAATCCCTGGGGCATCGACTACGACGCCAAGGGGCAGCTATTCATCACTGCCTGCGTGATTCCGCACTTGTGGTACGTCATTCCGGGGGGGATTTACCACCGGCAGGGCGGACAGCATTTTAATCCCTATGTCTACAACGACATCAAGACCATCGCTGACCACAGCCACCGTTCGGCCCACGGCGGGGCGCGCATTTACCAATCGGATGCGTTTCCCGAAGAGGAGCGCGGACGGATGTTTATGGCCAATATCCACGAGCATGGGGTACTTTCGGACCAGCTTATCCCCAAAGGCTCGGGCTTCACGGCCCCGCATGGCGACGACTTCATGATGGCCAACAACGCCCAGTGGGTCGGGTTCAGCATGGAGGTGGGGCCCGAGGGCGGGCTGTACGTCCTCGACTGGCACGATGCCGACATTTGCGGTTCGGATGTATTGAACAAGGAAACCGGACGGATTTTCCGCATCATGCCCAAGGTAACGAATGCCAAAGATTGGGAAGGTAGGTACGCGGATTTAGCCAAAATGACGGATCAGCAACTCGTAGCCCTGCAAACCAGCCCCAGCGAATGGCACGCGCGGCGGGCGCGGGTGATTCTGCAAAACCGAGCTTTCCAGAAAAAACTCGCCCCCACTACCCTGGCCTCGCTGCAAACCATCTATCAAACCAACAAGAACCCCGACTGGCGGCTGCGGGCGATGTGGACGCTCCAGGTGACCGGCGGCCTTACCAAAAGTGACCTGACCAAGGCCCTGACCGATCCGGATGCCCACGTACGGGGCTGGGCCATTCAGTTTTTGTGCGAAGACGGCCAGCCCACGGCGGACGTGGTGGTCACTTTGTCCAAACTCGCCCAGACCGATCCTTCGCCCGTCGTGCGGCTGTATTTGGCATCGGCTATGCAACGGCTCGACTTTCCTGCCCGCTGGCGCATCACCGAGGGGCTGGCCGCTCACCCCGAAGATGCCCAGGACCACAACCTACCCAAGATGATCTGGTACGGGCTGGAACCAATGGTCGCCGGAAATCCGACGAAGGCGCTGAATCTGGCCGCTACTAGCCGAATCCCCATGGTGTCGCAGTTCATCGCCCGCCGCCTGGTGGATGCGGATCAGACGGACAAAGTGGTAGCCACGATCGGAAACTTCCCAACCCAGCGTAGTCTGTTGGAAGGAATGCGCGATGCACTCGACGGCCGCTACGATATGGTCCCCCCCGCCAACTGGAAAGGGGTGTACACAAAACTGAAAAGCAAGTCCGGCCTGGCCGCTACCATCGCCGAAGAACTGAACCAGCACTTTGGCGACACCGAAGCCGCCAAAAAGCAGTTGATGGCGCTGAAAGACAAAGCCGCTCCCCTCGCCCAGCGCCGCGCTGCAGTCCAAATGCTGAGCCTGCGCCAACGCCCCGAACTCGTCAAGGAGCTACCCGCTCTGCTGGACGAACCTACCCTGCGCCAGGACGCCATCCGGGCCATCGCCAGCTACGACAATGAGGCACTAGGCAAACTTATTCTGGAAAGCTACCCTACCCTGAACAATCTCGAAAAAGCCGAGGCGATCCAAACGCTGGCTTCGCGTCCGAAGTATGGTTGGCTGCTCACGCAGGCACTGGCCAAGGGTACCCTGCCCAAAAAAGACGTTCCGGCCTACGCGGCCCGGCAGTTGCTCAGAGTGGTAGGTAGTGGTTTTGTGGAAGTGTGGGGGCCGATCGACCACGTCGCTTTTGACGACAAGGCTTACACCAAGTACCGAGCTTTGCTCACCGAGAAATCCCTCGCGACCGCCGACGCCCACAAAGGCAAACTGATTTTCACCAATACCTGCGGGCCCTGCCACACGATGTATGGGCAGGGGGGTACACTGGGTCCTGACTTGACGGGTTCCAACCGCGCGAATGTGGACTATTTGCTGGGCAACATCCTCGATCCCAGCGGCGAAATTCAGGATGACTATAAGATGGTGGTCGTCACGACCCGCGACGGCCGTACGCACGTGGGGAATGTCGCTAAGGAAACCGACCGGCAACTCACACTCCGCGTGGTGGGGCAGGACGCGGTGGCGATCAACAAATCCGATATCCAATCCCGCGAGGTAACGCCTGCCTCCATGATGCCCACGGGGCTTTTGGAGCCGCTGTCGGATCAGGAGGTTTTGAATTTGGTAGGGTACCTCCGGACGCGCGAGGCGGTGAAGTGAGGTAGCTTGTTGAACAAGTTGGAAACTTG
>JBBRDE010000227.1:0-9335 GCA_038204185.1 Cytophagales bacterium
AAAAACTCGAAGAGATCTTCTGCCCAAAGCCAATTGCCTACCCTATGATTCTTTACAACACAACTGTCAACATCAGCCGGATGGCTGAAAAAGAATGGTTCGACTGGATGAAAAACGTTCATATCCCCGATAGTATGGCTACCGGCCTGCCGGTGGAGTACAAAATGCTGAGGTTACTGACCGAAATCGAGAATGAAGGGGTCACTTATTCGATCCAGTTCTCTTTTCGGGAGATGAACGATTACCTCACCTATCAGAACGAGCATCAGGAGCGCTTGCAGCAAGAACATCACGCACGCTACAAAGAGCGCTACGTAGCGTTCCGCACCCTGTTGGAGGAAGTGTAGGCAGACTGCCGGGGAAGCGCATTTTTGAAAATAAACCGCGTTTTACTCTTGACTTTCTCTTTAAAATTCGCTTCATTTAGTCTACCGATTCGTCATCCGGCAAAAACCGGGGCGACTAGCGGTTCGGGACGTCACCTGGTGATACCCCGAACCGCTATTTTATCCCCTGTCTTTCCCGGATGACGAACGGCAGGATGTATGTTTTATCTTAAACAAAAGTGCTTATGAGACTGCAAATGCAAGCCATCCACTTCGACGCTGACGCCAGTTTGTTAGCTTTTATCCAACAGAAAATGGATAAACTGGATACGTTTTACGACCGTATTACAAGTGGAGAAGTTTTTTTGAAATTGGACGGAAACGAAACCAACAAAGTACACACCAAACTCCTGGAAGTAAAGCTATACGTGCCGGGTGGCACTATGTTCGTGAAAGAACAGGGCACTACGTTCGAAGAAGCTACTGACCTGGCCGTCGAGACGTTGAAAATTCAGGTGAAGAGGTTTAAAAATAAACGCCGCGAGCCCCGCGCTCCCAAAGTGGCTGAGATGGCGATGATCCCCGAAACTGAGGAGATCGAAATGGAAGAATAAACTCTTTGCTGATACTATCAATACGCTTCAGGCGGGACAACTTGCTCGTTGTCCCGCCTGTTTTTTTTAGTGAATGCGATCTTAGTAACCGCTTCTGGTATCTGGACTCTTTAAAGTTATTGCGGGTAGATACCTAAACGCAGCATCGAAACAGTCAATAGGTAAAACGTCTATTGATCCAGTGAATCTAGTGTTTTTGCATGCTTTTGCAGTAAATAGGGTATAGTTAACTTTCTTCTCGCCGACTATTCTTTTTATGTAGAGAAGGTTGTACTATTTGAAGTTCCAGTATTTTTCAATTCATTCGGTTTAGTTCATGCGACCCATATTGATTTTAGGCGGAATCATCCTTGCCCTTGTAATCGGTAAGCTGTTCATCTTTTCAAGCCCGAATGACGAGAAGGGAGGTGAGGGGAAAGAGAACACCGCGAAAACCGGTGCGCCCAAGAGCGGCGGGGCTATTCCGGTGGAAGTGTATTTGGCCAAGATGGAGCGGGTGGAAAACATTCTGTACGCTTCCGGGACAGTGGTACCCAACGGAGAGGTAAACTTGAAAGCCGAAATCGCCGGGCGACTCATCAAACTCAATCTACGGGAAGGCGCCTCCATGGCCAAAGGGCAGCTCATCGCGCTGGCGCTGGGTTCGGCGGGACGTAGCCGGATGTCGATGGGGACCGTGATCATGGGGGGGCTGCTACTCTCGCTTATTCTCACGTTGTACGTCATTCCGGCCATGTACGCCTTTCTGTCGCGACCCAAGAATTTCGAGCGGATGCGGGATATTGAGCGCATTGCTCAGGAGTCCGAAGCTCCCGAATTGGCCTAGTAGAATCCCTCCAAAATCAGCCTAGACAAATTATCTTTCAACCGTAGCTGGGGTATCTACTTATTTCTTGAAATTTGGGAAGACAATGGTTTTTTTAGATAAAAAATCTAAATATTTGAGATGATAGACAATTTCAATCTACAATCCTTCCAAAAGAGAGTTTCAAGCTGTAATTTTGTATTTATCAAATAAATACAAAACCAAATATAAAAGATATGTCATCGACAACCCAAACGTACGTACCGTACAAAGTAAAAGACATTAATCTGGCCGAGTGGGGCCGGAAAGAGATTACCCTGGCCGAGGCCGAAATGCCCGGTTTGATGAAAATCCGCGAGGAATACGGTCCCGCGCAGCCGTTGAAAGGCGCGCGTATCGCGGGTTGCCTTCACATGACCATTCAAACCGCCGTGCTTATCGAAACATTGACGGCCCTGGGTGCAGATGTGACCTGGTCGTCGTGCAATATTTTCTCTACGCAGGATCACGCCGCTGCGGCCATTGCAGCCACAGGTGTTCCCGTCTATGCCTGGAAGGGTATGAATGAGGAGGAATTCAACTGGTGCATCGAGCAAACGCTGTTTTTCGGCGAGGAGCAGGCTCCTTTGAACCTGATTCTGGACGACGGTGGTGACTTGACTAACATGGTTTTCGATGAATATCCTGAATTGATCTCGGGTATCAAAGGGCTTTCCGAAGAAACGACTACCGGCGTTCACCGCTTGTACGAGCGCATGAAGAAGGGTACCCTGCACCTACCGGCCATCAACGTGAATGACTCGGTAACGAAGTCGAAGTTTGACAACAAGTACGGTTGCCGCGAGTCGCTGGTAGACGCCATCCGTCGTGCCACGGACTTGATGTTGGCCGGTAAGGTAGCAGTCGTAGCGGGATATGGTGATGTAGGAAAAGGCTCCGCCGAGTCGTTGCGCGGAGCAGGTTGCCGGGTAATGGTAACGGAGATCGACCCGATCTGTGCTTTACAGGCTGCGATGGATGGTTTTGAGGTGGTAACGATGGATGATGCCGCCGAGCGCGCCAACATATTCGTAACAGCCACCGGGAACTTACGCATCATTACGGATCGCCATTTCAAGAAAATGCGCGACAAGGCGATTGTATGTAATATCGGTCACTTCGATAACGAAATCGATATGGCGTGGCTGAATGGAAACTACGGCAGCACCAAGTCGCAGATCAAGCCACAGGTCGATATGTACACCATCGATGGTAAAGACATCATCGTGCTGGCCGAAGGCCGCCTGGTGAATCTGGGCTGCGCGATGGGTCACCCCTCGTTTGTGATGTCCTGCTCATTTGCCAACCAGACCCTGGCGCAAATAGAACTGTGGAACAACACTGACCAGTACGAGAAGAAAGTATACGTACTGCCTAAGGTATTGGACGAGAAAGTAGCTATGCTGCACCTCGAGCACGTGGGCGCCAAGCTGGATCGCCTGGATCCCGATCAGGCCGAGTACATCGGTGTAACTTACGAAGGACCCTTCAAGCCCGATACGTATCGGTACTAGAGTTCATGAGTCTATAAGTTCAGGAGTTTATTAGTTTGTATATCTTCTGAACGCAGAAACAGCCCAGCTTGGAAAACCTTCCAGGCTGGGCTGTTTCTTATAGCCAATTCATCACTGGAATGCCAGCCCAGTCATCTGTCAATTTTCCCTTCCTTTCAATGCCGGAAACGCTTCGGTTTTATCGCTGTTCACAAATTCCAGCGTACGAATCGGGAATGGAATAGAAATGTCGTGCTGGTCGAAGGTGCGCTTGATGGCCTTGATGACCTCGCTTTTTGCCAACGGTGGCCCGGCCACCTCCTGATTGATCCAGAACCAAACCAGAAAATTGATGCTACTGTCGCCGAACTCCGTGAAATGCAATTCAGAGGGTTTGAAGTCGCTAATGAATTCGAGGCTATTAACGGCTTCCAGCGCTAATTTCTGTACTCTTTCCAAATCATCGGTGTAGGATATACCGCAGTTGACCTGCAACCTTCTTTGGCCTGATTTGGAGAAATTGGTGATTGGATTCTGGAAAATGTCCTTGCTGGGGATTTCAATCTCCTGCCCCGCGAAGTTATCAATGATGATCGAACGAAGGTTGATAGACTTCACTTTCCCCATAAAACCATTCGTCTCTACGACATCCCCCACCTGAATCGGTCGCTGAAGCGTAATGAAGGTACCTGAAATGAAATTGGCCGTCAGATCCTGAAACGCAAAACCAATGGCAAGAGCTACCACCCCGGCACCCGCCAGTAGGGAAGTTACGGTTTTGTCCAATCCCAGTACACTCAACGCGCTAAACAAGCCAATGGAGAGGATTGCCATACGGGTTAGGGTAGACACCAGCGCGCCCAGCGCCACATTATGCGATATTTTACCCATAATGCGGGCTATGATTGTACGGGCATAGCGGGAGATAAAGCTAAAAACTAGGATAATCAGGATCGCCAGAATTACATTGGGGATATGCTCGACACCAAGTTTATACCAGGTGGTAAGTTTGTCGCCGATAAGTGTTACGTAATCTGTGATTTGAATGAGCATAAAAATTCAATTGATTGTTTACGAGATAGACTAATCTACCTTATATTTAACGAGAGTCAGCATATATCGTTCCCATAACTAGGGATGTTTGCTTGGGAATGTGCAAATTATGAGCTTAAAATTGTACCTTTGAGGCCACAATGGCTCTCATTTATCCTATTTATTCAATATGAAATTTGGTGTAGTAGTTTTTCCCGGTTCCAATTGCGACGACGATACAGTTTTCGCTTTACAGCATAATTTGGGGCAGCAGGTCGTCAAGCTGTGGCACAAAGACCACGACTTACAAGGGTGTGATTTTATACTACTACCGGGCGGATTTTCGTATGGGGACTACCTGCGAACGGGTGCCATTGCGCGATTTTCGCCTATCATGAACGAAGTAATTGTCCATGCCAATCGGGGTGGCTACGTGATGGGTATTTGCAACGGCTTTCAGATTCTGGTGGAAGCCGGCCTACTGCCGGGGGTACTTCTACGCAACTTATCTCAGAAATATACCTGCAAGAACGTCTATCTTCTGCCGCAGAGCAAAACAGCCCTGCTGACGGCAGACCTCGAATCCAGGGCGTATACCATTCCGGTAGCCCACGGCGACGGGAGGTACTTTACCGACGAAGACGGATTGAAAAAATTGAATGACAACGATCAGGTACTTTTCCGCTATTGCGACGCCGCCGGAAACATCACGGAAGAAGCCAATCCCAATGGGAGCCTGGACAATATAGCAGGCATTAGCAACGCGGATTTCAATGTCTTTGGCATGATGCCGCACCCCGAGCGCGCCTCAGACGAAGCACTGGGTAACGCAGACGGGCGCTTTATTCTGGAACAGATTCTGGCAGTATCCGTATAGTTTTTGGGTAATGGGTAATGAAAAAAGGGTTTCCTTCTTGAGAGAGGGAGACCCTTTTTTCGTGCCCAAAACTCAATTTCCTTATCGTAAATCAACTACCTCCACACCGGGATACTGCTTGGCGTTGAAGGCGAAATAGTTATCTGCAACCGTCACATCGGGTTGGAAACTGGTGATTGTGTAAGTCACCTGTTGCCCGTTGCTCATGAGGATCCGCCAGCTTTTGATGGATTTATCCAGTTTGTTCACTTTGAGTTGAACCTTCGCAATTTTGGCATAGCTGGAGGTGGGAGCCAATTCTATGGTTTCGTAGGTCTGTCCGCCCTCCTTACTTTCTTTCAAAAATTTCGACTTGTAATTCTTCTTGTAGGCCGTAAAAATCTGGGTAGGGTTCAGGTCGCCCAACTCGGCAGGATCATAGTCCTGTAGGTTCACTTCGTTGGTTTCCTTCACGTAGGTAGCCATCGTTTTGGCGTCGTTGAAAATTTCCTGCCCATTCATCTTGAGCCGAAATTTCTCTCCTTTGACCGTTACCTCGCCTTTCAGATCACGCCCGCCTTCGGATGAGTAGTTAAAATCGGCCTTGTAGGCTTTCATGTTTTTGTATTTTGTATTCATGGCGTCCAGAATAGCGGCAGCCTTATCGGTTTGTGCCCAGGTCTGAGTAAACAGACCTACCATGAACACGGTCAGTATTGTTATAAAAATTCCTGTTTGTCTTTTCATTATCAATTTAAAATATGGTTCTGAATAATTTGGGATATAGACTGATCCTTACTAAAAGGATGCCGGAAATTAGAGGCTTCCCCTGAGGAAAGGTTTAATCGAGGGGAGGAAACAGGAATATAGAGAAGGGAAGACATACCTATCAGAATACCGCTCGGAGACAGTATTTCGTATGTCCAATGCTTGGGTAAAGTAACGGAAACTGCGATCTACACGCCAATTCCCCGCAAGTGCTGATCAAGACTTTCTAAATCGTGAAAAAGCACATCACGGGCCTTACTACCCGTAAAGGGACCGACGATACCCGATACTTCCAGTTGGTCCATGATGCGACCCGCGCGGTTGTAGCCCAGTTTCATTTTTCGCTGGATCAGCGAGGTACTGCCCTGCTGATGTGTCACGACAAGCCGCGCAGCGTCGGAAAGTAACGCGTCGAAGTCCTCGGTGTCGAGGTCGCCTTTGCTATCGCCGCCATCTTCACCTTCGTATTCGGGAAGGGCGTAGGCATCGTCATAGCCACGCTGACTACCGATGAACTCGCAGACATCCTCAATCTCGCGGGTGTCGATGTAAGGACACTGCAACCGCACAATTTCTGAGTTAATAGCCAGCAGCATATCGCCTTGACCTACCAGTTGTTCGGCTCCGCCGGTATCCAGAATAGTCCGTGAGTCGATGCTCGACGTTACCCGGAACGACAGACGTGCAGGGAAGTTGGCCTTGATCAAACCCGTGATCACCTTCACCGAAGGCCGCTGTGTGGCTAATACCAAATGAATACCTACCGCCCGTGCTAATTGAGCCAGTCGGGCAATCGGTGTCTCGACCTCTTTGCCCGCCGTCATCATCAGGTCAGCCAGCTCGTCGATGACTAGCACAATGTAGGGTAGGAAATGATGGCCTTTTTCGGGATTGAGTTTTCGTTGGACAAACTTAGCGTTGTATTCCTTAAGGTTGCGGGCCGTAGCTTCTTTCAGCAAATCATAGCGGCTGTCCATCTCGATGCACAGCGAATTGAGCGTATGAATTACCTTCTTGGTATCGGTAATAATCGCTTCCTCGCTATTGGGAAGTTTGGCCAGGTAATGGCGTTCCAGCTTGTTGAACAGCGTTAGTTCCACCTTTTTAGGATCCACGAGCACGAATTTTAGCTGCGCCGGGTGTTTCTTATAGATCAGCGAAGCCAGAATCACGTTCAGACCTACGGACTTCCCCTGACCCGTGGCCCCTGCCATCAGCAGGTGGGGCATTTTGGCCAGGTCAGCAATATAAATCTCATTGGATACCGTCTTTCCCAACACAACGGGCAGATCGTAGTTGGATTTCTGAAAACGCTCGCTGCCCAGCACGGAGCGGATGAATACCGTTTCGCGATTCTTGTTGGGTACCTCGATCCCGATAGTACCCCGTCCGGGCATGGGGGCAATGATGCGGATGCCCAGCGCGGCCAGACTCAGGGCAATGTCTTTTTCAAGATTCTGGATCTTGGAAATTCGCACCCCCGCTTCGGGGATAATCTCGTAGAGTGTGACGGTAGGGCCAATAGTGGCCTTAATTTTGGAAATGTTGATACCGTAGCTTGCCAGAGTTTCTACGATCCGCTCCTTGTTGCTTTCCAGTTCATCGTGTGAAACCTTCTCCTGGGCGCTTTCATTCGTCTCATTCAGGATATCCAGCGTCGGAAACTGGAAGGAGGGTAGGTCGAGGGTGGGGTCATACTGGCCAAAATTCCGCAGAACCTCCTCGCTTACATCGTCGGGATCGGCATCTTCCTCCACGGGGACTTCCGAGATAGGAGTCTCGTCGACTTCCAGTTCCAGCCTGAGTTCGGGAGCGGGCAGGGACTCGGGGATGGCTTCATCGGGCTCGTACTCATCATCTTCTTCCGCCAGAGGTTCCAGTTCTTCTTCCACCGGATCATCGTAGGTCCCCCCCATAGGCGACGTAGAGCGCCGGGATACTACGGGTACTTCTTCCTGGGCTCCCATCAGTTCCGAAGATGGGTAGGTATCGGTTTCGGTGGAGCGGATAAGGCGACGATCTACCCGGTTTTTCCATTGCTGTACAGGATCTACATCGTAGAAATATACGACAAAAAAGAACAATGGAATCAAAATGACAATGATGCTCCCGTAGCCGACCAGATTTTGTAGAATATCGTTGACGCTATACCCAAAGCCGCCGGAAAGAAAGCTAAGATTTGAGGTAGAACTGCTCATTATCACCACATAGCCCAGCAAGGTACTGATCCAGAGCGTAAAGAAAATGACTTCCCGAGTGGTACGGTTCAGGTGCAGTAGATCAAAGCCAAATACTAGCCGCCAGCCCGCCAAAAACGGGACAATGGGAATGGCCAGCGCGGCGATTCCAAACCAGCGGTACACAAATACCTGTGAAACAAAGGCCCCGAAAGCCCCCAGAATGTTACGGGTATTAGCACCAAAATCACGTATTGGCTCATAGCCCAGCGCATTCACTTCGCTCTGGTCGGCCGATCCCGTAAAGATATACGACAGGAAAGCGGCTTCCAGCAGCAAGCTTATCAGCATGAGCAGAACCCCAAGCACGAGCTTATTTTTGGGATTAGCGGCTGCAGCTGCCCAATCGAAGGAAAGTTGTGCAGAAGGGGAAGCGTTTTCCTGTTCTTTTTTTGTTCGGTATGTATTGCCCCGGCGGGGTTTGTCAGCCATAGTGACGTTACTAGATGGTATAAAGTAAGGTGTGTGTCGGGTTGATTTCGGGCCAGATTCTACACGCTCAAAACCTATAATGCGTCCCCTGTGTTGCGTTCTGCTCAGGAATCAGGACTTGTCAGAAACCAGTGATTTACAAATCCGACGGGCTAATCCGGGACCTTCATAAATAAACCCAGTGTAAACCTGCAGGAGGGCTGCTCCGGCATTCAACTTTTCGCGCGCGTCGGCGGGAGAAGCTATCCCGCCCACCCCCAACACCGGAAACGCGTTACCCGATTTCTCGCAAAGATAACGAATTACTTCCGTTGAGCGGTATCGCAGAGGTTGACCGCTCAACCCACCAGCCCCAATTTTTTCCAACACGGCAGGGGGAGTTGCCAGCGCTTTACGGGTGATGGTGGTGTTGGTGGCAATGACTCCGGCGATGCCGGTCTCCTTCACAATGTCGATGATGTCATCGAGTTGGCTCAGGTTCAGGTCCGGCGCAATTTTCAGAAAAATGGGCTTGGGTTTGGGCTTGTAACCGTTCAATTTCTGCATTTCGCGTAGTAGGTGGGTGAGGGGTTCTTTCTCCTGCAAATCGCGCAAACCTGGCGTGTTGGGCGAGCTTACGTTCACTACAAAATAATCTACCACCTCGAATAAATCCTGAAAACAGCGTGTGTAGTCATCCAGCGCCTTTTCATTTGGGGTATCCTTATTCTTGCCGATGTTTCCTCCCACCAAA
>JBBRDE010000228.1:0-9331 GCA_038204185.1 Cytophagales bacterium
GGTTGACGAACCGTATTTCCGGCATCACCTGCCAGGTAGCCAGCACCCGCATCACCTCCTCATAGACTGACCCGGTAGAAGCCGAAGCGTACTGCGGAAAAAACGGAATGACGGTAATCTTGGATAATCCTATTTTTTGTAATTCTGCCAGTCCGCTCTCGATGTTTGGATTTTGGTAGCGCATGGCTAGTTTTACCACATACTCCTTGCCCAGTGCCTTTTGCAGCATTTCCTCCACGGCATAGCCGTAGGTTTTCAGAGGCGACCCCTCTTCGGTCCAAAGTTCTTTATACACCTTGGCCGACTTGGGGGCACGGAACGGAGCGATGATGAAATTGATCAGCATCCACCGCGACACGTACGGGATGTCGATCACGCGGCCATCCATCAGGAATTCACGCAGGTACCTGCGCACATCGGGGGTATTGGGGCTGTCGGGGGTACCGAGGTTTACGATCAGTACGCCCGTTTTTCCTATCGTCTTAACAGGAACTGCCTCTGGTTCGTTTTTGAATTGGGTATTCATTGGTCAATATTCTTAGCGCCGTTTTCAGGTTTGGTTATACTGAATACAGATCAAAATAGTTCATAGCGTGGGCAATCAAAGCACTTTCCCCTACAAAGAAGGCTTCTCAAAAGATTCGAACACGGATTTCGGCAGTTTGTCAAAGACCTGAATATCCGTCAACTGACGTTGGCCGCGATCACCCGACAACATGATCTTGCCATAGGGCTTATAGGTTTTCCAGGGCAGCGTAAAATTCGGCTTCTCGTTATCAGCCTTGCCGAAGTGAGCCCACTGCGTCACCATATGCGATTCGGGGCTAAGCCAGACATAATACTTGTTTTGGGGAGTGTCGCCCACGTTGTCGAAAGTCATCTGGATTTTTTCAGCCGCGGCCCCGTCTTCGGTTTTATCCTCACCCATGTATTTCAGAGTCACGCCCGAATCTTTCAGCTTGTAGGGCATCACCAGCCAGTAGGCATCGTTGATCCACGCACTCTTTCCCTGCTTTACATACTTGGCCACCGAGTCCGGCTGAGTGATTTCCTGACCGTTTTTCATTACGCGGCCTTTGTTCGTGTTGATATTGAGCAGTACCGTCTGGTCATTTTTCAAATTGTCGACCCGTACATCGCCCGTCCACTTATCCCAGATCAGACGGCGGTTACCAAAGAAATTCCAGGTGATAAAGTGGGTATTGTCCCAGTTCTTGCGCCCCCCCATTGCATCCATTGCGGCATCAGCCAGAGCAATCGCTTTGGGATCGGATCCCGTTTCATTAAAGCCTTTCGCGGCAGGATTAGCTGATTTTTGGGCAAAAGTAACATCGGTGAAACCGAGGGCAAGCAACATAAACAGAAGGAAGTACCTTTTCATAATAAATTGTTGGGTTTGAATTATTTTATAAAAATCGGGAGTATTTATTCACTATAACTACAAAAGTGGTTGAATTGTGCGAAACAACTTTGGGGAAGTTGAGTGGAGGGGGCTAGTGGCTATACAAAATACTCAAATCGGCTCGACCGAACTACAAACCAAGTACAATCAAACTCCTAACAATCGCCACACGCCCGACACGAAAAAGAGCACTAATCCTACGGGTGTCAGTACTTTCCAGCCCAGGTACATCAGTTGATCCACGCGCAGGCGGGGCAGAGTCCAGCGCACCCACATTTGCACCAGAACGCCCAATAAGGCTTTGGACAGCAGCCAAAAAGCACCCGTAAGGTACCCCAGCAGCGTACCGGGTTCGCCGCTTGTCCAGTCGGCGAGTTGCAGGGGACCAATATTGGGTAAGGGCGTGTTCCAGCTACCCAGAAAAAGAATGGCCCCTAGCAGTGACACCAGCAACATCATACCATATTCCGACAGCATCAGCAGCGCGTATCGCATCCCGGAATATTCCGTGTGAAAGCCCCCCACCAGCTCAGACTCCCCCTCGGGCAGGTCGAAGGGCGCACGGTTGCACTCGGCTAGTGAAGCAATGAAAAAAATCACATACACGATAAGCAGAAAGGGATTCCGTACGATATTCCAGCTTAGAAATCCACCTACCTTCGTCACATCGACATTCAAATCCCGTATTCCAAAAAGGTAGATTGTTTCAGGCGAATAGATGCCCTGCTGAAAGCTGATGACCTGCAAATCGAGCGTTTGCGTAAGCATCACTACGCACAGCACCGCCAGGCCCAGGGGTACCTCGTAGGATACGATTTGAGCAACCGAACGCATAGCGCCGAATAGGGCGTACTTGTTATTGGATCCCCACCCTGCCATTAGGATACCAATCACGTCTACCGATAAGATAGTTAAAAGATAGAAAACCCCAACCGCCGCGCCCGAACCGCTCAGTCCGGGAGCCAGGGGAAGCACAGCATAGGCGGCAAATACCGCTGCAAAAATCACAAAAGGTGCGCCCAGAAAAAGCCACTTATCGGCGGCTTTTGGTACGATGTCCTCCTTTTGCAAGAGTTTCAGCAAATCGGCAATGAGTTGCAACAGCCCCCATTTGCCTACTTCCATCGGCCCCATCCGGTCCTGAATAAAAGCCGATATTTTACGCTCCAGATACACCCCCACCACCACAAAACCGGGCACCATGAGGACGAAGATGAGGAGGGTAGCGAGCATGAGGGTAACTTTTTCGGGGGGTAAAGGGGTAATGGTGAAAGGTTAACAGTCTTTTAATTTAGGTACGATTAAGTTTTCATCCAGGCTCAGGAGAGTAAATAAGAATATTTTACCATTAACCCTTGACCTTAAAATCAAAATTCTGCGCTCTTGGGATAGCGCGGGAAGGGGATTACGTCACGGATGTTGCCCATGCCCGTCACAAATTGCACAAGCCGCTCAAAGCCAAGGCCAAAGCCCGAGTGGGGAGCTGTGCCAAATTTGCGCGTTTCCAGGTACCACCACATGCCTTTAGGATCGATTCCCAACTCCTGCACGCGTCCTAGCAGTTTATCGTAATCTTCCTCGCGTTGGCTACCACCGATGATTTCGCCAATGCCGGGAAACAGTACATCCATTGCACGAACGGTTTTCCCATCCTCATCCAATTTCATATAAAACGACTTAATTCCACGGGGGTAATTGGTCAGGATAACGGGCTTTTTGAAATGCTTCTCTACCAGGTAGCGCTCGTGTTCACTTTGCAAATCTACACCCCATTCCACATGATACTGGAATTTATTATCCCTGTGCGGTTTTGATTTGACCAGAATATCAATCGCTTCCGTATAAGTCAGCCGCTCAAAGGGATTATCTACCACGAACCGCAGCTTTTCTGACAACGGCATGGAACGATCGTTTTGGGGCTTGCTTTTTTCTTCTTCGGTCAGACGCTTTTCCAGAAAATCCAGATCGTCCCCGCAGTGTTCCAGCGCGTAGCTGATCACGTACTTGACAAAATCTTCGGCCAAATCCATGTTATCCTCCAGCTCAAAAAATGCCATCTCCGGCTCGATCATCCAGAACTCGGCCAAGTGACGGGTAGTGTTGGAGTTCTCGGCCCGGAAGGTAGGTCCGAAGGTATATATTTTGGATAATGCCAGCGCTCCCAGTTCACCTTCCAGCTGTCCGGAAACCGTCAGGTTGGTTTCACGGCCAAAGAAATCTTCTTTATAGTCTATCTTGCCGGACTCGTCGCGCGGAGGATTATCCATGTCCAAGGTTGTAACCCTGAACATCTCCCCGGCGCCTTCGGCATCGGAAGCCGTTACGATAGGCGTGTGCAGATAAAAGAATCCGTTGTCGTTGTAATACTTATGCACCGCGAAGGCCAATGCATGGCGTATGCGCAGGATAGCTGAGAAAGTACTGGTGCGCGGACGCAGGTGTGCTATCTCGCGCAAAAATTCCAGCGAGTGTTTTTTGGGTTGCAGCGGATACTTATCTGGATCGGCGGTGCCATAGATATGTATCTCCTGGATTTTGACTTCCACTGACTGCCCCGATCCCATAGATTCAACTAGGATACCTGTGACTTTCAGGCACGAACCCGTGGTAATAAGGCGGATAATTGAGTCGGGAAATTGTCCGGGTTCAGCTACGGCTTGTATGTTATGGATCGTGGAGCCATCGTTGAGGGCAATAAAAATGGCATTCTTGCTCTCGCGC
Source organism: Cytophagales bacterium (assembly GCA_038204185.1). Classification (GTDB taxonomy): domain Bacteria; phylum Bacteroidota; class Bacteroidia; order Cytophagales; family Spirosomataceae; genus Salmonirosea. Next base: position 4,124 of record JBBRDE010000228.1, read on the forward strand.
TTGGTACGTACCCAAGCTTTAATTTCAGCCCGCTGACCGAGTTCGGCGCTTTGTAATAGGTGTTTAATCTGTACAGGACCCATTGTTTTCAGTATCAGTAGAATATGCTGCCGCAAGCGGCCACAATGTATAATAGGCGACAAAATTACAAATTACTGATCGAAAACCTACCGGTTGACTTAGGTTTAGCCAGGCTAAACCTAGCCCCATAACCAGCGGAATGGACTTATGATGAAAGTACATTCACCCATTTGTGAACCCTCACATACAGTAGTTTAACTTTTTTTACCAATAAAAAGTAACTTGTAATGCTATTTTATCATAAATTGGCATCAATATTGAAGAGAAGATAGGTGAGAAATAACTGTGGGGCTGGAAGCAAGGCAATAAAGAGCTTATGACAATTATTTAATGATCCATGCAAAAGCTGATTATTTCCCAGGGACTGCTTCAAAAGCTTTCGCCCCAGCAAATTCAGTTTATAAAGTTGCTGCAGATACCAACTGCTGAACTTGACTCCCGGATTAAAGAGGAGATCGAAGTCAATCCCGCCCTGGAGGAAGGCCAGGAGGAGCCTCCGAAAAGCGAGTTTGAAGAGGATGGAACCGAAGACGGGGATTATGATGACCGGCACCAGGAGGAGCTGGATCTTGATGGCTACCTGAACCATGACGAACTCAGTGGCTATAAGATGTATGGAGACGGTAGTTACAACAATGAGGAAGAATACGAGTACCCCGTTGAGATGCAACTATCCTTGCATGACAGTCTGTTTCAACAGTTTGGGTTTCTGAATCTGATTGAACAGCAACACTTTTTGGGGCTCCACCTTTTGGGCAGCATCGAAAACGATGGCTACCTGCGGCGGCCCCTGAAAGCGATCGCCAGCGACCTGGTATTTACTCAGGGTGTATACACTAGTGAAACCCAATTGGAAGAGGTACTGAAAAAAATCCAGGCCCTGGAACCGGCAGGAATTGGCGCGCGTACCTTACAGGAATGCCTGCTTTTGCAACTTCATCGCAAAAGCCGACTGGATATGAATGTCCAGTTAGCCAGGCAAGTCATCGAGCATCACTTCGATGAGTTTTCAAAAAAACACTATGAAAAACTTCAGAAACGTCTGGGCATTACCCAACAGGAGGCTTTTGAGGTGGTTACACTCATTACCCGGCTCAACCCCAAGCCTGGCTCGGTAGAAGGCGATCAAGACCTCTCGCATTACCTGACCCCCGACTTTATCCTTTTTAACAATCACGGGCATATGGAAGTAACTCTCAATGCGCGCAATGCTCCCGAGTTACGCGTCAATCGTACTTTCTCCGAAATGCTCGACGCCTATAGCAAGAGCGACAAAACGAACAGAAATATTCGTGAAACTGCGGCCTTTGTAAAACAGAAACTCGACTCGGCCAAATGGTTTATTGACGCTATCAAACAAAGGCAAGTAACGCTCATGCGCACCATGACGGCCATCCTCAATTATCAGTACGATTTCTTTCTGGAAGGTGATGAATCCAAACTACGCCCCATGATCCTCAAAGATATCGCTACGGTTATCAATATGGACGTTTCGACTGTGTCGCGGGTGGCAAGCAGCAAATGTGTGCAAACTGAATTTGGTCTCTATCCCCTCAAATACTTTTTTTCGGAAGGTATTACTACCGAATGGGGGGAAGACGCCAGTAGCCGCGAAGTTAAAAACATCTTACGCGAACTCATCGAAACCGAACCTAAGCGTAAGCCTTTCTCCGATGACAAGCTTGAAAAAATGCTCAATGAAAAAGGCTACAACATCGCCCGTCGTACCGTAGCAAAATACCGGGAGCAGCTCAACATTCCCGTTGCCCGGCTGCGAAAGCAGATTTAGTTGTTGGTTTTTTGACGGGGTAGCCACCGTCAGCCGGGAACGCCCTCCATATCGATCGCGCAGTACGGAAAAGCCGCATAGACCAGGATCTTGGAAATTAATATCGCTAAGCACTTGTTTTTATCTTAGAAATCCGCGCGGTTGTATATTAGTTGATTTTGATAAAGGTGACTCGTTCGCAAACAGCAATCCAACAGTTCTGGTACCCCATTAATTTGCAGATCGCCGAAGGGGGTCAATTCTTCCACTAACAAACATACCTCAGAGCAGTTAATCTCCGACTGCGAATGAACAAATACACAACCGCGCGGACGGCTCCCTCAACAGTTCAGCAAATCAAAAACGAAACAAAGAAACAAAAACACTAGTTTTGTTGATTAAATCGTGAAACCGATCCCGGTGCGTTGAACAATCGTCTTGCCCTATTGCTTTCCGTCGTGCTACATCCCCTGTTGCTACCGACCTATATTTTAAGTACTCTTTTTGGTATATCTCCCGAAGTGGTGGGCATTAGTGCCTTAAGTATTGCCGCGCGTGGAAGTCTATTATTCCTGCTATTCCTCAATACCTTCGTTGTGCCAGCTCTCATGATCTACACGTTTTACCGCTTGGGTCTCATCCAGGACCTGCACCTTGATAACCGCCGCGACCGCCGACTTCCCTATCTGATTACGCTGATTCTGTATGCGCTGAGTACCTACTTGTTCGGCTGGCAGTTTCAGCCCATCAGCGAGCTCGCCCCGCAGATTGCCGTCATTCTGGGCAGCATCACCGCTTCACTGGCCGTAGTAGCCCTGGTAAGTCTTTGGTGGAAAATCAGCGCCCACGCCACCGGTGTAGGTGGATACCTGGGGGCCTTGGGCGGCGTCATACTGCGGTACGGCGATTTCTCGCTTTTTTTTCCATTGCTCATCAGTATTCTCATCACGGGCCTATTGCTGAGTGCACGCCTGCGCCTTAATGCCCACACCCCCGCTCAGATTTCCGCCGGATTAAGCGTGGGGCTATTTATCAGTATAACGGCGGTCTTCCTGTACTTTTAAGTAGCCAATATATATCCCCCGTTAGCGGGTGGCATTCGTAGCCTGGCCGCTACAATGTTGTAGTTAAAGAAACTTACTCAGCATCGACTGACTATGTACCCAAACCTAATTTACGAAGTTACCGCTGGTGTGGCGCGCATTACGCTTAACCGCCCACAGGTTCACAATGCCCTGAGTCCTGCGCTGATCCGGGAAATTACGGAAGCCATAACCGCTGCCGCCGCCGATGCTTCCGTGCGGGTATTGCTGCTCACCGGTTCGGGCGACAAGGCCTTCTGCTCGGGGGCTGACCTCAAAGCGGGTTTGGGCGATGCGACAAGTATGGGCGATGCGCTTCGCACCCGCTACAATCCCATGATTACGGCTCTACGGACCATTCCTAAGCCCGTAGTATGTCGCCTCAATGGCCTGGCCGCGGGGGCGGGCTGCTCGCTGGCTCTGGCCTGCGATATCGTCATCATGGCTGCTGATGCCTACCTATCCCTGCTTTTTGTGGGTATTGGCCTGATGCCCGACGCGGGCGCTACGTTTTTTCTACCCCGGCTGGTAGGATCGGCCCGGGCTTTTGAGCTGGCCTCCACCGGGCGGCGAGTATACGGCCCCGAAGCCGCCCAAATCGGGCTGGTGCAGCGCGTCGTAGCTAGTGCCGAACTGGATGTTGCCGTAGAAGATACCCTTACCTACTACCGCCATGCCCCTACCCGCGCCATAGGCGCCATGAAGAAGGCATTGAATCGCTCTCTGTACTCGGACCTAGAAACGATGCTTAATCAAGAAGCCGATGGACAAGGAGCACTGGGCGAAACGCACGATGCTGGGGAAGGAATTATGGCATTTCTGCAAAAAAGGACACCTGATTATCAGGGCCGTTAACCGATCCTTAATTTTTTTGATGAAAATAGTCGGCTAGTATTTGGTAGAATCCCGACCAACGTCTATTTTTGCAGTCCGATTCTATATCGATGGTTTCGTAGCTCAATTGGATAGAGCACCTGACTACGGATCAGGAGGTTTGGGGTTCGAATCCCTACGAGACCACTTAAAAATCAAACACTTAGCCAACTTTGGTTAAGTGCTTTTTTATTGAGAGAACTACAAAATGAGGGTTTAGGCTGAATCACGCCTGTATCTGTTCCTTGCCATTATCCATCCAATAATAATAAAGTATTCCTCTCAGGCTCCTTCCTCAAACAAACCTAGCCGGGGGATTGGTAATAGCCGCTGTTGACGGCATTACGGTTATGAGAATCGAAGCAGTCCTGATTTGGTTTGACCCCTACTACATTTTTTGAAAATCAGCATAGCCCACAGATAAGGCCGGGGGTATGTAAAAAGCGGGGCGGCTTTGTCGGCTTCGGGGGCATAGTACGCGGACAAGCACTCGTTTGTAAATCCCTGGTTTTCAGTTTACCGATCTTGGTGAACGTTATTTGAGAAGAGCGTTATACTCGAAAGTAACAAAAAGCTAAAATTCCCTTGTGAGAGTCAATTATTTAAGGCAAAGCAGGTAATTACAGTTTACGCTCCCGAGAAAATGTAACGTTTAAGTTTAAATTAAGGTGAAATAGAGAAAATACACAGACCGTTCCAGTTCTCAAAACGTTTGAAGAAACTGAATCAGGTAATGGAGCGATTGGTCAAACGGGCGTCTACACGTTATATGTATCACCCCAACAGGGAGGGGCAGTCCTTTTGTTCAGTGGTTCACCGGTAAGGGAAAACTCAAAGCTGATGTGGGCGCTTCTTACGGAAATAAATATCAACAACTTCATTTTAGTATCAGCCAATCGACAGCTTGTCTAAAGTAGACCGGGAACTAATCTGGGCGGTATATATTTACGGGGCTATCCTATTTGGGTAAACCAAAACTTGGCATTGAAGCCAAGTTTCGCTACGGATGGAAAACCGGTAATCAACCGTATATGAGTTTCCCTAATCGATTTGAATCGGGCTATTAATCGATCTTTGCTTTCACCGGCCAGACCGCATCAACTAATATTGGCCTTCGTTTGGTGATTAGTAAGTAAGGCAATCTATTGAGCGAATAGGGTTTGATTTTACATAATGGTAGATTATGTATTGCCCTGAAATAGCCTTACACAACCTCTGTAAGATTATGAAAGTAAGGGACTTTATTACAATCAGGAAAAATCACAAAAACCGAAAACTACAGGCCCAAGCTGTCGAACTGTGTTGGTCAGGCATATTTTCCGAGCGGCAACTGCTGGACGAATTGAGAATTTCCGTGCAGCCAACCGTCCGAAGCAGTAGCTTTCCAGCAAAACCGATCTGCTA
>JBBRDE010000229.1:0-9269 GCA_038204185.1 Cytophagales bacterium
ATGAAGCGCCGGTAGATCATCGGCGAAATATTGAGGATATGTACCTTTAGATGATAGACGGTGTGACGGACTACCGCACTTCTCGGGTCACCGTGCGACAGACCGCTGGCAGCTGGATGGAGGACATTCTTTGCTTTCATGAAAAGGTGGGGCCGCCTAGGCTTTCAAATCCTTCTCAATTTACAAAAGAATCAATTGCCCCGCAACGGCGGACCGTCACACTTTTTGATGCTCTCGTGCGGTTGAACAGATCCGAAAGTTGATCCCGCATCTTCTGGGCGCTCACGCTTCCTGGAAACTGCTGATCTTCATAGCTCTACCCGATTTGTGTCAAGCTATTTCAGGGCAATGGCAACACACATCCAGTAAGACTCCCATTTAATTGCGGCAGAGTTCGCTTCGGCCCACATAGGCAGATGGATATTTCTTCGTATATTTGTAGTGAAAAGGTAGCTAATACTTGCACGAAAATATTTTCCCATGCGTGAAATCGTTCAAAACTACATGAGCCTGTGTAAGAGCCTGGGGACGCTCATCAAGGCGTCAGGGTACAAAAACGTCTATCTGGCTGAGAAACTTGGCATGCCCCCCACCAACTTTTCCGCTAAGAAGAAGCGCGCTAGCTGGACGCCCGAGGAAGTCGACCGGATTCTTGCCATTATTGATAATGAAGAGTTGGATGACTATTTCATGGTTCAACTCATGGAAGAAGACCTGAAAGCCAACGAGCCCACCATTCCTGCCGAAGAATTCAACCGCCGGATGGGATGGTCGTAGACATCCAGACGAAGTTCGAAAAGGAACTCCGCAAAACGCCCGGACACATCCAGGATCAGGCCAGAATAGTCATTAAAAAGCTCATGGATGCCAGCTCGCTTGAGACGGCTGGCCTGGATTACAAAATGATGAAGGGACAGAAGAGGAATCGTGGTTTCTACCGTATCCGGGTGGGGGATTACAGGATCGGCATTCAGTATCTACATCCTGACGTCATTATCATGAGAGTCCTGCATCGGGGAAGAGTATACGATGGCTTCCCCCCCAAGTAATACCGAGTGCATCAAAAAGTGTGACGGTACGTCGTTACGGGACATTTGATTCGTTGATACCCTGAGAAGGATTTGAAAGCCTAGGCGGCCCCACCTTTTCATGAAAACAAAATGCTGCCCAAGCGGATAACTTTCAGCAAGCAAACGGAATCTCCTACTCTTTTGGATGCACTCATACACGTTAAGTCCCTTCGTCAGTGGCTTTTGGTAGTGGGCGATTATTTTACTAGGGGCCTTTCTGAGCGGATTTAGGCGGCGTCGGCTGCGCATACAAGCTCCTAAAATGAAAACATTGTTAGCGTTATCAAGCTGCAACCAGTTTGCTATACAAAACGGGACAGGGGGAAGGGGTTGTAAATGAATTTCATTTCGTTGCCTTTGTTAGGGAGGGAACGATAATATTCCGTTGGTGGTGGTCGATCGCATTCTCAAACTTTTTTATTTGGGAAGAAAACTTTGGCTCATCCGCCAAATTATTCATCTCGTCAGGATCGCTGTCAATCCGGTACAATTCCCGAAAACTTACCCGTTCCAATTTTTGATCTTCATAAGTAACGATGTAACGGTAGGGACCAGACACGACCATCAGGCTAGGACTGGCTCCGCCGTAGGTTCCCAGGCCTTCGTACACAAACGAATCACGGACGCTTTTTTCCTTACCGGATAAAATTTTATGCAAACTTTTGCCGTGGATATTTGCCGGAGTTTTCAACCCTGCCAAATCCAAAATTGTAGGCATGATATCAATGTTTAGCGCCAAACCATTTTCCACAGAAGGCGGAATCCCAGGTCCAATAACGGCCAATGGTACGTGGGTGCTGGGCAAGTAAGGGAGGACTTTGCTCGTAAATCCGTGGTCGCCCAGCATCCAACCATTGTCACTCAGGAAAATGAGGTAGGTATTATCGGCAATACCCATTTCATCCACTTTTTTCAGGACACGCCCCACGAAGGCATCCATCTCGGTGATGACTGCATAGTAATCCCGCGTGTGCGCCTGGATTTTGTCACGATCCGGATAGCCGTACGCCAACGCCTGGGTGCGGTTGCGAACGGTACCCAGGTACCCGGGTTTGTCTGTCAGGTCGTCGTTCCGGTTGGCAGCCACGGGCATATCGGCAGGTAGGTACCGCGCCCGGATCGAATCCGGGGCGGGCCATTCCATATGGTCATCCATGTGCGGCAGCTGGGTGTTATGGAAAAGGAAAAAGGGCTCGGACCTGGCAACGGCCATTTCCAGAAAATCTACCGACCTCCTGGCGCAGTACAAGTCGCAGTGCTCGGCTGGCTGCACTACCTTTCCCTGATCGTTGATTTTCCGACCGTGGTAGGTACCATTGCTGTAAAAGGTCGTGGCAAAGTCAAAACCCAGTTCCTGCGGCGACTGGTCGACGTGCCACTTACCCGACACCCCCGTATAGTACCCCTGTTCCCTCAGGTAATTCGCGATCGTTTTCTCTCCCTTATTCAGTTGGCTACCCAATTCCAGTACCCCGTTGGCGCTGCCGTAGCGGCCCGTCATGATGGCGGCACGGCTGGGGCTGCACAGCGAAAACACCACGTGAGCATTGGTGAAGCGCTTACCCTGTCGCATCAGGCGATCAAGATTGGGCGTCTGGATGGCAGGATTCCCATTTTCCCGAACGGCATCAAAACGCTGGTCGTCGGTGAGAATGACGATAAAATTGGGCTTTTGCTGGGCGGTTGCCCATTTTGACAAAAGCCCAATGAGTAGGAAAGCGGAAAGGATAATTCTCATTAATTCGCATAGTTAGGTACCCTCGGATTCTATCATTCGTACGTCAGCCAGGCCGTCGCCGTACACGCTTTATTCGCCGCAAACCGAATCCAACGCGCTTCAAATTCCTGTGGGAAATCATACGTAAAGGTTTCACCCGGCTTCACCGTCACTTCCTGATACGTCATCCAGGGCCCGTGGCCAATGGGATTGACCTGGATTTGGAAAGTCACGGGCTGCTTAGCTTTATGCGATAGCTTCAGGCTCTTTTTATCATAAAAGCCAATCAGATAGGGATCGGAAGGGGTACCTGCCTTAGCTTCACTATCCTTCCAGGGCCCGCCATGGCCGACGGGCTTGCCTAGTTTCCAAAGGTCGTCGATGGTTCCGGCCCAGATTTTTGCTTTGCCATCTGCGGAGGTAATTATGTGTTCACCGGCGTTGGCGCGGGTATCCAACCCCGTCATCACAAGTAACCCGCGATAAGACGCATAGTCATGAATGGCTAGGGCGTGAGAAGCCACGGGCCTGATTTTGGCGTAACCATCGGCGTTTTCGGCGGGCAGCTCGTAAAAGGTACCGTGGGCGTTGAGCAAATCGCGTTCCGTAGCTACCTCCCGGTCGATCCGTAGCATGGCTTTTTGGGATTTTTCGGTAAAGGCCGGATCGCCCAGAGGAAGCCGCCACCGTCGACCAAGGTCATCCACGATCAGTACCGAGGCATCATCGATGGTCAGTACGTTTTTGGGAATGGCGAACTTCTGGCTGATGTGCCGGGCCGTTTGGGCGTCGTCTTTCTTCATTAGATTTATCGCACTGTCCAGCTCGTAGTAGCCGTTTTCGGTATATTTTCCATTAGCGAATTCCCCGGCCAGCAGGCCAAGTGTGCGGCGGTTCTCGCCAAGACCGTACATCAGTCCACCGGAGTAGCTACCCGTGCCAATGCTGGCTAATCCATCAAAAACCTTATCCTGGTTTTTTGAAAATCGCGACGCATCGTGGTAGTTGAAATTGACGGTGGCTTTGGTACCCCTGCTACTTTTTATGCGTACCCATTCACCTTTATCCTTTTCTGTGAAAGCAACGGCAACGGCCTGGTTGGGTTCGGCTTTCACCGAGCGCAGCGCCTTCCAGGTACCTTTGCCGTCGGTGTCTGCCTCGAAGGTAAACGTTGCGGTTTGGGTCCCTTCATTTTTTACCCACGCCATGCGATGATCCCAACCCGCAAAAAGAAAAGGTTCAGAAGGTACATCGGCTTCCACGTTTTCGGAAAGCCAAACCGCTCCCTGCGCGGTGTTGGGGCCTAACTCGTCGGGCTTGCTCAGGGAAGTAAACCAGAGGTTGGAGTTGGATTGTCCGGGGCCACCGATGTCCCCCTTGATTTTCCGTGTATTCAAAAACTCCTTTTGCGCCGAATCATCGCAGCCGAACACCAGCCCATCCTGCCAGCGGGTGTAATCGCCGATTACTTTCATGTACGCCGAGCGCGGGCGAATGCCCGCTGTGTTTTTGGAGTTAAAGGTACCGGGGAATTTCCAAAACATCCCGTGCATGGTCATCAGGTAGTCAGGCTTGCTTTCGGCGCCTACATCGCGGATGCGGGGCCATTCCGTGTTCCAGCCGTGGGCACCGTCATAGCTATGACTGGCTTTGGGCAGGCGGTAAAAAGTCCAGCCTTGTTGGGCGTCCCGCACCCCCAGCAGTACCGATTTATGATCCCAGCCCGTGGCCCAGATCGGATCAGTGGCCGGATTTGTATTGCCATAAATCCCGCCGGGCCCCGTCACTTCCACAAACTGGCTGCGTCGTACTACCTTCCAGTTTTTACCATCCCACTCCGACAACGCGCCCGACTCGATGTCGAACTGCTTGAGCGCTTCCGGCGAGGCCTCCCCGTTGTTGGAGTAGACGGCCACGCCCTGCCCGGAATAGTACCCCTTGCCGTGGGCACCGGGTAGGAGGGTACCTGGTTGGTTGGTAGAAATATCGTCGCCCTTTTCGTGCTTTACATTGGCGTCTTCGTAAAGCATTTTGGTTTTTAAAGAATGTACATCCAATTCGTAAAAACCCTCCTCCATCGTAGCCAGCAGCAGTTTATTGGCCGGATCGGTCAGGTGGCGGGCCAGGCCGGTGTATCGGCCCGGTGCGTCCTTGTAAGGAATCGTGCGCACGTTCCGCTGGGCGTCGATGGCGTAGGGACCGATAAATAGTTGATTGCTCTCGCGGTGAATCATCCGATCGGCGGGGGTACCCCCCACGCTCTCGGGGCGGACCGTTTTTTGCAGGTCCGTGGTAATCTCGTACAGCTTGTCCGACGAACCAAAAGGCAAATGCGGGCCGTAGGTAACCACCCACAGTCGCCCCGCCCAGGGAACCACGGCACCGGTGCCGCATTCGCCTTCGTTGTTGTAGTAGGCCAGGTGCGGGTATATGCCGCTGATTTGGCGGGGTTTGGGTTGGGCCTGTGTCAGGGTGCTACTGATCAGCAATACCCCGGTTGCAAAAATATAGTTGAATTTTTTTATCATAATTCTGGTGATTGAATAATCAGGATGAACAAATAATTGAAATCGTAGTCTGTTGATCTATTTAAAGGTAAAGTAACCGGTGGCCACGCAATCCTTATCGGTAGCGAGGCGTATCCACTTGGGATTGAATGAATCAGGCAATTCGATATTTTTGAACTCTCCCGGTTTGACGGTGATTTTGGTGTACGTCTTAAAGGTACCGTCTCCCACAACGTCAGCCTCTATCGTGAAAGTAACGTTGCCGGATTGATCGTGCCAGAGGTTTAGGCCTTTCTTCCCAAAGTTATAGGTCAGGAACGGGTCCGAAGGTTGTTGTGCCTTGACTTTGGAATCGAGCCAGACGCCGCCTTCTCCCTGTAAGGGACCGAAATTCCATAAATCGTCGGTCTTGCCGAACCAAAGTCCGGCCTGCGGCTGTCCGGCCAGGGGGTTGCGGTCCTGCTCGTTGAAGCGCATTGGCGTGGCCTGGTTGCCGCCAAGTACCAGCATCCCGCGCCAACTGCAAAAATCGGGTATTACCCTCAGGTGGGAAGCTACTGGCTTGATTGCCCAGAGTTGATCTCCGTATGTATGGAAACCTATCTCGTAAAACAACCCGTGGCAGTCCATTAGTGTGCGCTCCGTTTCGATTTCTCTGATTCGCATCCACTCGGTACAGCTCGTTTCATCAAATGTACGGCTGGCTTTGGGCAGCCGGTACCGCTTCCATTCCTTCAACCCCGGAAAATAGACCCGCATAATGACCGAGGCTTTATCCCAACCCGTGGCGATCATCGGTTGGCCGAACGAACCAGCGCTCCACGCTTCGGTGAAAGCCGTTTTTTCCAGTACTTTCCAGCTTCGCCCATCCCATTCGGCCAGGCGTCCTGCCGACCAACTGCCCTCATAATCCTGCTTGTTGTAGCTGTTGTTGGTTACCACGACCCGTCCGTGGTTGGTAAACCCCGATTTGAAGTGCGGCTTCGAACCCTTAGGTTCGCCAAGTTCATCCATTAAATAGAATAGCTGCTTGGTTTCCAGGGTATTGACATCCACTTCAAAAAATTCTCCCTCCATAGCCAGGTAATACACCTTGTGATCGGGGTCGGTGAGGTGAGTCATGGTGGCAGCCAGCCGGTGGGGTACCAGGTCCTTAATTACGCGTACTTTCCCCAGCGTATCGATCACGTAGGGGCCAATCAGTAATTGGTTGGTGGGGCCGTGGACCAGGCGGTTGGCGTAGGTACCTACCACACTTTCGGGTCTTTTGGCCATTTCCATTTTCTCATTGATCTCGAAGAGACCCATACCGGAACCTGTTTTGGCCGTATGAGCCGTATAGGTTACCACCCATAATCGGTTGGCCCAGGGCATCAGTGCCCCGGTACCGCCCTCCGTGCGGGGGGCATGGTTGGCGACCATGGCGAGTTCGGGAAACACCCCGCTGACGGAAATCTTTTCCTGGGCCAACAAATGATTGGTACACGCGAGCAAAACAAGAACTATTATCGAATATTTTTTCATTCGTGTATTTCAGTTAGGTACAGGCCATTCTTGTCCGTGAATGCAATTTACATTCACGGACAAGTGGCTTCATTATTTTGTGACTAGGAAAGAGAAAGGCTAGTACCCTGGGTTCTGAGTAAGGTTGGGATTCAGCAATCGCTCACTGGCCGGAATGGGCCACAGGTACTGCCTTGATGCGTCAAATTTGTACTCCGCAATTTTGTTGGCATAGCCCGCGCTGATGATATTGTTGTGAAAAATTAGTCCGTTTTCATCAATAACCGGTAGCTGGGTGTTGGTGAAAGGCCACTGCTTGCGGTCCTGTTTGGTAGGTTGGTTGAGACCGGGGATATTGGTATTGAGTGCTTTATCGGCCAACTTCCAGCGGATCAGGTCCATGTAGCGCAGCCCTTCCAACACGAGTTCCACCCGGCGCTCCCGGCGTAGTACCTTGCGTAGTTCGGTCTGGTTGGTGATGGTGATTTTCGGGTACCCTGTGTCATCGATGGATTTCTTACCATACGCCCGCGCCCGGATGGCATTGAGGGCATCCAACACGCTTTGGTCAATAGCATTGAGTTCGATTTTGGCTTCGGCGTACATTAGCAATATATCGGCGTAGCGCAGTACGATAATTGGACTCTCGGCCATTTGCAGGTCAGCCCAGCTCTGGAGGACTCGTTTTTTCCAGACAAAACCCGTATAGCTGGCAAACTGCGCCACGGAGCGCGTGTCGTTATTTGTGACCACGGCCCCTAATTTCGGACTGTATATTTTGGTTGAGTCCGGGTGCGGCTGGTAAGTATACCCCAGGAAATTGGTGCTGAATTCCACGATGCTCATCGTCAGGCGCGGATCCCGGTTTTTGAAAGGTGCGTGTGGGTCGTAGAGCGGCGACTTGTCGATAGTGAGCCCATCCGTGCACTCGTACATGTCCATCGCCGACCAAGTAGGTATCCAGGCACCGAATCCACCCGCATTCCGGGTGATGTAATTCCTTGTGCTGCTCAGGTAGGGGTTGTTGAGGGAAATAGACTGCGGCAGGGAGAAGATAAGCTCGCTGCTGTTTTCACCTTCCTTGGTGAAAAGGGTGCGGTAGTCAGGAAACAGGGAATGTACCTTGAGGTCCATCACGGCCTTAGAGGCGTCGCGGGCCGAAGCGTAATCGCTCATGTATAAAGCGATACGAGCCTTGATACCCAGTGCAGTTCCTTTGGTGACGCGGCGTACCTCGCTGGCTGAATAACTCGCCGGTAATACCTGGGCGGCGGCATCGAGTTCTTTGTAGATAAAGTCCAGGATCGTTTTCTTGTCGGTGCGGGGCAGGGCGTAAGATTCAGCCAAGGGTACGGATTTGTCGTAAAAAACTACGTCACCGAAGTGGCTGATCAGGATGGAGTAACAGTAGGCCCGCACAAACCGGGCTTCGGCCTGAATCCGGTTGTAGACTGCTTCCGGCACATTTTCCTTCGCACGGGTCATGTTTTCCAACAGGGTGGTAGATCGTGAAATCCCTTTGTACATGTCAGTCCAGTAGGTATTCACAAATCCCGTCTGGGAGCTAATGGTACTGTTGGTGATCGGGTTAGTGATTTCGCCCCGGATCCAATGGTCGTCGCCCCATTCGTCCTGGTCAATCTTGTACAAAAATTCCTGGTAGAGGTCGTTGACGGCAATTTCGAGTTCCTTCTGATTGCTGTAAAAATGGCCTGATGCACTGGACGAGGTAGGATCGATGTCCAGATCGGCGCATGATCCCAGGACCAGGATGGCGAACAGAGGGAGTATTTTGGATAAATATTTCATAGGAATAGTCTCTTAGAGTTTGATGGAAATACCCGCAGTAAATGACTTCAAAACCGGATAACTGGCGGCGTCGCCCTCGGGGTCCCAGCCTTTGGGATAGTGGTGGATAGCAAAGTAATCGCGCAGCGATACGTACACGCGCAGGCCGTTTATTTTTAGTTTGCCTGCCATTGTTTCGGGTACGTTGTAGCCCAGGGCTATGTTTTTGATACGGAAATAGGCGGCGTTGATAAACCAGAAATTGGAAACCGCGTAGTTGTTGCCGTTAGAGGTGCGGGAGAGCCGGGGATAAATAGCCGCGCGGTTCTGGTCGTCGGTATTGTTGGTACTCCACGAGCGGCCATCGATGAAGGCGGGTACATTGCCGTAGTCCTCGCTGAAAGGAGCAACCTGGAAGTTATTTAACCGGTCAGTCTGTTTGCCTATCCCCTGAAAAACGGTGGTAAAGTCGAAATTGCCGTAGTTCAGACTGATGTTACCGCCATAGATGTAGCGGGGCAGCGAGCCCCCGAGGGGTACTTTATCGAACTCGTTGATGATGCCATCGCCCTTATCGGGTACCCCGTCACCATTGGTGTCCACCGTTAGTTGGTCCACGTACTTGACATCTCCCAGCTTGGTGGTGGTGAATTTGGTGGAGTTGGTCAAATCCTCCTGCGTTAG
>JBBRDE010000230.1:0-9198 GCA_038204185.1 Cytophagales bacterium
GTCCAGATGCTCGAAAGCGGTTTTGCCGCCGGCAAAGGAAATCTCACGCTCGCGGGAGGGACCGCCAAAAAAAATGCCAATTCGCATGGTTTACGTTGATTAGTAACGAAACCGCAAGATAAGGTGAGTTTTTTTATGGGAGGTTGAAACGGGGTCGCCCGGGTGAGGGAAAATGGAAATTAATTTCCATTTTCCCTGGGTTCTTGTCTACTAAGCTAAGCTAGGCACATTCACGGCTTCCACGCGGAGCACGTAGGGCACGGCCTTGCGGATGGACTCTTCCAGGCCCGCGCGGAACGTCATGGCGTTCATGGGGCAGGTTTGGCACGATCCGATCAATTCCAACCGTACGATCAGGTCGTCCGTTACTTCGGCCAGCTTCACATTGCCACCGTCGGCTTCCAGATACGGCCGCACTGAATCCAGTGCGGTTTCGATCAGGCTTTCAATTTTGGTTCTTTCTTCTGCAATCATGGGGTATAAATATGCGCTAAAATGCACTTTTTTTCTCTAATAATCAAACTATTAAGCGATCGGGCCCTTACGCCCTCATCTCGACGACCCTGGTTTTTTCCATGCCCGCGTTGCGAATCGCCACCTGTTGGGCCAGCGCCTCAGCCGCATCGCGAAACGCCGCCGTCCCCACCGATTCAGTATTCATTACCGCGGGACGGCCCTCGTCGCCCGCCTCGCGGATGCTCTGCACCAGCGGAATTTGGCCCAGAAAAGGTACCTGGTACTTTTCAGCTAGTTTCAGCCCGCCCCCTTGTCCGAATATATAGTATTTATTGTCGGGCAATTCGGCCGGCGTGAAGTAGGCCATATTTTCTATAACGCCCAGAATAGGGACATTGATCTGCGGCTGCCGAAACATCGCCAACCCCTTATTGGCATCGGCCAGGGCCACCTTTTGGGGCGTGGTCACGATCACCGCACCCGTGACGGGTACCGTTTGTACCAGTGTGAGGTGGATGTCGCTCGTGCCGGGGGGTAGATCGATCAGCAGGTAATCCAGTTCGCCCCAGTCGGTGTCGCCAAAAAATTGCTTCAGGGCCTGACTCGCCATCGGTCCGCGCCACACCACGGCACTATCCGGGGGCGTAAGAAAACCAATGGAAATCATTTTTATGCCATACTGCCGAATCGGGTTGATATAATTCTTACCGTCTTTAGGCGTAATGGTCGGTTGGAGGTCTTCCGCCCCGAACATCACGGGAATGGAAGGGCCATAAATATCAGCATCGATGATGCCCACTTTGGCGCCCGAGCGATGCAGCGCCATCGCCAGATTGGCTGTAACGGTCGATTTACCTACCCCTCCTTTGCCCGAAGCAATGGCGATCACGTTTTTCACGCCCGGAATGACCGAGGCCCCGCTGCGGGTCGACGTTACGTCGGCGGTGAGGTTAACCTTCACATCGATGTCGGGAGAAAGCTGGGTGTGAATCGCCTCTTCACAGCTGCGGCGGATGAGTTCTTTGAGCGGACAGGCGGGAGTAGTAAGTACTACTGTAAAACTTACCTGGTTGACACCTACCTCGATGTCGCGGATCATCCCCAAGGTCACCAGGTCTTTCTTTAAATCAGGCTCCTGCACGGTGCTCAGTGCCTGTAGAACCTTTTCTTTATTTATCGTAAATTCTCCCATAATACGTCTTCAGTGCTTCTGACTTCTTTTGGTATGAGGTAGGGTAAATGTTTTCAAAAGGGTAACACGTTTATTTTCTATTGAGTTTATGTCCGGTCGGGAAATTCAAGAAGCGTATCTTCGATTTGTTTTATTTCCCCGGTCATAGGCAAGGTCTCCGCCAATTTCTCTAAACGACTTTTTATGTTGATCACAAGCTGCCGGTAGCTTTCGGTATAACCGTGCTGCGGCCGATGTGCCATCATTTTTCGGATATTGTTCCATTCTTCCATCACTTCGCTGGTGGAGGGATCGAGGTAGTTTTCCGCAAACTTTTGAAATATATAGTCTTCGGCCCAGGCGTTGGGATGAATCAGGTCGTCTTTGTAGAACCGGTAGTCGCGCAAATCATCCAGCATCATCTCGTAGCTGGGAAAGTAGCCAACATTAGGGTACTGCTCGGTCAGCCGATGGCAGAGCAGCCGCAGTACAGATTTGCTCACCTGATTGAGCGGCAACGTGTCGCGGGTATGCCGCACCGGACTGACGGTCAGGACAATTTTGCGTTTGCGTTTCAGGGCACGAATCAGATTCCCCCACAGGTTCAGGAGTTGCTCATAGCCCAGCATTTCCCTCACAAACTCACTTTGGGGCATTTTATGGCAATTGGAGATGAGCGACAGATTTTTTCTAAAACGATAGACGTAGGCTGTTCCAAACGTAACCACCAATACCTCGGAGCTATTAAGAAATTCCCGTACCTGAATCAGGGCCGCCATGAGTTGCTGTTCCAGAGCTTCGCGGCTATCTGCCCAAAAAGAAGAATGAAAATCGTAGTGCAGCCAGATTCCGTCCGCGTTCTGCACGTAAAGATCTTCGTGGGGAAGGGCATTTTCCAGCGCCAGGGTTAGTAATTTGGCAATCGAATAGGGATTGAACAACGTACCAAAGGGATTACTCAGAACCGGCAGCTTGTTATCAGCCATCTGCCTGCCCAATACCTCGGCAAAACACGACCCCACGGTAAGTACAGGTGTGTCATAGTCGATTTTCCAATCCGGTGGATTTACGGCTACTTCGGTGCGAATATGTAAGGACTTCATTAACTTTGAGTTTAACTCATTAAACAAACTAATTCATTATGCGTCCATTTGCTCTCGTGTTGATTTTTTCCCTGAACGTTGGCGCAGCTTGTCAGCAAAAAGACGAAACCCCGCCTGCCCCGGTAGCTACCAGCCCTACGCCGTCGACTCCTCCCAAAGAATACACGTTCAGCGAGACACCTACCTGGCAGGACGAATTCAATTACACAGGTAAGCCCGACCCACTCAAATGGGGCTACGAGCTGGGCGGCAGTGGCTGGGGCAACAACGAACTGCAAAACTACACCAACAATTTGGAAAACGCCCAGGTTAAGGACGGTCAGTTGACCATCACGGCCCGGAAGGAAACCTCCGGAAACCGTCAATTCTCCTCCGCCCGGTTGCTTACCAAAGGGAAAGGCGACTTTCTTTACGGCAAAATCGAGGTAAGAGCCAAGCTACCGATGGGAGTAGGTACCTGGCCGGCGATTTGGATGCTGGCCACTGACAGGAACTACGGCTCGCAGTACTGGCCCGACAACGGCGAGATCGACATTATGGAGCACGTGGGATTCGACCAGAACCGAGTGCACGCCAATATCCACACCAAGGCCTTTAACCATGGGATTGGTACCAACAAAGGTGATCAAATCGACGTTCCTACCGCCTCCACCGAATTTCATGTCTACAGCTGCGAGTGGCAGCCCGATTACATTTCCTTTGCGGTCGATGGCAAGCAATATTTCCGGTTTGATCGAAATTCCAGCTACAACTGGTCGCAATGGCCCTTCGACCGCAAGCAGTTTCTATTGCTCAATGTTGCCGTGGGTGGCAACTGGGGCGGCCAGAAAGGCGTGGACGGAAATATTTTCCCGCAAAGTATGGTCGTGGATTATGTGCGGGTGTACGGACTGGTTGAAAAAAAATAATATGATAAAAAGTTAGCCGACATGCGTTTTCTACCTCCTCTCGCGAACAAGCCTCCCAAATCAATCCTTATCATTGATGACCAAGACCGGAACATCTTCGCTTTATCGGCGACTCTCAAAGCCCGGGGCTTTTCCGTCGTATCGGCGTCGGGGTCCAGAGCAGTCTACGGAATTCTGGCACGGCCTGAGCTGATCGACATGATGATGCCCGAGATGGATGGGTACGAGGCTGTTTCCCCATTAAAACAGGACAATCGGTATAAACATATTCCGGTGGTCGCGGTTACATCACAAGCAACAGCCGGTGATCGGGAGGAATGCATGGACACCGGAGTTGACGCCTCCCTAGCAAAGCCCATCGATGTGGACGCCCTGCTCGAACTACTAGATACTTTTACCTAAAATGATACAGGACGAGGATTTGGATCTGCTACTGAGCGAACTTTCCCACCGGTATGGTTATGACTTTACCAACTACGCCAGGTCGTCGTTGAAAAGGCGGGTGGACCGACTCCTGACGGTAGATCGTTTCACGAGTTTTGCCGAGCTACTCTACAAGGTAAAGAATGAGCCGGAGTACCTCTCGCAGGTAGTGGAACAGCTGACGGTCAACGTGACCGAAATGTTCCGGGACCCCAACCTCTTCAAGACTCTCCGGGAGCAGGTACTGCCCATTCTGGCCACCCATCCGTTCATCCGCATCTGGCACGCGGGCTGCTCTACGGGTGAGGAAGTCTACTCCCTCGCCATCATGCTGGAAGAGGCCAATCTGCTGCATAAGTCGCTGCTTTACGCGACCGACCTCAATCCAACGGTAATCGAGAACATCAAGAAGGGCATGTTCCCAATTCGGGCTATCAGGCAGTACACCGAGAACTACATTCAGTCGGGGGGGAAGAAAGATTTCTCTTCGTATTATAGGGCCCAGTACGAGTGGGCCAAATTCGAAGAAAGGCTCCGGTCCAACATGATCGTGGCTACCCACAATCTGGTTTCGGACCGCTCTTTCAATGAATTCCAGTTGATTCTTTGCCGTAACGTGCTCATTTATTTCGACAAGGACTTACAGGATAAAGTCCTGACGCTATTCGACAACAGTCTGGAAAAACTGGGCTTTTTGGTATTGGGTTCGAAGGAAAACCTCCGCTTTTCGTCCATCGCCCCCAGTTACACCCAGCTTGAAAACAAAGAAAAAGTATGGCGAAAAATGCGTTAGACACCACAAAGTACCTCGTTGTCGGCGGGTCGGCCGGTAGCCTGGAAGTCATTTTGAACCTGGTAGCCCACCTACCCGAACACCCCAACGCGGTGATGATCGTGGTGGTACATCGTAAAAAAGACAACGACTCCGTTTTGGTGGACCTGCTCGCTTCCCGCACTAAACTCCCCGTCCGGGAAGTCGAGGATAAAGATCCCATCCTGATCAACTCCATCTACCTGGCCCCTCCCGATTATCATTTACTCATCGAGCGGGCCGATCTTTTTTCGCTCGATAGCTCCGAAAAAATCCATTTCAGCCGTCCCAGTATCGACGTCACCTTTGAATCGGTGGCCGAAGCATTCGGTGAGCGGGTGATCGGAGTCCTACTGTCCGGGGCCAATGCCGATGGCGCATTAGGACTTAGGAAAATCCGCCAAGCGGGCGGTTATACCATCGTGCAGGATCCTGCCACAGCGGATGTGGGTTATATGCCGCAGCAGGCCCTCAACCTCACACCCGTGGATCAGGTACTGCCCGCCGCAGCCATCGCGGATTTGTTAGTTCAGCTTCTTGACTAACAAGGAGTACCAGTAAAACTGCGACGCGTAGACTTACGCTTACAACAGACAGGCACTGTTTTTTCTCTGTTTTGAGTAAAACAAGCTTACAACTTTTTCAAAATAGCTATGAAATTCATACTCTACTCGATACTCACTCTGGTATTACTGTACACGCTTGCTTGCGAAAACCCCAGGGAAACCAAAACTACCCAAAAGGCCGAACCCGTAGCCCCAACGCCTAAAATAAAGCCTGAAACACTCTCCTACGATCAGCAAGCTGCCACGGACTCGCTGGCGAGTTGGGTGGACTCTACTTCCCTGAACCTCGAAATTTCTTCTATCGATCCGGCGCATGTAGCACCGGAGGTATACGCCTTTTACGCCAGTAGGGCTTTTGCCCCAGGCTGGGGCATCGAGACCGCGCAGGCCCTGCTGGACTTTATCCAAAATCTGGATCAGGAAGGACTTAGCCCGGCCGACTACCCCACCGATGAACTAAAATCCCTGCTGACCAAGGCCCGGCAACCCGACGCTATACCTGCAGAAGGAGCGCGGCTGGACTTACTGCTGTCGGCCACCTACCTTACCCTTGCTGACCAACTCACCCAAGGAAAAATAAAACCCGAGCAACTGTCCGGCAGCTGGCATATCCGGCCCCAATCCCGCGACTCGCTGTTTGCCTACCTGCAAAAAGCGGTAGCTGGGCGGGTGGTACCTTCGCTGGAAGCCCTGCGGCCCCAATTTGGTCAATACAATAAGCTCCGGCGTCATCTGGCCACCTACCGTAAACTGCGGGACGAAGGCGGTTGGCCTACCGTCGACCAGGGCCCCGAAATAGCCCCCGGCGATTCCAGCGACCGCCTGCCCCCCATTCGCCAGCGACTCTACCTCACCGGCGACCTGACCACCGCGCCCGCCCAGTGGGCGAAGCCCAGCCGCTACGATTCAAGTTTGATCGAGGCGGTAAACCGCTACCAGCAGCGCAACGGGCTGGTAGTCCAGCCCGAAATCACCGATTCTATGGTGGAGGCCATGAATGTACCGGTGGAGGATCGCCTGAACCAGATCATGCTGAACCTGGACCGTACCCGCTGGCTCACCACCGGCCCAATGCCCCCTACCTACGTGCTGGTGAATATTCCGGAATACCGCCTGCACGTGGTCGAAGACGGGCATGAAATCAAACTTATGGAAGTAATCGTGGGCAAAACGATGAATTCCACGCCCGTATTCAGCGACATGATGGAACTCGTAGAGTTTTCGCCCTACTGGAATGTGCCGAACAGTATCGCCAGTAACGAACTCTGGCCGAAAATCCGGCGGAGCGGCTCGTACCTGCGCCGTAATCACTTTGAAATTCTGGATGGTTGGGGGGCCAATGCCAACGCGGTGAGCCGGAGCAGCGTCAACTGGAGCCATCTGAATAACTACCGCATCCGGCAGAAACCTGGCCCCTGGAATGCCCTGGGACAGGTGAAGTTTATGTTCCCGAATCAGTACGCCATTTATCTGCACGATACCCCCGCCGATGACCTGTTCGAGAAAAACGTCCGGGCTTTCAGCCACGGGTGTATCCGCATTGGTGAACCGGCCTGGATGGCCGACTGGCTTTTCCCGCAGTTTGATCTGGAAGAAGTGGAAGAAAAAATGACCAATCGCCGGCACGAAGTGGTAAAGCTGGATAAAAAGATTCCGGTCTACATTTTTTACATGACGGCCTTTGAAGACAAGGCCGGGCATCTCAACTTCCGGCCCGACCTGTACGGACTGGACGAGCGACTGACCGAAGAACTGGTCAGCGCCAATTGAGCTGCCGGGTACGAGCGCATTTGCCCCCCTTCACTACGAAGCCCCTGACAAGTACCCCTCGTGCCCCCAATTCCCCACAATTCTACGACCCCGATCGGTAGAACTTCCCAAAAGGCTTGTTTATAGCATCTGAAACGAGGGTATTATTTACCGCCTGACGCATCATACACCCCTGGTGAGCAACTCGGTTGGCTCACTACCCATCGACACGCATTTCTATCAAACACCTCCCCTACCTCTCCAAACCCATGCGAGTACCTGGTATTTTTCTGCTTCTTTTATGCGTAGTGGTCACACCTACCCGCGCCCAAACGGGCCGCTGGATGAAGTACGAACAGACTTTTCAAAGTGAAAAGGAGTACGGCAATCCGCTGTATGATGTCCGGGAGTTTGCGGTGAGCTTTTCGGCCCCATCCGGCCGGGTAAAAACCATCGCGGGTTTCTGGGACGGTGGTACAACCTGGCGCGTCCGCTTTGCCCCGGATGAGGCAGGTACCTGGACCTACAACACCGAATGTTCCGATTCGAATAATAAAGGCTTACACCAGCAAAAGGGTACCTTCGCGTGCGTAGAAAAGCCCAGCCCGCACGACATCTACACGAAGGGCAGTATCATCCATCCCAAGGGTACCTATTCCCTCACCCACGCCGATGGCACGCCCTTCTTCTACACCGCCTGCACCGCCTGGAATGGGGCCCTCAAATCGACCGACGCCGAGTGGGGCGCTTACCTTAAAGACCGCGTGGCCAACCACTACAATGTCATTCAGTTCGTGACTACGCAGTGGAGGGGTGGCTCCAGGAATAGTCTGGGACAGGTAGCCTTTACCGGCAGCGGCCGCATTAGCCTCAACCCCGATTTTTTCAAATTATTGGACAAAAAGGTAGACGAAATCAACGCGCACGGACTCGTGGCCGCACCGGTACTGCTGTGGGCGCTACCCACCGGGCCGGGCCGCGAACTCAGCCCCGGCTACCACCTACTCGAGCCGGAAGCTATCCTGCTGGCCCGCTACATGGTGGCACGCTACGGAGGACATCACGTGATCTGGTTTTTGGGCGGCGACGGCAAATACATCGAAGAGTACGAGCAGCGCTGGAAAACCATTGGCCGGGGCGTATTCGGGGGCGAGCACGGGAACGCCCGACCGCCGGGCATCGTGGCCCTGCACCCGCAGGGTCGCTCGTGGGTAGGCAAGCAATACGCCCACGAGGATTGGGTGGATATACTGGGGTACCAAACCGGGCACAACGCCACACCCAACACCCAGAAATGGATCACCCAAGGGCCCGTGGCCCAGGAGTGGACCTACCTGCCCCCCAAAGTATTCATTAACCTCGAACCGGTCTACGAAGACATCAATAAGGACGCCACCGCCGCCGATCTCCGCAACGCCAGCTATTGGAGCGTATTTTCCACGCCCGTGGCGGGCATTACCTACGGAGCCAACGGCATCTGGCCGTGGATCCGGCCCGGCGAAGAAATCGAGAACCACAGCAAGCCGCCCATCCTGCGCCCCTGGTATGAGAGCATTAAACTCCCCGGCAGCGTGCAGATAGGGTACCTTTCGGAGTTCATGCAAAAGTACCCCTGGTGGGAGCTGAAACCGGCGCAGGAACTGCTGGTAGCAAATAAAGAAGCGGGGGAGTTTATCTCGGTGCTACGCTCGGATGACCGCGCTCTGCTCATGGCCTATGTCCCCAGGGCAACAGCGGTGAAGCTATACAATTCCGAGCACGTAAGTTGGCAGGGACAGTGGTTCGATCCGGTGAAGAAAACCTACGCTCCTGCAACACTTTCGGAGAAGGAGGGGGTTTTGGAGGCGGCTTCGCCGGGGGCGGGGGATCGGGTGTTGGTGCTTCGGAGGAAGTAAGCAATTTCCGGCAGAAGGGCTGGCACGAAAATTTTCAATTCAAAAAAGGCACTCCTGGCTTCCACTTTTCCAATAAAAGAATAGTGAGCCTTAAGCGTGCGTTTTCATCCATCAAT
>JBBRDE010000231.1:0-9175 GCA_038204185.1 Cytophagales bacterium
GGAATCAAAATCCCGATCAAGCTACGGATTTGTGTTGTTCTTGCCATGATTGTTTCAGATAAAAGGTTAAATACCGAGAGGAAGCTCAACTACTCCGCAGGAGAAAACTGAGCAATAAGGTGCCCTTAACTAATAAAAAAAGTTAACTATTTGAAAAAAAAGGATTTACACAGTAAATATATGAATATTTATTTTATCATTTATGACAATATTGTTATTTTTCTAATTAAATTTATAAATGATTTTACCAGGCAGCCCAAACTCTATTTTTTAATCATTCTAAAATCTATACATGTATGAAGCGATTTTTCCAATTGCTCTGGTGTTGCCTGCTGGTATCACCAATAGCGCTTTGTCAGTCACCCGAAATCGTGCGCGGGCCTTATTTGCAGAAGGCTTTTACAACTCAACCTGGTGCTTTTTCCACGTCATCCATTACTATCCGATGGCGTACCAATGTACCTACGGTTGGCCGTGTTGTCTATTCCGAAAATTCCGATTTTACCCAATTGGGTCCCAACAGCCCATTTGTTGACGAAACGACACGTTCCACAGAGCATTCGGCCACACTCAGTGATCTGATACCAAATAAACAGTACCGATACTATATCGGTACTGGCAACGATGCTGTAAATCCTGCGAACAGCCGCCTTGTCCTCGAAAAATCGGCCGATCATTTTTTCAAGACCCCTCCGTTACGAGATAGAAAAAAGCTTACTAAAATGTGGGTACTGGGGGATTTTGGAGCGTTTCCACCTTCTGATTTTATCAATCGGCAGGACAGCACCATTGCGGCTTTTAAGGATTTCATGATCAAAAACAACACGGGCCCCATGGACCTGTGGCTTTGGTTGGGCGATAATGCCTATGACGGTGGTAAAAATGTAGACTATGATTCCACTGTTTTTAACAAAAAAAGAAGTCGGTATGACTGGATGTTCCGGCAAACTCCTTTCTATCCAATCCCCGGTAACCATGAATACCAATTTATAGGGCAACGCGAGCAGCACAGGTTGCCCCCCCATGACATTGACTACTTCAAGATAGTCAGTACGTTTGAAAATGGAGAGGCAGGTGGCGAGCCCTCTGGTAAGAAAGAATACTACTCCTTTGATTATAGCAACATCCACATCATTGGTCTTGATAGCTATGGCTACGAAAAAGCGGGAGATACGTATAATAACATACTTTCCCCTTCTAGTGTACAGTACCAATGGCTGGAGCGGGATTTGATAAAAGCTCAGGCCAATTCGAATATAAATTGGATTATTGTGATGTTACACCACCCCCCCTATACGGGAGGTACGCACAATTCTGATTTAACCACTCAGCCTGACGTGGAACTGGGGGCTTTACGCCGAAACCTGATACCGCTTCTGGACAAATACAAGGTAGATCTGGTTTTGAGTGGTCACAGTCACGGCTACGAACGTTCGAGGCTAATGAAAGGGCATACGGGGTTTTCCAATACATTCGACAAAGCCCAGCACACTCCGGCGGTGAGTAGTTATGCCCAGGGCAGCGGTCGTTATGATGGAACCGCAAATTCCTGCTTCTACCACAAAAAAAGTGCAGCCAAGGAGAATGAGGGTATTGTGTACGTAGTAAACGGGGCAGGTGGCAGGTCTCAGACAGCTATTTCTAACAGGCCACTGGTTGATTCACTTATGCAGTCAGCTAAAACAACAGCAACCGGAGGTTCAATGTATTTGGAGGTTGACAACAAAAAGCTCTCTGCAAAGTTTATCGCGATCAATAATCAGGTATTGGATCAATTTACCATCTACAAGGACACTGAAAGCTTTACTATTCCCCAAACCGATGGAATCACCCGAACCGCAGTCTGCGAGTGTACGGATCTTATTACCGATGACAATCGAGGTGATTTTAAGTACTTTACTCACTATATTGACGGTAAGGGAAATCTATTGCTATCTATCAATAAGTTAGGTCATGATATAGGGAAGACTGGTGTACCGCCATTTGAGGTGAAGCTGGGCGGTGCCAAGGGCAGACAAAATGTAGGAGCTTATTATGCAGATAATCTTAACTATGTCAGGTCTGACCAAATAAGATTGTTCAGTTCAGGTTGGCGGGTTATGAATCGCTATTGGACAGTTAAACCCCAAACTGAACTTTCGGGCAATGAACAGGTAATAGTCAGACACTATTATAAACTGTATGATTGGGACGATTTAGGAAGAATGCGTCACGATGAATTTATGTTTTATAAAATAAACAGCCTGACCAAAGAATATACTATTGATCCTCAAACTGACATTCACAATAAGCTTCCTGGCGCAGAATCCTTAAATAAGGATGGTATCTGGCTGTACGAAAATGGTTTTCATACTTCGATAGCCACATATAATCAAGCTTCTATAGCAACGTTCAAGTGGACAAATGGCCTAAGCAAAATTTTTGCTAATACTCATTTATATAAAAATCTATATAAGAACTATCCATATGGTTATCCATATACAAGAGATTCAACAATAGACAACGTTGCTAACTTTTCAGGTGAGTTTGTAGTTGGGAGGCTAAATGGTGGGGGAGGGATAGGAGGACAGACATATAGTATTAATCCACGTGGTACCAATATAGCTTTGCGGGCTGGATCCGAATGGTACTTTTATGCCAAAGGTCAGGCCCCGCCTGACATAGCTGGTTTTAACTGGAAAGGTGGACAGGACGGGTTTAACTCGGACCACCTTTATGAATCTTATGACACGCGTGCAAGATGGAACCGGGGGCCAGCGCCATTGGGCTACTCACCTATTGATTTGGAAGGGGCCAGGAGGGATGGCGAGAAAACATTGATTCCAGCCTGCCAAAACCAACTAAATTGCTACGAGGACCGTGGAGAATATTCTAATATTAGAGAAGGGTGTGCCCCATGTACTTCAAAATGGATTACAACTTACTATCGTTCTTATATTAATGCAGATAATTTTTCATATTTTAAGTCCATTATTATTAATTACAAACGGGATGATGGTATAGTTATCTATTTTAATGGTAAGGAAGCACACAGGGAAAACCTGCCTTCCGGAGCGATTACTTATAATACTTTGGCATCAAACGCTTCAAATGAAAATGAGTGGATTACCAAAGTTATCCCAAATAATGGTACCTATATACGAGAAGGTACAAATACAATTGCCGTTGAAATACACCAAGTTAGTGAAGTTAGCTCCGACGCCCGCTTTGACATGGAAATCATATTTAGCCCGGATGTCATTCCAGCTACAACCCGCCTGGCCGCCCTGGAAGAAGCCGTACCTACTGAATCCATAACCGTCCTTTACCCTAATCCTACTGAAAATGGCAAAGTGTACTTTACCGAAGCTATTCCCTACGAAACTGTACGGGTAGTGGATACTAGGGGAGTAGTGGTACGCTACATTTCAGAGCCGGGGATATTGAATGAACTTGATTTGTCGGCTTTGTCCACCGGAATATACATCCTGTCCAGTCAGAATAAAAATAAAACCAGCCATTTTAAAATTGTCAAAAAGTAATATTCTCCGCAGATTATAAAATAATACTGTACCGGTTTTGCCAACTTCTGTTGTCAGTTGGGAAATGGCGATGCAGGTTTTGCTAGGAGTGTATCGGACTTAGCAAGCTGAACATTTTTCAAGAAATGAATTTGTTTCATTTTGGAAGTATTTTCGCAGATTTTTCGAAAATCAATGCCCCGGTACTGAATATGGTTTGATGAATAGGGGTGAAAAGTCCTCTTTTCGCTACCTTTCACCCTAATGATAGCTTGAACAATCGTTCGAGATAGTAGGCCAGACACATCAGTGACCATTCACCGTCGGTTTGCGACTAACCTCTAAGCTAACAACGATTTGCACATCGGTGTTAGCGGGAGCATTGTGCTAAGGTCTGTGTCTCCTCAGACCTTAGCACAGGAAAACAGAAATATGAAAATTTCGCGAATTTTTCTCTGGCTTTGTCATAGAAATCCACGGAGTAGGTGCAAAAAATCCATCAATTCAGTGGCTTTATACCCAGTTGTTTCAGCAGACCGAGCTCATCCGAACTACCCCAGCGCTGCACCATCTTGCCGTCTTTAAACTTACTGATTTGCAGACCCCGAAATTTGACCGAGCGGCCAGTTGGAGCAATGCCCATAAACTCACCGGAATGTGTTCCGGTGGCCGTATAAGCAAAGGCAACATTTTCATCATCAGCAACGAGTTGCTCTACATCCAGGTGGAAATCAGGAAAAGCGGTGCGCATCATAGAAAAAAACTCGATATAGCCTTCCGGTCCCGGAGCCTGTCCGGGGGCAGGATCGTGATCAACACAACCGGAGGCAACCAGATCATGCATAACCTGTAAATTGCCCGTATTTACAGCTTCACCAAACTTCTTCTGGGCATTGATATTAGATTCCTTACTCATTTGTGGGTGATTTTATTAGTGATTTAAAATGTATTGGATTGTCTCAGAAGTCCCAAATTTCTATGCCACGCCCATATTGCTCCGGTTTGGGGAAGCATCGCACTGGCATGTTGAGCGACTATCATGCCCAAGAGGATTGCCCAAAACATGGAACAGACAAGTTTGTAAAGGCTGTGGCAGATAGTGGTTTCACACAAATTTCTCGGGCAGGCCGGTAAGCTCCATACTAAACGGATGAGCGGCAGGTGAAGTAGTGAAGAGCTATTTTGGGAGTTTGGGAGGGGGCTGTGGGACACCTCCTGGTTTTTAATCGGAATAAAGGACACGGCTCTTTGGGTGAGGGAGGCAACAAAGGCCTGAGGAGCCTCAGGCCACGGTGATGGTGAGGTGACACAGTTTAGTTTACAGTCTCGAAAACATACCATTGTATGTCCAATTTATTTCCAGCCACCACATTTTATTAAATCGAGCATCATTATATATCTCATTTCTACCGCCACCATTCCAATTGGGAACATCGCAATTTTCTCCCGCTACTTCATCCTCCGGCCCATATTTGCGACCTGTACCAATTGTAATCAATCTTATTTTTTTACTTATTTCAGGATGTTGTTTGAGCGCTTTGCCAAAATTGACCATACTGCCCCAAACCAAAACATACAAGGGTTGATCATTGGTTTCAACGGCTGCATTCCTCAATCGTTCAATGGCATCAGATGTGTTTTTTACCAGTAGTTCTTCCAACTTTTTGGCATCCGGAAAACCAAATGATGCAAATTTATATTTTTCATAGTCCTTCCTATAAGCATCAACGGCCAGTTGACAGGCTTCCATTCCCCGTGCATTCCACCGGTCTGGAACGATACCCAGAATTTCTAATTCATTAGCATACCAAAACAAATGAACCAATGACTGCCTGTCATCGGGATCACCTCCTCCTATATTGATGTCGGTAAATACAAACGCCCTGTGCTTTGTTGTTTGTGCAGGGCATTTAAAGTTCCAAACTATCAGCATTACTATTATCAAATTTTTTTTCATTGTATCGAAGCTGTTTAAAGTTTCTATTGATTGAAGAAAAAAGGTCGTATAACGTTAAGTTTGAAAAAACGACTTACAAATCAAAATGCCTACGACCATGTCAAATTAACGAAAAAATTATTAATCGCGATCTTGTCCCCCACCCCAGTTGAGGCTACGACCAACGAGGGGGAGAACCGTACCGATTTCAAATAGGGCGCGGCCCGGCTCGGGTTAGTGGGGTTCTTGGTGGCTGAAAATTAGTCATTTCCAAAGTGCTTTATACTAGTAGTTCAGCTACAGGCTTATCTTTTTATGATACACTCAGATTACGCCATAGCTACCATGAAACAGTTCGATTCGCCGGCAGATGTGCTGCCTTATTTTTCGGCCTTGCCCTATGATGCATTGATGGAGGCCCGGCACCAGAACCACGCGCAGGTTCCGAATCAGAGGGGGATTTACTTTTGGTTTCTGCGCGAAGAGGGCTTTGAAAAGCTGAGTCAGAAGTTGCCGGTTCTGCTGCGGCCTCCCCAACACAGCCTAAAAGTAGGAAATGCTTACCTGGTTTACTATGGACACCTTGGGACAAACGCCAATGTGAGGTCTGTGCAACGAGCGGACAATCTCAAGTACTACTTCCAGTCGGTAATTCCGCATAAGCATCTCGAGTATAGCCTTGAATGTTATTCCTACCTTTCCTGCTTTCGAAAAACCATCAGTGGCTTACTCTGTGACGATATACTGGCCGGGCAGGAAGCCGTAAAATCTTTCTTCCATGACTACCTGTTGATATACTATTTGGGATATGACGCGACCACAGAGGAAGAGGGAGTGGTCGCCAGTAAAGCCGCAAAATCAGATTTTCACCACATAAGGCAGGCGGTATCTTCACGTAGTCATTCCTTCATATCCGCAGGATTTTATGCCGTCAAAGATGCATTTGTCTTCGACAATTCTGGTCGTGAGGTACGGTTCATACTAGAAAACCGGCGTTACTTTGCGGAGCAAATGACGTTATTAACTATCCGAGAGATGTATCAATTAAGCGGTGAGGCAGGGAGTGATCTGATAGAACCCGGCGTTTTTTTTGAGGAAAGCTAAAAATCGTTACTGACTTTTTAAGTGATTCCCGCAGTTGACTTCTGTCATATTCTTTGTGGCAGTTAGCCGGGCGAGTAAAAATGGCCACGCAATCCATGACTGTCATCGTCGGACGCTGACACCGATTTTCAATCGGTACGGTCCACCGCCTTTATATTACCTTGCGTTAACAACCGGGGCGCGCAGCCGCGAATAACCGCAAGAGGAACTCAACCAAGCATTCATACAATGGCCTCATTTGGTTAGCGGCGTTACAAATCAGGGTTAGCGGTTTTTCTACCCAAACTACCCTGCGATCAACGCTTCGGAGCGCTCAGTACCCGTTTTGATTCAATGGTAATGGCAGAGCCTTCGGCCAGCATCACGGACCGGGGTTGTTGGTGATTCAGGAAGGCAAAGTCGTTGCCGTATAATGCGGCAAAGTCAGCCTTGATTTCAAAGTCAAGTACCTCGTATTGCTGCCACTTCGGGTGCGTAACCTGGTATTCATTGGTTACAGCATGGTTCACGGAAGCATAGCCCCAGTAATGCTCGGTGATAAACTCAGTTTCACTACCAGGAATAATCTCGGTGAGCGCTCTGCTGGTAGTTACCTGTAACGATTGCCAACCTGATTTGATCTTCCAGCGGTACTCCACGGTGAGGTCTGTATCGGTTTCGTCCCACCGATGGCTCATCGGCCGGGTTTCGTACTTCTCGGTGTAGAGGGTATTGGCCACGAAGGTCAGGGCGGGTAGGGGTACGATCTCTTTCACGAAAACTACCCCCCGTTTCCACGCTCCATCTTCAAACCGCTTGACGTAAAACCGAAGGTTCACTTCCTCAAAATTAACGTGAAAAGGCACTTTGATACCTAGTAGCCGGGTGTTTTTAAACATAAACCCGATCAGGCTTGCGTAACAGCGCCCCTGCCACAGATCAAGCTCAGTGCCGTAGGGAAGGTAAGGTTTGAGTACTGCGGGATCTACTTCATAATTGGTAAATACCAGTCTGCGCCACTCTGCAATTAAAAAACTCATAGATTCATGATTGATGCTGTACCTGCCAAACAGGTCGGAATTCGCTAATGTTTCAGTAGCTGGAATTACTTAAATACTTTGCTAACGCTGCTGACACCGATTTGTAATCGGGGTTAGCGGGTTGGTCGGCGACACCAGAATAACACCGTTGAGGTACATCCAGTTGGCATTCTGGAGTTCCAGCGCCAGGCCCGACACGCGGTTGGTGCCGTAGCTCTCGCCAATCAGGTACTTGGGCGAGCGCCAGCGGTCGTGGCGGCTCACGAAGGTATTGAGCCAGTCGGCGAGGCACTTGATGTCCCCGCGTTCACGCCGAAAAACTTGGCCTTGGCCTGCGGCGTTTCTTTGCCCGCCATGCGCGAGTAGCCCGTGTTGACGGGGTCGATGAACACGATGTGGGCCACGTTCAGAATCGAGTTCGGATTATCCTTGATCGTGTAGGGTTGCAGCGGGTAGCCCTCTGTCGACATTCAGCAGCTTCGGCCCCGTGTCGGCTAGGTGCATCTACACCGAAGCCGGCCCCGGCCCGCCGTTGAACGAAATCACCAGCGGACGGCTCACCCGGTCCTTCACGTCGGTGCGTTCGTAGTAGGTGTAGAAAACCCCCGCAATGACCTTACCCGCCTAGTCCCACACGGGCTGCGTCCCGACCTGCGCCGTGTAGGGTACTTTCTGGCCCTTGATGGTGACGGTATGCGAGGAGGTAATCGTCGAATCCATGTCCAGCTTCAGCGCATTGGGCGCATCGGTCGCGGCAAGGTTGGCTTTCATGGCTGGTGTGGGTTTTTGGGCGAAGGCGGAGCCACAAAGGAAGAGGAAGAGGAGGGTGTATTTTTGCATGGGGAGGTTAGGAATGAAGAAAGCCGTAACTAACTATAAAATAGTTAGTTACGGCTTTCACTGAGTAGCGGGAGCTGGACTCGAACCAGCGACCTTTGGGTTATGCATACTACTACAACTTTTGTTGCTCCCGACCTTTTCGGGATTTGTAGTCTGGACTTTCTCTTCATCCACGTCTGATACGTTTGGATGTCTGCCATCAAGTCTCTACACCTTCCCTGCTTTCGCAGGGCTTGGCTCGGGATTACCACACTAACAGGCTTCCCCGAATTTGACAGAATTCACGTAAAGATTACTCTCTACGCAGCCCCTTCAAAAATTAGCGTCCACGCTTCGCGAAACTCGGATGATCTGGGTTTCCGCTGACGTTTCTCGGCTTCGACTAAGTGAATCTCGGAGCCATAACTCACAAACATTGCTGTTCACAATCTCCATGAGTACGCTAATCTTGCAATTAATTGAGCCCAACGAGCTACCAACTGCTCCATCCCGCGCCATTGAATTGGAGGACAAATGTAGCAGGACATTTTCTAAAAAACAACTACCTTTGCAAAATATTTTTTAATTCTCTGGTATTCAAGATACCTGATCACCTATGTCAGAAATTACTTCCGGGGCCGAACCTGAAACCCCGTCGGTTGACTTCCGGGCGGGCTTCGTCAGCATCATCGGTCGGCCCAACGTGGGCAAGTCCACCCTTATGAACGTGTTGGTGGGCGAAAAGCTCTCCATTATTACTGCCAAGGCCCAGACCACCCGCCACCGCATCATGGGCA
>JBBRDE010000232.1:0-9098 GCA_038204185.1 Cytophagales bacterium
TCCTTTTGGTCAATTCAGGCACCCTACGCCCAGTCGGGAATGGATGGTCCCTCCCTACAGGTCAAAACGGCCAATGGGGTACTGGAAGGCGTCGATGAATCAGGCATCCGCGCCTTTAAAGGGGTACCTTTTGGCGCCCCGCCCGTAGGCGACCTGCGCTGGCGGGAACCTCAGCCCGTCAAAAACTGGACGGGCGTGCGGAAAGCGGAGAAATTTGGTCCCAGGGCGATGCAGCTACCGTTATTTGGTGATATGAATTTCCGTTCGGATGGAGTCAGTGAGGACTGCCTGTACCTCAACGTCTGGACGCCCGCCAAGGCGGCTTCCGATGGCCTGCCGGTGCTGGTGTATTTCTACGGCGGCGGTCTGGTGGCCGGTGATGGCTCCGAACCCCGCTACGACGGCGAAAGCCTGGCCCGCCACGGCATCGTGACGGTCACGGTCAATTATCGCCTCAGCATCTTCGGATCTTTCTCGCATCCCGAGCTGACCAAAGAATCGCCCCACAAGGCATCGGGCAACTACGGATTTCTGGATCAAACCGCCGCCCTGCAATGGGTACAGAAAAACATAGCGGCCTTTGGCGGTGATCCCAAGCGGGTCACCATCGCCGGTGAATCGGCGGGGTCTTTCTCGGTAAGTGCCCAGATGGCTTCTCCCTTGGCCAAAGATCTGATAGCAGGCGCTATCGGCGAGAGTGGGTCCCTGATGGGCTTACGGGCGATACCTACCTTATCAGAGGCCGAAAAAACGGGAGTTGAGTTTGGAAAAGCTGTAGGCGCAACTTCCTTGTCGGCCTTACGGGCCATGCCCGCGCAGGCTCTGCTGGAAACGACCACCAAGCCGGGGGTACCCCGATTTTCGGCCGTGGTGGACGGGTATTTCTTTCCCAAGTCACCCACCGACCTATTTGCATCCGGACAGCAGGCGAAGGTACCTCTATTGGTAGGGTGGAACTCGCAGGAAGGCGGCTACCAGGGTATTCTGGGCAAGGAAGCCCCTACCCGGGAGAACTATACCAGTGCTGTCAAAAAAATGTACGGCGAGCAGGCTGACAAACTCCTGAAAGTGTACAATCCCACAACCGACGAGGAAGTAGAACAAGTCGCTACCGCCCTGGCCGGCGACCGGTTCATTGGGTTCAGTACCTGGAAATGGTCCGATCTGCACGCCAAAACGGGCGGGAAGCCCGTATACCGCTATTTCTACGAACGGCCACGTCCCGAGATGCGGGCGGAAATGGGTGCAGCGACGGCTAACCTGGCGGGAGGTGTAACGCGGAATGATGACGCCAAGGCCAAAAGGCCACCGGCGCCAAAAGGAGCAGTACACTCAGCCGAAATTGAATACGCACTGGGTAACCTACCCACCAACCGCGTGTACGATTGGCAGCCGGAAGACTACAAAGTTTCGGAAATCATGCAGCTCTTTTTTGCCAATTTTATTAAAACCGGGAATCCCAATGGTCTGGGGGTACCCCAATGGCCTGCTGTCAAATATGGCCAACCGGCCCCGGTCATGCGCATCGACGTCCATACTAAAGCTGAAACCGAGAAAACCCGGGAGCGCTATATGTTGATGAACGAGTTTTTCGAAACCTCGCAGCAGAACTAGGCAGTTAAGGAACCTGTGGTATAAAAAAGCCCCTTGACGAATCCAGATTCGTCAAGGGGCTTTTTTGAAATATTGTTTGCAGTGCTACACTACGCCAGTTTCCGGTACTTGATGCGCTTAGGCGTGGCATCGGCACCGAGGCGCTTTTTGCGGTTTTCTTCGTATTCCGAGAAATTTCCCTCGAACCAATAGACCTGCGAGTCGCCCTCGAAAGCCAGAATGTGCGTGGCGATGCGGTCGAGGAACCAGCGGTCGTGACTGATGACCACGGCGCAGCCTGCAAAGTTCTCCAGTCCCTCTTCCAGCGCACGTAGGGTATTTATGTCCAGATCGTTGGTAGGTTCATCGAGCAAAAGCAGGTTGCCGCCTTCTTTGAGCGTCATCGCCAGGTGAACGCGGTTGCGCTCCCCGCCCGAAAGGGTACCTACCTTTTTCTCCTGATCCGATCCGGCGAAGTTGAACTTGCTCACGTAGGCGCGGGCATTGACCTGCTTACCGCCCAGCATCACCCATTCGTTGCCTTCGGAGATGATCTGAAAGACCGTTTTGTTGGGGTCGAGTTTATCGTGTTCCTGATCCACGTAGGCCCATTGCACCGTATCACCTACTTCAAAGTTTCCGCCCAGCGGCTTTTCCTGTCCGGTAATGAGCTTGAACAGCGTGGTTTTTCCCGCACCGTTGGGACCGATGATGCCGACAATACCCGCCGGAGGTAGGGCAAAATTCAGGTTGTCGTATAGCAGTTTATCCCCGTAGGCCATCATGATGTTGTTGGCCTCGATGACCTTGCTACCCAGACGCGGTCCGGGCGGAATGAACAGCTCCAGCTTGTTTTCTTTCTCCTTGGCGTCTTCACCGAGCATCTTTTCGTAAGCACCAAGGCGTGCCTTGGACTTAGCCTGCCGGGCTTTTGGTGCCATGCGTACCCACTCCAATTCTCGCTGCAAAGTCTTCTGATGCTTCGATTCCTGTTTTTCTTCCTTTTGCAGACGAGCCTGCTTTTGTTCCAGCCACGAGGTGTAGTTCCCTTTCCAGGGAATACCCTCACCGCGATCCAGTTCCAGGATCCAGCCCGCCACGTTATCCAGGAAATAGCGGTCGTGGGTCACGGCGATGACGGTACCTTTGTATTGTCGCAGGTGTTCTTCCAGCCACAGCACACTTTCGGCGTCGAGGTGGTTAGTAGGCTCATCGAGCAATAGTACGTCGGGCTGTTGCAGCAGCAGGCGGCATAGGGCCACACGGCGTTTTTCGCCGCCCGACAGGGTGGCTATGGAGGTATCCGATGGCGGACAACGCAGGGCGTCCATGGCTACTTCAAGGCGATTGTCCAAATTCCAGGCATCCAGGTGATCGAGTTTTTCTTGCACTTCTCCCTGACGTTCAAGCAGTTTGTCGAAATCAGCATCGGCATCACCGAAGGCTTCGTTGATTTGGTCAAATTCTTTGAGTAGATCAACCACTTCCTGTACTCCTTCCTCTACAACTTCTCGCACGGTTTTTGTTGGGTCAAGAACGGGTTCCTGTTCTAGCATTCCCACGGAATAGCCGGGTGAGAACACCACCTCACCCTGGAAGTTCTTATCTATCCCGGCAATGATCCTGAGCAAGGTCGATTTACCCGAGCCATTAAGACCGAGTACGCCGATTTTTGCCCCGTAAAAAAAGGATAAATAAATATTTTTGATGATGTGACGATTGGGCGGAATAACCTTACTGACCCCCGCCATTGAGAAAATAATGGTTTCGTTACTCATTTTTTAGTTAATTTGTACCTGACAAAGATCGATAAATAACCCTATACCAGCAGATAAAAAGTGAAATAATGGAAAATGCCCAAGCAACAGAAGAATACGGCTACGTTGAAGATGGCAAAGTATTTTTAAAAGGGTACCTCGGAAATCCCGACCGGCAAATCGGCGAGGTAAAAAGAACAGAACAGGAAGCGATCGACTACTTCAGAAACCGGTTTACCATCGCCGAAGGAAAAGTGACTCTCCTGGAAAAGGAGATCGAGGAAGCCCAAAACAAAGGTTCATATCTGACCAAATTGATCCAGCTACGCCGAAAATTGATTGGCTTTGATGCCATCGGCGACTTTATCCCCCTACTCCAGCGGCTCGACACCGCCGAAGACTATCTGTCTGGACTGATTCTCGTCAATCAGGCCAAGAACCTGGAAATCAAACAGGCCCTAACTGAAGATGCCCGCCAGGCCGCCGCTATTGAAGACTGGCAGGCAGCCACCGACGCTATTCAGGAAGTGAAATCGAAATGGATACGCACCGGACCGGTAGACAATGAGTTTCAGGAAAAAGTAGACACGGAATTTCAGGGCATTCTCGATGATTTCTTTCACCGCCGGCGTGAATTCTTTGCCGAGCAAAATAAGATTGTGCAGGGACGGGTGGATGAGTACGAAAAGCTCATCAAGCAGGTCAAGCAGCTCTCATGGAGCAACGAACTGGATGAATCCTACAAGAAAACCCGCGACATTCGCAATGCCTGGAACGCCATCGGTGAGGTACCTCCCAAGAAGTTTTTTAAGATCAATAAAGCCTACCGCCATTTCCTGAAGCTTTTCTACGATAAATATAATCTGGCAAAAGGGATTGAACCCAAGGTACGCGTCGATCCGCGGATTCTGGAACAGCAGAAGCTCCTTACGGAGGCCGAAGATACTCTTAAGAATGATAATATCGTCTTAGCTTCCGAAAAAGCCAAGGTACTGTTGAGCAAATGGAAGGAAATCAGAATCCCCTACAAGCAAGCCGATAAGGAACTGGCCGAAAAATTCCGAAACACCTGCGACAAGATATTCGAGCTAGGCTACCTGGCCCGCGTGATTAGCCGCAAATATCCGGCCTTCGAAATGAAGAGTGAAGAAGAGCAACTTCGCACGCAGGTCAGGGAGATGGAATGGCTGGTGAGCCGGGAACGTAGTGACCTGGAAATTGCCACCCGTGACGTAGAGCGCAGCCTGACCGGCAACGAGGAAGAAGACAAAAGGATGCTGGGCCGCTTGAACATCCAAAAAAGAAAAATCGCTATGAAGGATAAAATCCTGCGGGAGTTTCAGCGGAAGCTGGAGCGGCTTGGATAGGAATTTTCACTGTGCTTTCCCGCGCTATTAGCGCCGTTTTCAACACCCTGGTTTCGTAAGAAGCCGGGGTGTTTTTGTTTTCAATAAGTTCCAGCAATAACTCGGCCGCTTGCCGGCCCATTTCGAAGGCAGGCTGGGCGATCGAGCTCAGCGGAGGATCCAATAAGGCCGAGATTCCCAAATCCGAAAATCCCAGCAGCGCTACGTCGTCGGGCATCCGGTAGCCCAGCTGACGCAGTGCCCAATGAACGCCAATGGCGATGCGGTCGCTGGCGGCAAAAATAGCGTCGGGGCGTTCGCGGAGCGCCATCAGCTGGTAGGCGCGGTCGGTACCTTCGCTCTGGCTGTATTCAGCCGATACGACCCACTCCTCGCGAAAGGGCAAACCGTGCTTGTGGAGGGAGTCCCGGTAGCCATTATAACGATTGCGGCTTATCGTTAAGCTCATCGGCCCCGAAATGTGGGCAATCCGTCGGCAGCCCTGCTCGATAAGGTGCTCGGTACCCCGAAAAGCCCCTTCATAGTCGTCTACCAGTACTTTATGGGTTTTTACCTGGTCGCTGGCCC
Organism: Cytophagales bacterium; assembly: GCA_038204185.1. Lineage (GTDB taxonomy): Bacteria > Bacteroidota > Bacteroidia > Cytophagales > Spirosomataceae > Salmonirosea. The sequence goes on from JBBRDE010000232.1 coordinate 5,285, forward strand.
GGTCAAAGAAAACGAGCGGAATCCCCTTTTCCTGTAATTCCTCGAAGTGGCCGTGATTCAACGATTGGCTGGCTACCGACACGATCAGACCGTCGGCCCGGCGGTCGGCGATGTGGCGCACATCGATCTGCTCCCGCTCGTACGACTCATGGCTCTGGTAAATCATCACGTGGTAGCCCCGACTGTAGGCAACGTCGTCGACCCCGCTAATAGCCATAGAAAAGAAGGGATTGTCGATATCGGGGACAATGATACCGATGGTTTGCGTCCGGTTTTTAAGAAGGCTCAGTGCAATGGGATTGGGGCTGTAGTTGAGTCTACGCGCCAGCTCGATGACTCGTTCTTTAGTTTGTTCGCTGATTTCGGGACTGTTACGCAATGCCCGCGAGACAGTAGATTTCGAAATGTTCAGCTCGCGCGCTATTTCCTTGATGGTTACGGTCATCCGGGCCATATACTATTGGGCTTATATATCAGAATAATGCAAATTATTTGGACGTATTCCAGAGCTTACCGGGCTTGCAATCTGACGCAAACTACAAATAACACCCATAATTCCCGGAAAATTTCTTGTTTCGGGAACGGTACCGGGAACGGTTGCGTAGATTTATTGATCTTTTTCAAGATAGTTTTTTGCTATACACCTAACGAATACCTAATATTCGTTAGGAATCACACAATCGTACAATTGAATATTACCCCTTTTATCACAGAATTATTCAATTCCTAACCTCACACAAGTACATGGAAAACATTGTTATCACCAAGCCGCTGGGCAAGCTACGGGCATGCCCGAGCAAAATGGAAGTGCTGTTTAAAAAGGTCGTTCAGGAGGGGGATTACATTGCCTATCGGGAGCTCTTCACCCGGTACTACCGCTCCCTGTGTACCTACTCGATGCGCGTAGTGGTAGCCCGCGAGGTAGCCGAAGAAGTAGTGGCCGATGTGTTTGTAAAATTGTGGAAAAATCGGGAGCAGATCGAGGTACATACCTCGTTCGAAGCGTACATTTTCCGCGCAGTGCGAAACCAATCGCTCGATTACCTCAAACTGAAACTGCACCGGGTGTACGAGCGCGAACCGCTGGAAAGCATTCAGTGGAACCTGGCTTATGCTGACCATTACACGCCCGCCGAGGAGATCGTTTTCAATGAGTTTTACGATCGGGTGGAAGGTCACATCAATGACTTGCCCCGGCAGTGTCAGCTTATTTTTCGCATGAGCCGGGAAGAAGGCCTCCGGTATCGCGAAATTGCCGAGGTACTCAAAATCTCCATCAAGACCGTCGAAACCCAAATGGGCCGTGCGCTGAAGGTACTTCGTGAGCGCGTACCGGAAAATCGGTTGGTAGCCTAGCGGCGATCTTTCCATGAAAAGATAAATGGTGCAACAGGTAATCGGTCAATGCGGGGCGCCCCGAGGCATCAACTACCATTTGATCAGATCTTCTCTTGGCGTTCTGTGATTCATAAATAATGATGAGAATGAGTAAAGGCCGCGCGCCATTAACCTTTGACCTTTGCCCTCACAACTACTAATTCATTTAAGTAAAATGGCACTTGAACAAACATGGCGATGGTTTGGTCCGAATGACCCGGTTTCACTGGCCGACATCCGGCAGGCTGGTGCCACGGGCATTGTCACGGCCCTACACCATATTCCTAATGGAAAAGTATGGACGAAGGAAGAAATTGAAATAAGAAAATCAATCATAGAAGCAGCGGGCCTCACCTGGTCGGTGGTGGAAAGTATTCCCGTCCACGAAGCGATCAAAACCCGTACGGGCGATTTTCGGCAGTACATAGCGAACTACCAGGAATCCATTCAGAATCTGGGCCATAGCGGGATCGACACGGTCTGCTACAATTTTATGCCCATCCTGGACTGGACCCGCACCGACCTGGACGCGCCCATGCGCGACGGTTCCACGGGCCTGCGCTTCGACGCCACGGAGTTTGCGGCCTTTGACCTCTATATTGTGAAAAGGAAAGAAGCTGTAGAACTTTATACAAAGCAACAGCAAGCGGCCGCCCGAGCGTGGCTCGATAACGCTGATGAAGAAACCATTCACCGCCTGACCCGCAACGTCATCGCGGGTTTGCCCGGTTCGGAGGAGAGCTTTACCATCGAAGAGTTTCGAAAGGTACTGGCTACCTACGCCCAGGTAGGTGATGCGGAACTACGCGCTAATCTCTACCAGTTTATCAATGCCATAGCCCCCGTCGCTCAGAAGGCCGGGGTCCGGCTTTCGATTCATCCCGATGATCCCCCCTACCCGATTCTGGGCCTTCCCCGCGTAGTGAGTACCGAAGCCGATGCGCGGGCATTACTGGACAGTTGCCAGGTACCAGCCAACGGTCTGTGTTTCTGCACGGGTTCCTACGGCGTACGTGCCGACAACGATCTGGTGGGTATGGTCGAGCGGCTGGGTGATCGCATTCACTTTGTCCACCTGCGCGCCACGCACCGCGAGGCTGACGGCAGTTTTCACGAAGCCGACCACCTCGACGGCGATGTGGATATGTACGGCGTGATGAAAGCACTAATTCAGGAACAAAAGAAACGAAAAGACGTGGGTCGTGACGACTTGCGACTACCCTTCCGCCCCGATCACGGCCACCGGATGCTCGACGACCTGAACGCTACCAAGCGCACTAACCCGGGCTATACCGCGATCGGACGCCTGCGCGGCCTGGCCGAGTTGCGCGGCCTGGAAATGGGCATCGAACGGAGTTTATAATTTTGAATGAGAGATTGAGTGAATTAGAGAATTCTTAATTCACTCAATCTCTCATTCACTCATTCAAAATTCATCACCCAATGACCGTAATCCAGCACAAAGCCCAAAAGACTTTTATTAACGAGGATTTTTTACTGCGTAACGATACCGCCCGGCAGCTCTACCACGACTACGCCAAGGCGATGCCCATTATTGATTACCATTGCCACCTGCCGCCCGATCAAATCGCGGAAGACAAGCAGTTCGAAAACCTAACCCAGGCCTGGCTGTACGGCGACCACTACAAGTGGCGGGCCATGCGCAGCAACGGGATTAATGAACGTTTCTGCACGGGTAATGCCTCCGACTGGGAAAAATTTGAACAGTGGGCGGCGACGGTACCCTATACCATGCGTAACCCACTGTACCACTGGACGCACCTGGAACTGCTGCGGTACTTTGATATCGACGTAATCCTTAATAAAGACTCAGCGCGGGATATTTACGAAGAATGTTCAGCCAAGCTACGCAGTCCCGAATACAGCGTCAGGAGCCTGTTGCTGAAAATGAACGTGCGGGTTATCTGCACCACCGACGACCCCACCGATTCGCTGGAATACCATCAGGCAATCAAGGATAGCGGTTTTGAAATCAAGGTACTCCCTACCTTCCGGGCCGACAAGTCCATGCTACTCATCGGCGATCCCGCAGCGTATCGCGAGTACGTAGAGAAACTGTGCCAGATAGCGGGCGTACAGGGCGATGGTGACTACGATAATTTGCTGGAAGCCCTGCAAAAACGCCACGAATTCTTTGCTAAAATGGGCGGACGCCTGTCGGACCACGGCCTGGAGCATATTTACGCCACGCAGTTCGACGATCAGGCGGCTTACGACGCTGCAGCGCGGGCCCTCGCCGGTAGCGTACCCGACAACGATGCCCAGAACGCTTACAAATCAACTTTGCTGTACGAACTGGCTAAGATGGACCATGCCAAAGGCTGGGCGCAACAGTTTCACCTGGGAGCCCTGCGTAACAACAACTCGCGGGCTCACCGTACCCTGGGCCCCGATACGGGTTGGGATTCTATTGGTG
>JBBRDE010000233.1:0-9089 GCA_038204185.1 Cytophagales bacterium
ATGAGCAGGGCTTTTTAAATAGCAGGGAACTTGAAAAATCGCATCCGCTAGTGGTGGATGTCACCCTCACTGGTAACGTAACGGACGAAAACGGGGCCGGGCTACCGGGCGTCAGTATTCTGGTAAAGGGTACCCAGCGCGGTACTACCACTGACCAGAACGGCGACTACCGATTGAGCGTGGAAAATCAGTCCGTCACGTTGGTATTTTCGTTCGTTGGCTACATGTCGCAGGAAATCGTGCCCGGCAACCGTACCCAGATCAACGTCACCCTAAAACCCGACCTCAAAGCTTTGGAGGAAGTCGTGGTAGTGGGCTACGGTACGGTAAAGAAGAGCGACCTGACTGGCTCAGTGTCTTCCCTGAAAGAGAAAGACTTCAACCCCGGCGCCAATGCCTCGGTAGACCAAATGATGCTGGGCCGCTCAGCGGGCGTCCAAATCAATCAGACCAGTTCCGAACCCGGCGGCGGGGTATCTATCCGCATCCGGGGAGCCAACTCCCTCAATGCCGGCAGCGAACCACTGTACGTGATTGACGGATTACCCATCGACAACGGCTCCTTGCTTTCGGCTTCCAGCGGCGGGGCGGGTACCGGTACCAACCGTAATCCGCGGAACCCCCTGAACTCCATCAATCCCAACGACATTGCCTCCATCGAGATCCTGAAAGATGCCTCCGCCACGGCCATTTATGGTTCTCGGGGTGCCAACGGGGTAATTTTGATTACGACCAAAAAAGGGAACAAGGGCAAGATCGGGGTTAGCTACGATTTCAATTCCGGCATTCAGGCCGTACCCAACAAGCTGGATGTACTCAACGCCAGCCAGTATATCCAGTTCATGAACGACCTGGCCAAAGACGAAGGACGCAACCCGGACTTCACGGCTACAGATATTAGCCGTATTGGGGCCGGCACCGACTGGCAGGATCAGATTTACCAGAAAGCTCCGTTGAACAGCCACAACATCTCGTTATCGGGTGGAGATGATAAAACCACCTTTTTCTCTTCCTTCAACTACTTTAACCAGGAAGGGGTTGTAAAAAGATCGGGCATCAAGAAGTACATAGCCCGCGTAAATCTGGAACGAAAACTGGGTGACAAGGTAGTCATTGGCATCAATCTAAATACCAGCCTTGTAAATGATGCGAACAGCAACGACGGGGTAAATAACAACGAAAATGCCGGGCCCATCAACTCCGCGCAGCTGTACGATCCTACCGAACCGGTATACGCCGAAGACGGCCGGTTCTCGCAGTCCAAGAACCTAACGATCAATAACCCCATGAGCCTGGTAGAGGGCCTGACGAGTAGTAACGTCACTAATCGGACGATGGGTAATATTTTCGTAAAGTATACCATCCTGCCCGGACTGGATGCCAAGCTCAATTTTGGCTCGGATCGTCAGTCTTCCCGTCGGGACTTGTTCAATTCTACCAAAACTCTCAACGGACTTTCGGCCGGGGGCATTGCCAATATCGCCACGATTGACCGATCCAACGCGCTGCTCGAATACACCATGAATTATAGCAAGCAGATGACCGAGAAAAGTACCTTCAGTCTGTTAGGTGGGGTTACCTACCAGTATTTCAACAATAAGACTTTTTCCGGCATCATTCGAGGCTTTCCTTCTGACGCACTAGCCACCAACAACCTGGGGCTGGGAGATACCAACCTCGACAACCTTTTCAGCGATCAGGAAGACAATAGTATTCTCTCATACCTAAGCCGGGTCAACTATACCCTGAACGACAAATACCTGTTTACGGCTTCCCTGCGGGCCGATGGCTCGTCCCGGTTCGGGGCCAACAACAAATTTGGCTACTTCCCCTCGGTGGCCGTTGGCTGGCGTATCAGTGAAGAAGACTTTTTACCAAAGTTTTTCTACGACATGAAGCTTCGGGCAAGCTGGGGACTAACCGGGAACCAGGAAATTAATAACTATGCTTCGCTTACTACCTATACCACCGGAGCCAGTGCAGTTTTTAACAATGCTGTGGTGGCAGGCACCCGCCCTTCGCGCATCGCCAACCCTGACCTGAGATGGGAATCTACTGAGCAGGCCAACATTGGTCTGGATGCCAGTATTCTGCAGGGACGTATCAGCGCCACCATTGACTACTTTATCAAGAACACGCGTGACATGCTGATCGACCTGCCTCTGCCGCAGGCCACGGGCTTCAACTCGATTCTATCCAACGTCGGTAAAATGCAGAACAAAGGATTAGAGGTCATGCTTACCTCTACCAATATCAACAAGGCCCGTTTTACCTGGGGTACCACGTTGAACTTTGCCGCTATCAAAAATAATATTACCGATCTAGGCGAGATCACAAATATTATTACCGGTTCCATCGAGGCTATTGGACCTACCACCATCGTAACGGTAGGGCATCCCGCATTCTCGTACTATGGTTACGAAGTAACGGGGATTTTCCAGCAGGGGGATAATATTGCCGGTTCGGCTCAGCCCAATTCCAAGCCCGGATACCCCATTTTCAGGGATGTGAACGGCGATAATCGAATTACCCCCCTCGATCAGCAGATTATTGGTAGCCCTTTCCCGGCCTTTACCTTTGGTATCAGCAATAACATTACCTATAAAAGATTTCAGCTGGACTTCTTCTTTCAAGGCCAGCAGGGGGCAGATATGCTAAATATCAATGTAATTGAAAGCATGTATCCCAACAACGCCCGTCGGAACCGGATGAGCGAGCAGGCACTCGACCGCTGGACACCCCAAAACTCTATGGCCAAATGGCCCTCTGGCGTGCAGCCCCATGCCTACGGTGGCGGAAAGGTAAATACGCTGGCCTTGCAGGATGCCTCCTACGTTCGACTCCGCAACCTTTCGGTGGGATATAACCTGCCCGTCGAAAAAGTTAAATTCATTCAAACGGCCCGTATCTACGTTGTAGGCCAAAACCTGGCCACCTTCACCAATTACATAGGTTTCGACCCGGAAGCAAGCGCCTTTGGCCGAAGCAATGTACGGGTAGACTACAACGGCTACCCCCTGGCCCGCACCTGGATGCTGGGTGTAAATGTTGGTTTTTAATTGATCAATCGTGAAACTAAGAAATTATATGAAAACGAATTACATAAAATCCCTCCTGCTGGTCTTGCTGCTGCAAGGATCAGGGTGCGAAAGTCTGTTGGAAGAAAAGGTATATTCCGAGCTAACCCCTGGCAACTTTTTGAATACAACCGCTGGTAAACAGGCTGTACTTACTTCTGCCTATGGAAACCTGCAGATGCGCAACCACTTTTACCTTTTCTTATCCGCCCATACTTCTCAGGAAGTTTGGAATCGGGGAGGAAGCATCGAAGCCCTCCTTACACCGCTCACTAATTTTACCTGGGATAGCAACCACCAGTATTTTGGCGACAGTTGGAGAGTTCTGTATGCCGCCATTCGAGATGCCAATATCGTCATTGACAACACCAGCGCGGCCGATGCCACCGCTTCGGACAAGCAACTGAACGCAGAGGCACGTTTTGTTCGCGTCCTTGCCTACACCCATCTATTTGACTGGTTTGGTCCGGTACCCCTGTACCTGACATCTACCCCGGCCGATTTTAAACTGGCCCGGGCTACTGACCAGGAAATGAAAACCTTCATCGAAAAGGAATTTGTCGAAGCCGCGGCTATATTACCCCTCAATCAGGCGCAATATGGCCGGGCTACTAAAGGCGCCGCCATGGGAATACTGGCTAAGTTTTATTTGAATACGAAACAATGGCAAAAATCGGCTGATCTGACCAAACAGGTCATAGACTTAAAGAAGTACTCGTTAGTGTCTAATTACAAAAATGTGTTTGCGCTAACCAACGAGGGCAACGCAGAGATGCTATGGGTAATCCCTGCCTCTCCGCAAGCGGGCCACAACCTGGTAGCTCTGACTTTCCCGACCGACTACCCACTACCCCAGCCCAACAATCAGGTCTTCGCTGCCAGATCCTACTTCTTTGATAGCTTTGTTAATTCGTTTGGAGCAGGAGATACCCGTAAGAACCTGATCGTGACGGAGTACACCAATACGGCGGGTAAGTTTACCAAATTACTGGGAATAAACCAGTCGCTCTCCGGCAAATATGAGTTTGACCCTAACGCCAACGGTGCCACACAGGGCAACGACATCCCCGTACTGCGCTATGCCGATATACTCTTGTCCAGAGCGGAGGCACTGAACGAATTGAATGGCCCTACCCAGGAGGCCATTGACCTGATCAACCAGGTACGCACCCGGGCAGGCGCTATACCTACCCAATTAGGAAGCTTTACCAAAGAGAGCTTACGCGACTACATTTTGCAGGAAAGGGAATGGGAGTTTTACACCGAGATGAAGCGTCGGGAAGACCTGATCCGGCATGGCAAACTCATTTCCAATGCGAAAGCCAAAGGTATAAACGCTCAGCCTTTCCACGTGTTATTTCCACTACCCATCACCGAGCTGAACGCCAACGACAAACTGGTTCAGAATACGGGTTATTAATTCAATGTTTACCACAGGGGAATTGGGAGAAAACCGTTCTCTCCCAATTCCCCTTCTCCATTGCATAAAGCAAGTACGTCCATGAACAACCGAGTGAAAAGTATCCGATTCGCTTTCTGGGGAGTAGGCATTTTGGTGGGTATGATAGGTACTGCTGCCTATACCGGCAGCAGTACTACCCAGGCAGCTGCTCCCAATATCCTCGTAATCCTGACCGACGACCAGGGGTACCACGATGTGTCGTACTATGGTACCAAAGACCTACGTACGCCTAACATGGATCAGTTGGCCAGGGACGGTATGCGGTTCGATAATTTTTATGCCAATTGTCCGGTCTGCTCCCCTACCCGCGCGGCCCTGCTTACCGGCCGCTACCAGGATCACGTGGGGGTACCGGGCGTGATCCGTACCCATGCCACCAACAGCTGGGGGTACCTGGATACCAAAGCGCAGATGTTGCCTACCCTGCTCAAAAAAGCGGGCTACCATACAGCGATCATCGGCAAGTGGCACCTGGGTTTGGAGTCCCCAAATACGCCCACCGAGCGGGGCTTTGATGCCTTCAAAGGCTGGCTGGGCGACATGATGGACGACTACTGGCAGAAACGCCGCCACGAGATCAACTACATGCGCGATAACGCTAAAACCATCGATCCCGAAGGACACGCCACCGATTTGTTTACGCAGTGGTCGGTGGAGTACATCCAGCAACGGGCCAAAACTGGAAAACCGTTCTTTCTATATCTAGCCTATAACGCCCCGCATTTTCCGGTGCAACCCCCAGCCGACTGGCTCAAACGGGTGCAGGAACGAGAGCCGGACCTCCCACCAAGGAGAGCCGAGCTAGTGGCGTTCATCGAACACCTGGACGAGGGTATTGGCAAAGTAGTCGCCGCCCTGAAAGCCACGGGACAGTACGAGAATACGCTCATTGTTTTTACCAGCGACAATGGGGGTCACCTGCCCAGTCTGGCCAATAACGGCCCCACCCGCGACGGCAAGCAGAGCATGTACGAAGGTGGACTCAGGGTACCCGCTGCAATGGTGTGGCCGGGAAAAGTCAAGCCGGGTTCTATATCTGACCAAATTAATCTGACCATGGATTTGTTTCCAACTCTGTTGGAAATAGCCGGTATCAAACCCAGTAAAGCCATTGAAGGTCGGAGCTTTCTACCCACACTTCTTGGTCAAAGTGCCCCGGCTGAGCCTGATCGGCCGTTGTACTTTACACGCCGTGAGGGCGGTACCGAATACGGCGGGCAGTGCAGCTATGCCTTGCGACTAGGTGATTGGAAACTGGTAAAAAACACGCCTTTTCAGCCCATGGAGCTTTTCAATTTGAAAGAAGATCCCTTGGAGAAAAGGGATGTAATCAAAGAAAACCCAAAGATCTATCAAAAGCTCAATACCCTTCTGATGGCCCGTATCCAGGAAGCCGGCAAAGTACCCTGGCAAAAGCCGGAGGCGAAGTAACCCTACACATTTCTTTTCCCTTTTTAACCAATTCCTTTTCTTATGAACATTTCTCGAAAAAAAACGCCTCCTCCCCTTACCAAAGTACTTCTCTGCTTTTCTATTGGATTAGTTTTACTTCTCGCAGGCAACCATACAGCCCGGGCCCAAAGCAAATCCAGCCAACCCAACTTTATCATCATCTTTACCGATGATCAAGGCTACGGAGATTTGGGCTGCTACGGACACCCCACCATCAAAACCCCCAACCTCGACCGCATGGCCGCTGAAGGGCAAAAGTGGACGAGCTTTTACGTAGCCGCCAACGTGTGTACCCCCTCCCGGGCGGCGCTCATGACGGGACGGCTACCCGTCCGGAACGGCATGTACAGCGACAAGCGCCGCGTCCTTTTCCCCGACTCTGACGGCGGACTCCCCCAAACGGAAATCACCATTGCCAAGCAGTTGAAGCAGAAGGGCTACCGCACCGCCGCAATTGGCAAGTGGCACCTGGGCCACCTGCCCGCCTACCTGCCCACGAGCCACGGCTTCGACTCCTACTACGGCATTCCGTACAGCAATGACATGGATCGGGTAAATACCGTCGAGTACAAAGAGTCTTTTCTGCATCCGAAAACCGACTACTTCAATGTTCCCATCCTGCGCGATACCACGGAGATTGAACGCCCCGCCGATCAGACTACCATTGTGAAACGCTACACGACCGAAGCGCAGAAAATTATCAAGGAGAGTAAAAATAAACCTTTCTTCATCTACATGGCGCATTCCCTACCCCACGTACCCTTGTTTGCATCCAAGGATTTTCAGGGCAAGAGTGAACGTGGACTCTATGGTGATGTTATTGAGGAAATTGATTGGAGTGTGGGTGAAATCTTGAATACGCTCCGGCAGCAGGGCCTGGACAAAAACACCTACGTAGTGTTTACCTCCGACAACGGCCCATGGGCCATTTTCAACGAGCACGGTGGCTCATCGGGACTGCTCTACGGAGCTAAGGGTACCAGCTACGAAGGAGGAGTACGAGTACCGGCTATTTTCTGGGCTCCGGGACGGATCAAACCCGCTGTGATATCACAAATGGGGTCAACTATGGATGTGTTCCCTACCTTCAGCAAACTAGCTGGCGTGGCCGTACCCACCGACCGCGTATACGATGGCTACGATCTGTCGGGGGTGTTGCTGGGTAAAAAAGAGAACCCGCGCAATGAGATGTTCCATTACCACGACCAGTTCCTATTCGCCGCCCGAAAAGGAGCTTTCAAACTGGTTTATTATAGCAACAACCCACTGGGATACCCCCAAAAGCTGGAAAAACTGGCCACGCCCGTGCTATACAATGTCGAGCACGATCCCTCAGAGCGCTACGACATTGCGGCCAATAATCCGGAGGTAATCAAAGAAATAGAAGCTATGGTGCAGCAACATCTCAAAAACACCCCACCCGCCAAGAGCCATCTGGAAAAGCGGATTACAATGAAGCCCTGATCTAAGATTTGTCTTGTAGTTGAACGTGGTGAGCCGGGCTTGCCCCGGATACTACCTGTGCCCGACCCCGCAGAACGTATTACAACTACCCCCCTAGCTGGTGCAAAATCCGGAATGGTAGCCATTCATTCACCCGGAGTTTTACAGACGTTATTTACTTGACGCCCGCGCTCAGTGGCTGAGCGCGGGCGGTTGCTTTTAGCACCAATCGACAGGGCATGGTGGGCAATTTAAGAAAATGAGGTGTATTTACAGACTAGCTATTTTTGTCGAATGAAGTTACTTTCTGAAAGTAAACAGGTGTATCTTTGTTCTGTACTACCAATTCAAATCCCTGATAGTTATGACAAAAATAATTACCAAAAAACGAATGTTCAGGCTTAGGAAATCCTCCTGGCGGCACTGCATACTGATGGGTATGCTGGCCAGCGTGGGGTACGCCAGCCCGATCGGGGGGGTAGAACCCGCGGATCAAAGGACGCAGAAACCCGTACGCTCCGCCTGGGCGGACATCACCGTAACGGGACGCGTCAACGACGAAAGCGGCATGGGTTTGCCGGGTGTGAGTGTGCTCATCAAGGGTACCCAACGCGGCACCACTACCGACCAAAACGGCGGTTACAGCCTTACGGTGGACAATCAGGAAGCTACCCTGGTATTTTCTTTCGTGGGGTACCTCTCGCAGGAAGCGCCGGTAGGCACCCGCAGCACCATCAATATTTCAATGGTACCCGACACCAAAAATCTCGACGAGGTGGTGGTGACCGCACTGGGCATCAAGCGCGACAAGAAAGCCCTGACCTTCGCCACGGGCGAACTGAAAGGTACCGACTTCACCAACGCCCGGGAAACGAACCTGGCCAACGCCCTATCGGCCAAAGTGGCGGGGGTGCAGGTCACGACCTCGGCGGGCGGTATGGCGGGCGCTTCGCGGGTCATCATCCGGGGCAACTCTTCCCTGTCGGGCAACTCTCAGCCGCTGTACGTCGTGGATGGGGTACCCATCGACAACTCCAACCGCCGCAGCCTGGGTTCGCAGACTTTCGCCACGGGGGTAGATGGCGGCGACGGAATCTCCAACATCAATCCCAGGGACATCGAGTCGGTGACGGTACTCAAAGGGCCGAACGGGGCCGCCCTCTACGGGCAGCTGGGTGCCAATGGGGTCATCATCATCACGACCAAGTCGGGTACCCGCAACCGCAAGCCGAATATCCAGTACAACGGTAGCTTTTCGGTGGGTAACGCGTTGGTGAAGCCTGATTACCAGAACGAATACGGCCAGGGTTTTAACGGAAATTTCACATTCTACCGGCAGGCCAACGGCACGGTGGTACCCAACGCGGCTGGCCTCACGGGCGGCATCCCCAAGCTGAGCGGCGGCCGTAACCCGACCACGCGCGGCAGCTGGGGCCCCAAAATGGAAGGACAGCAAATAGAAGACATGTGGGGCGATACGGTAAGCTACGCCCCCATCACCGATCCGTACAAGGCATTCTTTCAGCCCGAAAAATTCCTGATCAATACCGTGAGCGTAGATGGCGGCGGCGAGAAAACCACCTACTATTTCTCGCTTTCCAACATGGACAATCAGGGTTTTCAGCCGACTAACACGCTCAAACGCAACTCCGCTA
>JBBRDE010000234.1:0-9069 GCA_038204185.1 Cytophagales bacterium
CGTTTTTGCTGGCCTCGGCCAGGTCGCCATCCAGAATCACGGTACCATTCAGGGTGACTTTGATTTTAGAGCCTTTCAAATACACTTCCTCGGTATTCCATTCGCCCAGGGGTTTGAGGTACCCCCGCTTAGCGGGAATAATTCCGTAGGCCGAGCCATGGTACTGGTAGGGTTGCAGGTTTTTGTAAACTTCGGCATCGTTGTCCAGAATCTGCAATTCGGTGCCGACATAAGCTGCGTCGCCTTCCAGTGGAGTGCGGATTCCCAGACCGTTATTGGCGCCCGGGGTAAGCTGAAACTCGAAGCGATACACAAAATCGCTGTACTCATCTTTGGTGTAAAGGTTACCCTTGCCGCCTCGGGTCGGGTCCACGACGAGGTCACCGTTTTCGATAAAATAGTCCGTTTTATTACCTATCCAGTTATACATATTGGTGCCATCAAAGAGTACTTTGTACCCAGAAGCTTTCTCTTCGGCGGTCAGTTGGTACGGCTCCGGACGGGAAATTTCGCGGACATAGATGTCCCGATACCCGACCAGGGTACCGTGCGCCTGTAACTCGATTTGCTCTTTGGCGAAAATGGGGATGTTGCGATCCCAATAGTTTTCGAGCGTCACGTTTTTTACTACGTTTACACCGTTCAGGTCTACTGATACGCGGTCGCCTACCATCGTGATATGGAAGGTATTCCAGTCGCCGATGGCATTATCGGCCAGTTGGGTGGGTTTGCTGGGGTTTTTCTGGTTATTGTATAAGCCGCCGGAGCCTACCTGCGCGCCCACGTCCACGCGGGACGTATCCCAGATTTGAACCTGGGGGGTACCCCGCAGATAAATCCCGGCATCGCCATGCTTTTCGATTCTCCAATCCACGTACATTTCAAAATCACCGTACTGCTTCACCGTAGCCAGATTGTTGCCCTTGCCGCCGAAAATAAGGTCGCCATTTTTGGCGTACCAGCTTTTCTGGGCCTGATTATCAGCTATTTTTTGCTTGGCGGCCAGCGTGTCGGCGCTCATCTTGCTCCGCTTGATCGGATTTTCCACCAGCCCCTGCCAGCCCGTGAGGTCTTTGCCATTAAAAATAGATACGAATCCCTCGCCCGGCGGCATATCCGCGAGGTGCTTGCTGATCGATTGCCGCAGATATTCACTTTCCTGGCCCTTGATCAACGAGGATACTTTGGTGAGGAGATTACGGATTTCGCTCCCGTAGAATTCCGGGTTGGCGAGTGCAATGGTCATCACGGTCTTGGCGGCTGCCTGCTGCACGGGCGCGTCGTCGAGGTATTTTCCCGCAAACATCAGGGCATTGAAGGTTCTGTATTTAGCCAATTCATTCAGAATCAAACCCTTTTGCTCGGTCGTGGTACCTACCTCCATCGCATTACGAAGCATAATCACTTTATTGGCGGGCGTTTGGGTGGATTTGCCCACCGCTGCCATGTAGCCCATCAGGGCCGCGTTCAGCTCTGTAGCGTCTTTCGTTTTTTGGCTGATAGCCAGTAGCTCAGGAGCGGCGCTGGCGTCGGCCCAGGTCGAGAGCGCAGCGATGGCAGCCCGCTTCGTGGGCGCATCGCCGGTAGTATAGTCGCTAACCACTGCTTTCAGCGCTTCACGTCCGCCAATATCGGCCAGAACGGCCAGGTAATGCGGGCGTTTTTCGGCGGGAGATTCCTGCATTTGTTTCAAAATCAGGCTGCTTTGCGCAGCAATACTCCCGGCTCCTTTGACACTCTGCCCCAAGGCGCTTTGCACTGCCGTAATTTCCTGGGGAGAAGTTACGGTGTTCAGCAGGGTGTAGAGGGTAGGCAGATCGTTGGCGGTCGTCATGGATTTGAGCGCTCCAAAAGCCGCGGTCTTCACCTCGGCATTGGCGTTCTTCAGGAAGGGGAGCACTGCCGGTAGCTGGTCGGTGGCCTGCCGGGCAGCCAATACTTCCAGCACAGCGGGTTGCGCCGCGGAGGGTACCCTGGGCAGAGCGGTGGCGAGCTGGCTGGTCAGACCCTCGCGCGGTAGCGTGAGCATAGTACTTTTTAGGGTCGGGATTTCTTCGAACCGGGCTGTTTTCAGGACTGGCAGTAAACTCGTGATCGCCGAGGTACCCCCCAATTTGCCCGTAGCCCAAATCGCGGCCAGCTTCACCTGCGTATCTTTTGATTTCAAAGAAGCCAACACAGCGGGCAAGGCTCCCCTGGCATCGGCGTGCCCCAACATGCGGATGATTTCGGCCTGGGCGTCGGGTTTTGCTTTTTTAAGTGCGGCTACCCACGGGGAGGTACCCTGCGTTGCGTACGGTTGGGCCAGTTTGAGCGCCGCGATGCGGTACTCAGCGTCGTTGCTGCTCAGCGCCTGCACCAGCACGGGTACCCCCGCCTGCTTGCGGCTGTCGGAGTACACTTTCAGGGCAGCCGAGCGCGTCGCTGTGGGTACGGTGGGTTTGAGGAGATCCAGGACGGATTTTTCGGCCAAAGCAGCCGAGCCGTTAGCGGCCAGATGCGCCAGGTATTTCAGGTATATTGCCGTAGCGTCGGTTTCGTCGTAGGTGTAGGAAGTTTTCTGGGCCGCGGAAGCCAGAATATTGGCCGACGAAGGCACGGCCAATTCGGATAAAGCGAACAGACTTAGTTTGCGCAGATTTCCGGTGCTGCCAGCCGCCATTTTTTCAAGCTCGGCTGCGGCCTTCTGGTATTTCGCCATGCCCAAAGCTTCTATACTATATCCCTTATTGGCATCGCTGGCTTTGGGAAGAGCCTGCAAAAGGGCTTCCCCGGCAACAGGGGTACCTATCCGGGCTAGGGCCCGGGCAGCGGGCCCCGCCAGGTTTTCGTCGTTGAGGTAGCCAGCCAGCACAGGTACCGACTCGTCTTTTCCCACCGTTTGTAATTGGTTTATCAAAAACATCTTATTGTAGGCATCGGGTACCTTGGGCAGGGCTTCGGCGTAGGCTTCGGCGGCCATTTTCCGCCAGGCTTCCCGGCCAGTTTGGGTGGCGGCGTAGGTGAATCCACCCAGTGCGTATTCGACTTTGGTATCGCCCCCCTGTCCGGGTGGGGTCAGTTGCGTGGCTATTTGCACTAAGCCGGACTTGCCCAAAGCGGCGAGTTCTTCCATGGTCTTGGCCAGACGATCAGGGTTACTGGCCGGGAGCTTAGCCAGAATGGCCTCTATTTTGGGCTTGGTATCGGTTTGCGACCACGCGTTCGTGGCCAGCAGACCGAGCAGAAGTAGTAAGGATAGTGGGTTTTTCATAAGAACGACTACGGGCCGGAAGGCCGAGTTGGTGGTTAAGAACGGTAGGAAAATAGGTTTCAGCACAAAAAGATCAGATCGTCCAGGGACCGCGCATAGGCTGGTCGATGAGGCGATTGGCGCCTTCGTCGTCCACAAACATTTGCTTATCGGGATCATATTTCAAATTGCGCCCTAGTCTCAGCGCAGCCAGCCCCATATTGACCAGCGTGCAGGAGCGGTGGCCGTTCTCTTCGTTCAAAGCAAATTTCTTCCGGTTTTTGACGGCATCCACAAAGTCGGTGACCTGCGGCTCAGAATCGGGGAAAGCCGCCAGTTTGCGTTCCAGATCGGGAATATCCGATTTGAAGCCGGGGTACAGTTTGCCATTCGGTCCTTCGATGTAGGCCACATTGTCGTCTTTGCCTTCCCCGTCGAGTACGATCTGGCAGCCGTCGGCGTAGGTGAAGGTAATGCGTCGCCAGGTACCCACCGCTTCGGTGTGCTGCTGCGGGGCGTCGATTTCCACGGTCACGGGACTGGTATCATCTTTACCCAAAAAGTACTGGATCGGGTCGAGGTAGTGCTGGCCCATGTCGCCCAGGCCACCGCCGTCGTAGTCCCAGTAGCCCCGGAAAGTCTGGTGCACACGGTGTGGACTGTACGGCTTGTAGGGCGCGGGACCGAGCCACATGTCGTAGTCGAGCTCGGCGGGAATGGGTTCTGGTTTGTTGTTGGTATTTCCTACCCAGTAAAACTTCCAGTCGAAGCCCGTGTGCTTGCCCACCGTGACTTTCAGGGGCCAGCCCAACATACCGCTTTCTACCAGTTTTTTGATGGGTTTCACGGTAGTTCGCATCCCGTAAAAGTTCGACTCAAACCGAAACCAGGTATTGAGGCGGAAAATACGGCCGTGCTGTTGTATGGCTTCCACCAGGCGCTTGCCTTCGCCGATGGTGCGCGTCATTGGTTTTTCGCACCATACATCCTTTCCGGCGCGGGCGGCGTCGGCGGCAATGATACCGTGCCAGTGCGGCGGGGTAGCTACGTGAACAATATCCACCTCGGGTAGCTGGATTAATTCACGGTAATCCGAAAAAGTTTTGACGGACTGCCCCACTAGCTTCACGGCCTGTTGGAGGTGATTTTTATCCACATCGCACAAGGCCACTACCTTTGTACCTGCGTAGGGTATATGCCCACGCCCCATGCCGCCTACGCCCACAATGGCCTTGGTGAGCATGTCGCTGGGGGCCAAAAAGCCTTTACCCAGCACGTGCCGGGGCACGATGGAAATAGTGGCTAAGGTAGCCAGTGTGCCTTTTATGAAACTCCTGCGGGATGCGGTAGTCTTGTTATTATCTGCCATTGGGGTATCTTGGATTGTAGTAATAAATTAGCGGAATAAGAAGGATTATGGCTCAGGAAACGATTGAATTGACTTTTCTTGCACAACAGGGTACCCCTGCATTGCAAGACCCGACTCTGAAATTATTAAAATTTTTAAAAAACACCAAACCATCTTTTCTACTGTCGGCAGCAAAGGGTATACGAAAGATTATTTTCGGGATGATGTGTACCTTTTGGAGAACAGAGACTCTAACTCGGGTAAAGTACGGGCATGAGCGGCGTCCTGGGCTACATTGATGGTAGCTCTCGGGTCTTTCTGTAAGTCGTAGAGCTCGGTAGCTACTACGGTACCATCGGGTTTTAGCCATTTGGTATAGCGGTAGCGGTCGGTGCGCATGGAGTAGCCCATGACTCCGCCTCCCCGAGGGTACTGACTGAAAGCGGTTTTCTTCCAGTTCATAGTTGGTTTGCTGAGCAGGGGCATAAAACTGGTACCCTGCAAGTGAGCGGGCTTGGGTAGCCCCACGGCGTCGCAGAGGAAGGGGTAGATATCCACAAACTCCACCAGAGCACTGGTCTTTTTTCCACGCGCCTTCATTCCCGGAATACGCGCAATCAGCGGGGCGTGGGTATCTATCTCAAAGTTGGTGTGCTTGGCCCATTGGCCGTACTCGCCCAGTTTCCAGCCGTGGTCGCCCCAGAGCACCACCACCGTGTTTTTGTCCAGTCCCAGCCGTTTCAGCTCATTCAATACCTTTCCGATTTGGGCATCTGTATAGCTGACGCAGGCATGGTAACCATGAATAAGCTGCCGGGCCTGCTCGTCGGGCATAGGACCCTTGGCGGGCATACCAGCATAGCTCCTCAGCTCTCCCCAGCCGGTAGACGCCAGGGCGGGTGCATTCTCTGGGGCTGATTGTAGTTCAGGTACTCTGAAATCAGACGTTTTGTACAGGTCCCAGTACTTTTTGGGGGCATTGAATGGGAGATGAGGCTTGTAAAATCCTACGGCTAAGAAGAAAGGTTTACCGTTCAACTGGCGAAGCGATGCAATGGCTTTTTCGGCGATTTGTCCGTCCGGGTAGGCGTTATCAGGTACCTCGGCTATCTCGAATGCCGGGCCGGCACCTTTGTTTTGCTCCGCTGTGGCCTTGGCCTCTTCGGTGACGTAGGCACGCCAGTTGGCGGCGGGTTCCATCTGATGCCCCTGCTGGGTCCAGGATATGGGGTCTACCAGGGCGGCATGAAACAGCTTGCCCCACCAGGCGGTCTGGTAGCCGTTGTTTTTGAAATGCTGGGGTAGCGTTACCACATCGGGAACGGTAGTACGGAAGTGCGTGACCAGGTCGTACACGTGCGTGGAGTCAGGCCGTAGGCCCGTAAGCAGACTGGTGCGCGAAGGCGAGCATACCGCCTGTTGGCAGTAAGCCCGCTCAAACAGCAGCCCGCTGGCGGCCAGCTGGTCGATGTTGGGCGATTTTACCTGAGTGTTTCCGTAGCAGCCCAGCTGCGGGCGGAGGTCGTCTACGGCAATGAACAGGACGTTAAGGGGCTGGGGGGGAGGGGTAGTTTCGTATGATGATTTAGCCAGGAAAGCACCGAGGAACATAACAGTAATCCATCCCAGGGCAAAGGGGCTTACTCGGTTTAGTAAAGTGGGGTGCTTGGTTTTCATGGCAAAGAGTACGTTGAGGCTATTGTTAAAAAATCCAACAAGCTTATAAAGCATGTGTCCGGCCCATTCTCCTTGGGGTCAGACCACACCGATCAGGATACCCCCTGCGCTTCGGTTATGATTAATGCTCCGGCCACGGAAGAAGCTACCTTGATTTTAGGGGAGTTATTGCTATTTTGCCGTAGATTTCTACTAGCCAGGTACCCGCCCCATGCACAGCACCCTGCACCGTCCCGTTGTCCTATCGTATTTTTCCCAGAGCGGTGAGTCTGATAAAGACCCCTACCTCTCATTTCTGGATGCGGAATACAAATCCATTGCCAAAGCCTGGGAGCAAGACCGGATTCAGACGGGTTCGAGTCGTTACGTAGCGGTTGACTTTCCGCCGCGGGGCAGCGCTGATGGTAAGGAAGTGGAGGAGGACATCCGCAATTACAAAAACCACATCATCCTATTTCATTTTAGCGGGCACGCCGAGAGCAAGCACTTGCTCTTTAAAGGGGGAGGTGCCAATGCTATTGGGCTCGCCGGGCTGCTGGGCGAGGCCCAAAACCTTAAACTGGTGGTGCTGAATGGCTGTGGTACCTACGATCAGGTAAACCTTCTTTTTGAAAATAAGGTCAAAATCGTGATTGCCACCCGAGGGAAGATCCGGGATGGCATCGCTAAGGAATTTGCCAGTACTTTTTACAAGGCACTTAGTGTGCAGGATTACACCATCCGGGCTGCCTTCGAACACGCCCTGAGCGTATTAAAAAAGAATAATTCCATTCCAGATTCGGTATCGAAGGAACCCATCATCTGGCGGGGGCTGGATAAAGAATCTGATGGCGACCGCGACCGCTGGGAATTGCACGTAGAGGAACAATCAGAAGGGCTGATTGATGACCCCGACTGGTGGCGTATTGGCGACTTGCCTTCCACCTACTCAACCCCCGCCATCCTCCTCAGCCCCAAGGGCGTAAACGACCCCAATGTCTTCATTGGCCGGGAGGATGAACTGAAAACCATCCGGGAGCGGCTTGTTAAAGGAGGTAAGCTGATGCTCATCAACGCCGAAGGCGGCATTGGCAAGACCACCCTCGCGGCCCGCTACTGGAACGAAAGCCTGTACGAGTACCAGCACAACGCCTGGCTATTTTGCGAAAACGGCATCCTGAATGCCCTCAAAAAACTGGCTCCCGAACTAAAAGTAGATCTGACCCGCCTGGACGAAGCCAAGCAATTGACCAGCCTGGACGAAGCCCAGCAATTGACCGCCCTGCAACACGCTCTCAAAAAGGTACACGACGATTTACTGCTCGTGCTCGACAACGCCAACGACGCTGACGATATCCGGCTGTTCCGGCGGGAGTTTGCGGGCTTTCACTGGCATGTCCTCATCACGAGCCGCTGCCAGGGAGTGTTGGAAAAGGAACAGGAGTTTACCATCACCCACCTGCCGCCTCCCTTGGCCAAAGAGCTTTTTGAAAAGTACTACCAGGAAGATAGCTCCGACTTTGACGCCCTGCTTGACCGGTTATTGCATGCGATTGGTTACCACACCCTACTGGTGGAGCTGTTTGCCAAAAACCTGCACGAAGCCTCCGAGTTGGACATGACTCTGGGTGCTTTCCTACAAAAACTCGAAACCGGAGGCTTATACCTGGGCGAGCGGGATAGCTTCAGTATTCAGACGCCCTATATCGGCTATGTGCAGAAAACTGCCGCCACCACCGACGAGATTCTGGACATCCTGTACGACTTCTCGCCCCGCAGCCTACCTGAAGACCAAAGGTACCTGCTGGTAAACCTCGCCCTGCTACCGGCGGAGAACTACACCCTCTTGTTTTTGATTGAGGTGATGGCTCCCCAGGATACGAAAACCTTCCAGTCGACTGTGAAGAGCCTGTACCAGAAAGGCTGGCTGGGTTTCGCGGAGAGAACCTACCGCCTAAGCCCAGTAGTGCAGGGGCTGGTATTGAAAAAAAACCAGGAAACCCTGCCCGCCGATGCCGAGGCTTTGTTACAAAACCTGGGAGAAAAACTGGAAAACGATGGAGCCAATTTTATTAATATTTCCTTTACCCAGGCGGCTCCCTTTGCCCGTCTGGCGACTACTATTACTCACTACTTGCTGCACGCACCTACCTACGAACTGGGCCTACTCAATTTCAACGCTGGTATTTACTTTGAAAATAACTTTGATTGGAATAACGCCCTGGAAAATTATCAGGACTTCAATCGGATTGCCATAGAAATCTACCTAAGCAGCCCTGTGAACCTCGAATACAAAAACAACCTGGCCATTTCCTATGAAAAACTCGGGGGCATCTACGAGGCGACGGGCGAGTGGAAGAACGCCCTGGAAAATTATCAGGAATTCAATCAAATCAGCTTAGAAATCTACCAAAGCAGCCCCGAGAACCTGTCCTACAAAAACAACCTGGCCATTTCCTATGAAAAACTCGGGGGCATCTACGAGGCCACCGGAGACTGGAAGAACGCATTGGAAAGTTATCAGGAGCAGCTCCGTATTTCTAATGAGGGCTACCAAAGCAGTCCTGAGACCCTCTCCTACAAGAACGGGCTGGCCATTTCCTATTCCAAACTCGGGGGCATCTACGAGGCCACCGGGGACTGGAAGAACGCCCTGGAAAATTATCAGGAATACAATCGGTTAGAAAAAGAGATCTACCAAAGCAGTCCAGAGACCCTCTCCTACAAGAACGGGCTGGCCATTTCCTATTCCAAACTCGGGGGCATCTACGAGGCCACCGGGGACTGGAAGAACGCCCTGGAAAATTATCAGGAAGATTTCAGAATTATGAAA
>JBBRDE010000235.1:0-9055 GCA_038204185.1 Cytophagales bacterium
GCCCGATCGGCCTGTAGCACCACGCCGTGGGGATTTTGGTTAGGATCATAAGTTCCCAATTTTTCAATAAAGCGTCCGTCGCGGGGAGCCCGTGCGTCAGCTACGACGATGTCATACATCGCTCTCTTTTTGCGTCCTCGACGCGCTAATCTAATCTTAACTGCCATTTATATAGAATGTTTTGGGTGGAAGGATCTCGTCCCTCCTGTTAAACAGGGTGCAAATTTAATAAAATTTCCCGATTGCTCAGCTACGTTTATAAAAATAGGGGGAAATCCAAATGGATCCCCCCCCCCCCTTACTATAATAACTGGTTTGCTTACCGCCAGAATCCCGCTGGATAGGTAGATCGGAGCGTGTTATTCGGCATGATTTTGATCTCGACCCGACGGTTGGCTTGCAAGCCCTCAGGAGTAGTGTTGTCCGCCAAGGGACGGTACTCGCCAAAATATTCAACCATCAGGCGACTAGGGTCAGCGAGTCCTGCCCGGATAACATATCGTTTGGCAGCTTCTACCCGACGGCGTGACAGATTCATGTTATAACCGTAAGAGGCCCGGGCGTCAGCATTTCCTACCAAAACAATGCGGCAATTTGGGCGCATGTTAAGTAATTCTACTACTTTATTAAGGGTTTCCTGCGAGGCCCGGCGGATGGTTGCTTTATCTGTATCGAATTCTATATTGCTAAACAGCGCCTCACATTCGTCCTTAGGCAGGTTGTTTTTGATCGCATCGGTAATATACTTATCGAGATCGATGGCGACACCACCACCCGACACAACGCTACCAGCGGGTGTGTTAGGCTCTTTATCGAACAAGTCTGCTACCCCATCACCATCCGAATCAGTATAAAGACGGGGATCTACGGCCTTTGGCATATTGGCTTTAGCGATAGAGTCGGCATCATCCATCGTGGGATTGTAGGGAGGAGGTACTAAAGCCCGAGGATCGGCCCAACGCAAGTGGTAGCGGCCGCTCGAAGGATCATACTTTCCATTCTTTGACATTACTGCGTTTTTGCCAAGCTTATAGGTAAGGGCAATCGCACCGTATCCCCACTTATCCAACTCAGAATCTCCTTTGACAAAACCGAAGATACCCGTCGAAGTTGAATAGTCCGTCAAGTCACTTGCCGTCAAATCCAATTTCTCAGTCATTACGTGGTTGATGGCAAAATCCAATCCAATATCTATCCGTGGAGAAAGTTCATAATGAATAGCCAAACCCATGGGTATCACCCACTCACGGGTATAAATGGATCCATTGCGTTCCCATTCACCTGCCGTTCTGGAACTACCATCCGTGTTGGATTGAAGTAGTAAGGCTTTCGTCTTTAGATCGTACACATCGGTATGGTAGTAAATGATGCCTGCTCCTGCGTGTGCATCAAATTTCCAACGGCGCAGCCTGTCAAAACCAAACAACAGACGGTTTAAGTTCACGGTACCGTCCAGAGTAACCTGCACGAACGAAGGACTCCTGAAATAAACATCCTGTGATTTTCCGGTAATCGAACTGATTACCCCCGTTTTCGAACCGGCCAGCCATCCGTTCCAACCAGTAAGCTGTACGCCGAAAAGCGGAGAAAGCTGCTTATTGATGGACAAACCATACCCTCCCGTCACAGGTTCTTCCGGACCCCGCAAGAAGTCGTACTGCTTAAGGTCTCCGAAGAAACGGGTAATGCCTCCGTACCCGGTAATGGACCAGGTGTTCATTTTGTTGGGACCCTCGTAGGTACGGTTCTGGGCGAAAGATGCCGTAGTAAACAGAGCCAGCAAGGATAGCGTAGTGTAAAGATTCTTCTTCTTCATGAGGAAACACCAGTTATGTGATTCAATAAGGCAGAATTTGTAAATACAACAAATATAAATCCGAAAATAGATAAGCCTGTAAGCCGGGTTCTGTAATCCGGGTTGCCCCGAAATTCCTATCATTTATCTGGGGTGCCGGTCACCCGACACCTCCAACGACCTACCCGTACCGATGTTCCGAACAAGCCGGAACCGAAACGAGCCGCCTCTGAATCGGTACCTATTTGGTCTTTCAGTCCGTAAGGTTTACCTCGCTCTCGTCATTGCTGCCGAGACGGTGGGCTCTTACCCCACCTTTTCACCCTTACCTGGCATAAAAAGTATGCCAGGCGGTATCTTTTCTGTGGCACTGGCTGTCAGCTAATCGTCACCAATCGGCTGCCTTCCCGTTAAGAAGTACGGTGCTCTTCACTGCCCGGACTTTCCTCTCCTGCCTGTAGTAGGAGCGATAGGACAGCTTATCTAATCCCGGTTGGCTACAAAGCTAATAAATACTTTCCTTTGATTAGTACCCAAGCAAGTACAAAAAGCAAATTTTTACGCCAATCGAAGGCAAAAAATCCACTTTTCGGGCTCATCAAAGCAGTCCTTCTATTGTCATGGACACCTTTCCCTTAGCAAAAACTACTGAATAAATATCGTCCGGTGTGAGGTAAACGCGGTCAGGGACAATTTCCTCTAAGGTTCCCGTGAGTGTAATCCCCTTAGCCAAATTATTCTGACTGAGCATATTCTGTATGGAGCTTTGAGCTTCATTGATTTGCTCACCCATAGGAAATACGAAGCTGCGTTCTATCATAGAACTAAACTTACCCTGGAGGAGCCAGCCAGCAGTTTTGAAAATAACGTTGCGGGTCTCCAAATCGTAATCTAAATTTTTAAGGGAGAGGTTTTTGCTTACAGGATCATAATATGGAACGCCCCGGAGGTAAATCGTACCATTCATACTTCCTTTGAGGGCAGCTTTTATAATAAGGTATTCGTTCTGCCCGAACAAGTCGATATCGGTCACTTCCACTACGTTCCGACCGCTGCTGAACGAAAAAGTTTTTCCCACAAACTCTACCTTAGCCAGGCGGGCCGCATCCCGGTACGACACCTTGCTGATCAGACCCACCCGGAAAGCATTGGGTATTTTTTTCACAATTTGCAGGTCAGGCAGTCGGGGTTCCGCTGCGATTTCGGGCGGAGTAGCTGAGGTGACTGTCTGGGTATAGCCTCGAAGGCCGATGGTACTGCGAATCACGTTGTTTCTTACCACGAGTGGGGTCATCACAAATCCTGTGGGTACCACCACGAGCCAGGTATTGTAGTCTCTGGACAACTCCACGGGACGGCGCGCCAAATCCCAGGCCTGACGGACGTATTTTTTTAAATCGATGGCACTTCCCACCTGTTCATCAATGGCTCGTGTGATTTTTTCAAAATTGCGGCTCAGGGTCCGGCTCACCATGGATTTAACCGGGAGATTGAATCCTGCTACCTTGATTACCGGTTCGGTGATCCAATCGTAACTGTCGACTGTGGTCTCAGTAAGCACCTGCCAATCGGGGGAAATGTGCATTTTGGAGATAAACCGGATGTGTAGCGAAAATTCTGTCTCCTTGTGGCCCGAAATCGTTAAACCCAGCGGACTAACGTTATAACCGACACTTACCCAAACTTTGAGGGGTACCTCGAACAAAAACGTGGAGTCGATTGCCTGGACTCTGATTGGGCTTATTTTCCAAACTTTCGCTTTTAGGTTATCCGAATTGTCGTCCTCGAAGCTTTTATCTTCGTAGATAAGACCATTTAACTGAGTGTTGATTTGCTTTTCCAGTTCCGCCAGAGGAGTTTCTACCGGAATATTGACCACCGATAAATGTTTTTCGTTCTGAATCTGCATATTTGAATAAAGGTAGGTCTCCTTAGGCGCGGTGGGCTGTGATGTACCCTTTGGGCTACATTGTCCCAATAGAAAGGCCAGCCCTCCCCCTATCCCCCAAGTCAGTAAATGCTGTAACGTCCTCACAATCTTACTTGATTTTGACAAAAGTAGCACCGTAACCGAATTTCTGTTTTTGGGCATCTTCAAAGTATTGAACGTTCTTATGTTTGCTCAGGCGGCGGTGGAGTTCCGTTCGTAGCACGCCATGGCCCGCCCCATGGATGAATGTGATTTCGTTCATTCCCGCTGCAATTGCCGCTTCGAGTTGACGTTCAAAGGTGCTAGTCTGCAACGCCAGTTTTTCTGTATTTGACAAATTACCTACATCGGCTGTCAATTTTTCCAGGTGCAAATCTATCACCGCAGCAGGCTTGGCAGGGGTCCGTTCTGGCTCGGGTTGCGGGGAGAGCATACTTTCACGCAGCTCGGCCGCCGAAATTACTGCTGCCGGCGTTGAATCCAAAGCTCCATTTTCTTCATCAAGCTGATAGAGGTAGGCATCCTTTCCCAAAACCGGAGCGGCTAGTTTTCTTTTATAAAACGATTGGGCGCGGCACTTGATCCTTTTTTGAAAAGGTGGTTTGATGCCTCCTTTCCCCTGCCTAAAGAAAAGAGCCTGAATATCAAAGACGGGCCATTGTTCAAAATCTTTGGCTAATAAATCGGTCAATTTGTGGGATGTCCTGGGCTTCAACTCTCCTGCCTCCAGCCCGGAGACCTGTCCTTCCTGCTCTTTGTACACCACGAAAGGTAGGTGCCAATCGGTATTATTGATCAAATGCACCGTAAGTTCCCGATCGTTAACGGGCACGAATGCCAGGTAAAACCCTTTTTCACCAAAAACGGTACGGGCTTTAGCAGGAGAAGGAGTATCTTTTCGGGGTACCTCATTTCGCAGCAGGCGCTCTGCTTCCACGGGCGAAATCGTTACCAATTCATTGCGAAGCACAGGAATGCGGAATCCATCTTCTATCTCTATCTCAACCAGATTCCCTGCCAGAAAGCGGTACACAATACCTTCTTCCCGTCCGTGCACTAACCGTACTTTATCACCAATATTCATAGCTGTATATTAAAATGTTGTTTGAATTGCACCCTTCCGGAGTGCTGACTTCTATCTTAATTTTCTAAAAGTAGAGGGGTTTAAAAGTCACACCCTTTTTTGAAAATGCTACTGCCGGAGCAGGAATCTTCACTGTATTTAACATGAATGCCACAGTTTTAATCAAGCGGCTACGGGTTTTTATTTTGGTAAAATCTATATCCAGTGAAAGGTAGTACTGACGGTAGGGAAGGTACCCCAGTTGAGCACTCTGGTCAGGCTCGCCGGCCACCATATCCTGAACACCATACCCCACCGAAAGGCAAAGCCAGGCCGGCCAGCGGGAATGGGGCAAAAAGGCCTGCGGACTGCCTGAAAACCAGTAGGTCTGTCCGTTATAATCTTTCAGCCATTGTTCCGATCGGCTGCGGCCCAATAGCTCGGGGCGAACGGCCGCCAGCGGAGTAAAATGGAAGGAGTATTTAGGCTGGATTCTAACCTCGTCCCACAGAGCGTACTGGCTCACGAACAGGACGGAACCTGCCAGGTTTGATGCCAAGTCGCCAACCGAGAAGCCATAGTCGGACGAAAAACCATCCAAGAGTTCGATAGGGGTTTGGAAAAAAAAACCAGAAATGGCACCGTAGATGACCGCTTGTTTCTTGCTAATCCCCGTTTGTTTATAGAGTTCCGCCGTATGTCGGCTAATTTGGTAGGAGGTATAGAGGTGGCCAACTTTATCAATCTGTTTCCATTCGTGGGTATCATCAGCAATTCTGAATCGGGTGAGCGGATTTTTATACCAGCTTTTGCTGAGTCCGTACAAGCTTCCGGCGTAAAGGGCCGTCTGGGCGGCAAACATACCATGCAACAAGCGGTAGTTGGGAGTCTGGGGCTTGAGAGAGTCCGTTTGAATTTCGATAATTTGGCTCAGGGTACCTCTTGGAATCAACATCACGCACCCAAGCATCATTAACAGGGTAGCTCTCATCGACACAATCAATAACTACCGCTATATTTTCTCAATCCCCATTCCAGCGTAGCCAACAGGAGTAACGCAAAGAAAATCCATTTCAGGTGTATGAGTTCGGCCATTTGTTCAGACGAATCTAAGCGATCCGGAGGGCGATTGTTGGTCATAATTTGAACCAGGCTCTCCAGGGTAGTGGGTTGTACAAACCGCCCTCCGGTTCGTTGAGCCACTTCGCGCAGCAACCCAAAATCAGCCGTAGTATTCTGTGCCTCCAAATCGGTGTTTCTAACCACGAATTGACCACTGACCTGTTCCTGTCCAGAACGGAGGATTGTGGCAGCACGGTACCTGTATACACCCTCCGCCAAACCGCTAATCTCGAAACGGGGACTTTCTGCTCTGTGCGTGTAGGTGTAGTTTTGCACTTTTCCTTTTTCATCCGTCACGTCCAGCTTCACTTCCTGCCCGTAGATATTCTCGTAAATATCGTTGTATATCTCGGTTTGAAACGCAACCCGGTCCCCCGCGTCAAACTCGGCACTGGTAGGATACACCCTGAACTTCCTTTTGTCTTCTTTCACAGAGAGCAGTTGAATCACCTTCTGAAACAACTCGTCCACAATCTCCTGCTTTTCAGTGAGGGCAAATTCTTCCTGCCGCCAAAGCCACAATCCTTCACCCGCCAGCACCGCCACTTTCCGTTCCCCAACCGTGTTGAGCACCAGCAGGGGTTTGGTAGTGGCTACACTACCTACCCGCTGGTAAAGGACCACTTCACTACCCGGTAGGGGTCGATATTCTCCAAAGGGCACTGATAGTGGCGGGAGTTTTTCCAGGATGCCCAGTCGTTGAACGTTCAGATTGAGCAATTGAAAGGAGGCGTTAAACAACCCCGTCACTTTATCGAATTGTCCCGGATTGGCCGCAATCTGCATGGTACGGTTCAGGGAGTTCATAGCGCCGACCGCCGATTGATTTCCTAATATAAAAAAGACGGGAGTATTGCGATTCATGAGTCGCCGCACAAATTCATTGCCCAGGCCGAGGGCATCGGGAAGCTGATGCAGGATGATCAGATCATATATTTTGTCCGTCAGATTTTCAAGGTTGTTCCCAGTAGTTAACAATCTGATATCGACTTCATAGTTTTCGTTTTGCTCGATCATACTTCGCAACGCTTTAATATCAGGATGCGGCGCTAGTCCCAGCAAAAGTATTTTTTCCCGACCGTCGATAATATCTATGTACACTTCACGGCGGTTGTTTTGGGCATTAAATTCACCCGATATTCCGCCTACTTCCACAGTATAATGCTGAACTCCTTTTTGGGTAGATGAGGTAGTAAATGTAAAAGACTGGAAGTAATCGTTGCGACCGATGACCACATTTTGGGTAGCGATCACCCTCCCACCCTGCTTGAGCGAAACGGTAGTGCTTCTGCCTCCCATCCCATGGGCCACAATATCCACCTGAACAGGGAATTCATTACCCATATAAGCCACCCGATTGGCTACAATATTTCGGAGCAGTACGTCCCGCTTCGGCACGGTATCCCCAATCGCTACTGTATGCACCCGAAAAGGGTAATTGGCAAAGGCCGGCGAGAGCCCCTGATTGATAATCCCGTCGGACAGCATGATCACATCTGTCAGGTTTTGCCCTTCAAAGTTACTCCGAATGGTTCCCAGCAACGACGATAAATCCGTGGTAACTGCCGCAAACTTGACGGAGTCTAGTTCCTCAATTGGGCGATCGGCGTCTAGTGTTTCAATGCTCACCTCATAGCCCCCGGCTTCCAATTTGCGGACGGCTTCCTGTACCAGTGGCAAGGCTTGGGTGCCGGACTTAGCCGTCGATTGGGAGTTGTCGATGGCCAAAACAACCTTAGCCTTATCGGTGGTGGTTTCGGTAGTACGTACCAAAGGGGCCAGAAGCAAAAAGCACAGTATCGAAACGAGGGTTCCGCGCAGGATGGCCAGTAGGGTGTTGAGGCCCTTACTCCATGAAGGATCGGGGCGATACAGGAAAAATGCGTAAGCCGAACCGGCCAACAGACAAAGTAATATGAACCACGGAGAAGATTGCAGGAAAAGTTCGGATCGCATGGACGAAGCGTGAGTCTCGGAGAGTGAGGGTTTGATTCCGGAATGGACAAGATACAACCATAACGACTAAAACCCTATGAATGGTTTTAGAGGTGGGCGAAAACTTGACCTGAACCGGTTGGGTCTGTTTACTAGGTCAGCATACCGCCATCTACCTGAAGCACCTGACCGGTGATATAACGCGACATATTCGAACCTAGAAAGACACAAGCATCGGCTACTTCTTCGGGCTTGCCTCCCCTTTTCAATGGGATTGATTGCTTCCACTCTTCCAGGGACTTGGCTTCGAGGGCGTCGGTCATCTCCGTTTCTATAAATCCCGGTGCCACGGCATTGGAGCGAATCGAGCGGGAACCTAATTCTAAAGCCACCGATTTGGTGAAACCGATAATACCTGCCTTGGAAGCCGAATAGTTGGCTTGCCCGGCATTACCCATGATACCCACCACCGAAGTAATGTTGATAATCGAACCACTTTTGGCCCGCATCATGGGTTTAATGGCTGCTTTTGTCAGGTTGAAAACCGATTTCAGATTAATGGTAATAACAGTATCCCATTGCTCTTCACTCATGCGCATTAATAGGCCATCCCGCGTGACGCCCGCGTTGTTGACCAACACATCGATCCGGCCAAAATCCGCTACGACTTCGGTAACCAGTTCGTCAGCGGCCTGGAAATTCGACGCATCCGAACGGTACCCTTTGGCTTTGACACCCAATTGTTCCAGCTCGGCTACCAGTGCCTGGCCTTTCTCGATATTCGACAGAAATGTAAAAGCGACATCGGCCCCTTCCTGCGCGAAGCGCAAAGCAATGGCACGGCCAATACCGCGCGATGCTCCCGTTACCAGAGCCACCTTATTTTCCAATAGTTTCATATATAATGTGTTTGGGCTGCGCCCGATCCTATCAGGTAGAATTAAGAATAGGAAGGCTGCAGTAATCGTTTCAGAAAATACCGCGCAAAGGTAAGGGATTGGGAGTTGGTGCGCAAAAGTACCCGACAAATCAACAGGGCACCATAATGTGAATCAGCGAAATTTAAGTAGCAATCAAAACCAGATTTATATCAAATCGGTATGTATATTCGTACCTGATCAAATTCTGTATTTCCATGTCACGCATCATTCTGGGAATCATTTTGTTTTGCATTCTGGCTTATACCATTGGCTATTTGAAAGTCCAGTTT
>JBBRDE010000236.1:0-9036 GCA_038204185.1 Cytophagales bacterium
CGATGAGAAGCTGATTGCGGTCTATGAGCAGTATCATCAGCCGGAGTACATCTGGTCGGAAATCCCAAGGGGGATACGGGATGCTGGTATCTCTGACATGCAGATCTATCGAATCGGAACCAGGCTTTTTATGATTGTCGATTACGATAGAAATTCGAGTCTTAAAGAAATCTTTGATAGAATGAAAGCAATGCCGAGACAAGAGGAGTGGGCAGCTTTGATGGAGGGTTTTCAGAAGAAACTTCCCGAAGCAAAAGAAGGCGAGCATTGGGCGACAATGAGCCCCGTCTTTTTACTAAACAACCCCATCGGATGAAAAATAGCAAAGCTGTTATCGTGCCGTTACTGGTGGTGATGAGCCTGATGTTTATCTGGAATCTTAGCCGCAACATCAACGATATCCTGATCCCCCACCTCAAAAGAGCCTGCCAGCTGACCGATTTTCAGTCCTCTCTGATCCAGTCGGCGTTTTTTGGCGGATATTTTTTGTTGGCGCTGCCAGTTGGTCAGTTTATCGGAAAGTACGGATACAAAGCGGGCATGGTAACCGGGCTGCTCACAGCGGCAGTTGGGGCCTTTCTTTTCTTTCCGGCCGCCGATACGCGTTATTACCCCCTGTTCCTTGGGGCGCTCTTTATCATGGCCGCCGGATTTACGTTTCTCGAAGTTACGGCTACGCCCTATGTATCTATTCTTGGTGACCCGGATCGCGCTTCGAGCAGACTAAGCCTGGCTGCGGCGGTGGGGTCGTTAGGTGCTACTATCGGGCCTTTCCTGGGAAGCCGCTTCTTGCTTCATGCTACCGAAGTCGCGCCTTCGACCGTCGCACAATTCAATCCGGTGCAACTAGAGCAGTACCTCAACGCAGAAGCGCAACTTGTAAAAACACCTTATTTAAGCCTTGGAGGATTATTTGTCGTCATCGGGTTGTCGCTGTTTTTTATAAAGCTTCCGAAGATAGAAGAAAGCGGCGAAACAGGAGTAAGTCTTTGGTCGGTGTTTAAATTTCGTCATACGGTGCTAGGTGCGTTGGGCGTGTTCTGCTATCTGGGAGCAGAAGTCGGGATTGTCAGCTTTATGATCCGCTATGCAAAATCAGCCGGCATAGCCGGCCTAACCGAACAAAGCGCAGCGTTATTTATCACTTCTTACATGGCCCTGGTTCTGATCGGCAGGCTGGCAGGCGCCTATTGGTTGCGTGTAATGAATCCATCAAAAATGCTTGCAATTTGTTCGGGTACAGCCATTGCCCTAACCTGCATCTCCATGCTGAGTACAGGGTATGTTTCTATGTTCGCCCTATCGCTGATCGGTCTTTTCACCTCGGTCATGTACCCGATCCTGTTCACATTAAGCATAAAGGATCTTGGGATTTACACCAAAACAGGATCGTCGCTGATTATTATGAGCATTGTGGGTGGTGCGGTCATTCCACCGCTTATGGGCTTGCTCTCTGATTCATTCGGAATAAAACCGGCCTTTGTTGTTCCGGTAATCTGCTACGCCTACCTGATTTATTATGCCAATAAGGGCCATAACGTACGTGCCCAGCCCGTGGACGGCGTGCCGGGAAGTATCAATTTTACTAGTTCAGTTTTATGAAAAAATATATCCTTGTTTCACTCCTATTGTCCTGCTGTCTTCAGGGTTTTGCTCAAAAAGAAATGCCTCTTTCACAACGGTTGAAATGGTGGCAGGATTCCAAAATGGGCTTGTTTATTCACTGGGGCCCTGTTTCCAGGATTGGTAAAGAAATAAGCTGGTCGCGGAAAGGCTACGGAGCGGCCAAATACGACTCGCTCTACCTGAACTTTAATCCGACGAAGTTTAACGCAAAAGAATGGGTGGAGCTTGCCAAGGAATCGGGCATGAAGTACATGGTTCTGACCGCCAAGCACCACGATGGCTTTTGTCTTTTTGACACAAAAACCACGGATTACAACATCATGAATACGCCTTTTGGCCGCGATGTCTGTAAGGAGCTTGCTGATGCGGCCCATGCAGCCGATATGCCGATCTGCTGGTATTTTTCGGTGGCCGACTGGAAGGACCCCGATTGCCGCGATCCAAAAAATAATGCTGTTTTTGCCGATCGGGTTCAGGAACAACTAAGAGAATTGCTTTCTAATTATGGTAAAATAGGGCTGTTGTGGATTGATTTTGAAGGCTGGCCAAGTCCGATAGCCCCAAAGCGGGTGTATGACCTCGCCAGGAAACTGCAACCCGAAATTATCATCAACAACCGGCTTGAACCTTTTACTCCAGACGAGTCACACGGTTATGTTGGCAACTATGCAGACTACGCAACGCCGGAGGGTTTTGTTGCTGGTTACAGTACTACCGCCTGGGAAACCTGTACCAATATGGGCCATCAGTGGGCCTGGAAATTCAATGACCGGCCCCGTAGTCTTAAAGAGTCTGTGCATACGCTGCTACGTTGTGTGGGTGGAAATGGAAATCTGCTTTTTAATATTGGTCCGGATAGTACCGGCGTTTTTCCAATAGATTTTGCCGCCAGAGCGCGCGAAATGGGCGATTGGATTAGCCAAAATAAGGAGGCAATTTATACTACCCGGGGTGGGGTGTACACACCTGCGCAGGAGTATGTTAGTTCCTTCAATGGCAACAAACTGTATATTCATCTCCTGAACGGCTCTACTACTGAATTGATGTTGCCGGCAGTTTCGGCGAAGGTCAAAAGTGCGTCTCTATTCGATGGTACCAGGGTAGGGTTTGTGCAGGATGGTGCTGGATTGAAACTTAGTTTTCCCACGGATAGAATCGATTCCATCGCCACCATAGCTATTTTGACAATGGATCGGAATGTCTCCTCGCTGACCCCGATCATTCCTTTTTCTACAACCGGTTCCCTGGCTTACGGCAAAACCGCGACTGCCTCGAGCTCGGTCGGACAGTTTTACCATGACCCCTCAGCGGCAGTTGATGACAACCCGAAGACTAGCTGGAAAATCGGGCGCCGGAAGGATATTGATGTTGACAAGATATATGGTCAGAACATCCACTATTTATCCGAAGAAGTACTGGCGCTTTATGAACCGTCGGGCTGGTTGGAGGTGGATCTGGGAGAACCTCAACTAGTTGGTACTATCAAGCTCGCAGAATCGAAATACAACAACTCGGAGATCAGAAAGTTTCAAATACAGTACCTATCAGGAAAAAATTGGGTGAGCCTTGGCCAGGGGAATAAAATGGGTCAGTGGAGCAAAGACATCGAGCCAGTAAAAGCACAGAAGTTTCGACTCGTGATTGAGGAGTACTACAGATATTTCGGGATCAATGAATTTGAATTGTTTCCCCCGGCAAAAAAATGAGGTTAAACAGGTAGGCGGTAAAGAAAACTAGCGGTTTTTGGTCTCCAGGGATTGGCGGAAGTCCCTGGGGGACATTTTATTGGTTTTTTTGAAGCAGCGGTTGAAATAAGACATGTTGTTGTACCCGCATTCAAGCGCTATCTGCGTGATGGATAACTCTGACTGGTGGAGTAGTTCACAGGCATAGCCGATCCTCACATCATTAAGAAATTCAGAAAATGTACGATTGGTCAGGGACTTAAAATAGCGACAGAAAGCATGGATCTGTAAACCCGACACCTCAGCAGCCTTCGTCAGGCTAATATCCTCCTTGAAATTTTGATGAATATAATGCATAAGCTTAGGAATGCGACCAGGTGGTTGTGCGGTATAGCTGGATAGTGGGTCAGGTGTATTGAGGTAGTACAAATCGGTGGGGTCGAGCAGGTAGGCCAGTATACGCAGGAAGGATGCTAACAGAACAATGTCTTTTTGGTTTACCATTTGCTGCAGAATATCAGCAATTACAATTTTTTTTTCTCCCTCTATTTTAAGCCCCCGCTGTGACTTGCTAAGGAAGTGACGTAACTCCTTGGTGTCGGCCAGCGCTCCCAGGCGTTCACACATAAGGTCCGAATCGATATAGAGTGCCAGAGAAACTGCTCCGCTCGCCTGCGGCAGTCCCCCTCCATGTTCACTATACCAGACATGTGGAACGTTAGCTCCGATAAAGGTTAAGTCACCCTTTTCAAACCGCTCAATGGAATGTCCGATTACGCGTATGCCAGAGCCGGATACGACATAAACCAGCTGACACTCCTTATGGAAATGGAAGTCGTTTGAAAAGGCCGAACGAGAAATTTTCTTGACCACAAACGATTTTCGTGAATAGGCAAGGTCTGACAGGATCGCAAAGTTCGCTTTCATATGTAAGGGGGATAGTATTGCAAACATAGTACTATAAAATATCAATCAAAAATCATTTTTTTGGATAAATACAGTATTTATTTGTCTAAAAAAAATAGTTGAATATAATAGTTTTTTGAATCAAACCCGTCTGTACTATAAGGATTGAAGCTATGTGCTTTTAAAGCATTTCAAATCAAATGGTTGCTAAAACGCAGGCCTTTTTATTTTAAAAACCCAGATTTTCCTAAGCATATGGTAGCATATTGCCCTACTCGTTCAGGCTGAATAGACAAGTTGGCTAAGCATTCTGCACCCGATTTACGCATTGGTAGCTCACTTCTCTGCTCTTTTGTTATTACCGCCTCATTACCTGGTGGACTTTACGGTATCAGTT
The DNA here is from genome assembly GCA_038204185.1 of Cytophagales bacterium. Lineage (GTDB taxonomy): Bacteria > Bacteroidota > Bacteroidia > Cytophagales > Spirosomataceae > Salmonirosea. Next base: position 4,615 of record JBBRDE010000236.1, read on the forward strand.
ATTACTTTATAAACTTTTTTTAGATCTATGAATCAATTTTACAATTCTAGAAAATGGCCAAGTGATGATTGGCTTCCGGCCACATCGCTGTGTGCGCGAGGCGATGCCCATTTGATTAATGCTGAACTCTCTAAGATTCTATTACGCTACTTGTCTCTGATACTGGTGGTAATCTTACTGGTCTCCGGGCATGCAGTGCATGCGCAAAACCGCCAAGTCTCGGGGACCGTGTTTGACAATGGGGGTTCGCCGTTGCCAGGAGCAAGCGTCCAGTTGAAAGGAACGACCACAGGGACAATTACAGATGCCGAGGGCAAGTATAGCGTTCGGGTACAGGAGACTTCGACGCTGGTGTTTAGTTATATAGGCTACATAAGGCAAGAAGTGCCGGTCGGTACGCAGACAGCCATAAACGTTACCCTGAAAGCAGAAGAATCATCGCTTTCCGAGGTGGTGGTGGTAGGGTACGGAACGAGTAAAAAGGCTAATTTGTCTGGATCGGTGACGACCGTATCCGGGAGAGAGCTTACTGAGCGTCCGGTACCAAACGTCCAGAATCTCTTGCAGGGCAGGGTCGCAGGCTTAGACGTGATCCAGTCGACCGGCGAGCCTGGTCGTGATGATGCCGCTTACCGATTGAGAGGATTTGGCTCCTTTGGTGCGTCAAACGCCCCCCTGATTCTAGTTGATGGCATCATCGCCTCCATCAAGAATCTTTCGCCTCAGGACATAGAGAGCGTTACCGTATTGAAAGATGCTGCTTCTGCATCCATCTACGGGGCGCGTGCAGCAAACGGGGTTATATTGATTACGACAAAAAAGGGAAAGGCGGGGTCGTCGGAAATAGAATACTCTGCCAATTATGGACTTAGCGAAGCTACCAGGACGCCGGACCTTATTACCAATTCTGTTCAGTATATGGAAATGTACAATTCGGCCAGGGCAAGAAGCGGACAAACACCCATTTATACGCAAGCGCAGATAGACTTGTACCGAAATAATCCCAATAGTGCCCAGTACCCCAACTTCAACTGGCTGGAGCATGTGTTGGGCAAGGGCCCGATTCAAAATCAGCACCTGGGTTTTAGTGGAGGCAATGATAAAACCCTCTATAATGTTTCGTTCAACTTTCTGGATCAGAAGAGCATAACCAAGGGTTATTTGTATAAACGGTACAATGGCCTCATTGACCTCTCGACCCAGGTTCATAAAAGGGTACGGGTAGGTACCAATCTGAACCTTTCCTTTCAGGATGCCAAGGCTCCCTGGCTTGTCAACGATGACCTGCTACTATTGGCTTACGCTTCGGCACCGACGTTTATGCCCTTTTTGCCGGATGGAAGCGGGCGAATAACCAACAGAGATTTCATAACCAATGGGGCCGGTAACCGGAGTGTGGAGGAAGTGTATGCTACCGGCGGGCAGTATACGAAAACGTACAATGTCAATGCCCAGGCCTTCGCGGAAATTGAGATTTTGAAGGGGCTTACGTGGATGAACAAAGCAGGGATCACCTTTTTGAGTTCGCAGCTTAAAAACAGGCAATTTGCCTCACCTTCCTTTGCGTACCAGCCAGACAATTCGTCTACCTACGTGCAGGTTGCGAACGGAAATCCTACGTTTTCGGGTCTTCGCCAGGAGGAGGGGCGAAGCATAACCAAGACGTTTTTCAGTACCTTAAACTATACCAAACAACTGGCGCTGAATCACACGATTGGGCTCCTGGCGGGGTTTGAGCAACAGAACAATTTGACGGAGAACCTCATTGGCCAACGATACGATTTCCCCAATACCACCATCATGGTATTGGACGGTAGCGGGGCCAACAATCAGGTGACTGGCGGCACCGCTTCTGAATGGGCCCTGCGCTCCTACTTCGGACGCGTTAATTACGACTATAAAGGCAAATATTTTCTCGAAGGAAATATTCGCCGCGACGGTACCTCACGGGTTGCCAGCAAATGGGGAACCTTTGGAGGAGGTTCGGCTGCGTGGAGAATATCCGAGGAAGGATTTATTAAGAATTCCTTATACTGGATGGATAATGTAAAACTCCGGGCCTCATACGGAAAGCTAGGCAACCAGGAAATCGGTAACTATCCATTCCAGGATGTGCTGGGACTCACTTCCTACCCCTTCACGAGCTTGGCTTCCGGAGCACAATTGACCCGGCTGGTAACAAAAGATCTACAATGGGAAAAAACCTCGATGCTGGATTTTGGACTGGACATTGATATTTTTAAAGGATTGTTTGGCGCCACCATCGACTGGTACAAACGCAACACCACCGATATTTTGTCCACCCGTGCTGATTTGCCAAGCAGTGTCGGCCTGACCGCCCCAGTTGTCAACGCGGGTGCGATGCAAAATAAAGGGATTGAAATCGAATTGAGGCACAGGAAGAATATCGGAGAATTCAATTATGGCCTAAGCGTTTTGTATCACAAATATGACAATAAAGTTACCAAACTTCTCGCGCCTACTCTGGGGACTATAGAAGTAGGCCAGCCTTACAATAACTACTTTATCTACGATTGGATAGGGGTGTTTCAAAGTCAGGAAGAAATCAATAGCTCGCCTAAACAACCTGCATCAGGTACCTTGAAACCGGGTGATCTGAAGATCAGAGACGTGGACGGCAGCGGAACCGTTGGCCCGGAAGACAGAATCCGGATAAGCAGGTTTCCTAACTACAACTACTCATTTAGTGCAAATGCGGGTTGGAAGGGATTTAGCCTGACGGCCTTCTTCCAAGGAGTGAAAGGTGTCAATACGCAGGTAAACGGATGGGGATATGAGCCTTTCCAACAAGGATCAGCACCTCCAAAAAGATTTTTGAATGCCTGGTCACCCACTAATCCAAGCAACACGGTTCCTGCTACGTACCTGACCGGTTATTCGGGGGTAGCAGGGTATACCTCCACCTATTTCCTACAGGACGCCTCCTACCTGCGATTGAAGAATCTTTATCTTTCCTACGCGGTCAATGAAAAGATTTTGAGTAAACTCAAGTCAAAGGGTTTAACGGTTTACTTGTCGGGGGATAATCTGGTCACCTGGACAAAGTATGAGGGGAATGACCCGGAACGGGCTGGCTCCGGCAGGTTTGCACAATTTCCTCAGTTGCGGATCTATACCGCAGGGTTGAGCATTAGGTTCTAAAAATGGGAGGCTACATTATTACTATTAAACTGTTACGAAAATGAATTTCAGACATACATATATAATCTCTGGCTTGCTGGCCACTTTGGTATTGGGAAGTACCAGTTCCTGCGATGACAGCTATTTGGACAAAAATCCGCTTAATGCGATTTCAGGTGCTACTTTCTGGAAAACCCAGGCAGACGTAGATATGGCATTAGTGGGCGTTTACCGCCGGCTTCAGAGCAATATTTTCGGATTCCGCAAGCCGTACCTGGATACCTATTCGGATAATGCCCTGGACAGACACGGTTATTTTGGCTTCCAAAACGCCACCATCGGTATTATCAATTCCTCTAACATAAATGGGTCCTTGTACAACGAGCCTTATGCAGGTATAGCCGCCTGTAATTATTTTCTCGAGAATGTGGAAAGTGTTGCCGCAGTGCCTCAGGCTACCAAGGACCTGTATATGGCTGAGGTTCGATTCCTTCGGGCATTGTTCTATTTTGAGCTTGTGCAGTTCTTTGGCGACGTCGTTCTCTATAAGACCGCGCCGAAAACCGCAGAGGATGCAAAAATTGCTAAAAGCCCCAAAGCTGAAGTATTGACTTTTGTTATCGAGGATTTGGATTATGCCATATCCAAGTTGCCCGCATCTGCGTACGCAGGGCACGCGGTGAAGGCAAGTGCTCAGATGTTGAAAGCCCGGGTGAGGCTTTATCAGCAGAACTGGGCTGATGCAGTGGCATTAACGAATGCAATTATGAGCACCAATACATTCTCCATATATCAGGGCGGCTATTCTAATCTCTTTCTGCAAACGACCCAGCAAGGCAACCCTGAAATCATCTTTTCAACCAAATACTTGGCGCCAAACAACCCGCAGGGGGGCGAAGGCATGCTGGTTGAAATTGGCTGGTATGGCGGCATACAACCTTACCAGAACCTTGTGAATGAGTATGAAATGGCCAATGGGAAGATGATAACGGATCCTGCTTCGGGATATGATGCCACCAATCCCTATGTAAAAAGAGATCCAAGGTTGAAAATGACTATTCTAGTACCAGGCGATCCTTATATCAATCCAAACGGCTCAATATTCGCAACTTCTGACCCAATATTAACTGGGTTTTCTCAAAAGAAATACATGGACATTTCAAAGCTGCCCTGGGACAGGTCCAAAATCCCAGTTACAGATATGAACGTAGTACATATGCGTTATTCAGAGGTTTTGCTGGCATACGCCGAGGCCAAAAATGAAGTCTCCGGACCTGACGC
>JBBRDE010000237.1:0-9012 GCA_038204185.1 Cytophagales bacterium
TAGGTTCAGGAAGCCCTCCATCACGATTTGCCCGGCCAGGGTACCCGTCAGGGTTGAGTTCTGTCCCGAAGCCAGCAATGCCACAGCAAACAGGATGCCGGCCCATTTGACGCCCAGCAGCGGGTCGAGCAGATGGTAGGCGTCGGTAATGTCGGCTATTTCAAAACGTCCATTGTTATGGAAGGTAGCCGCCGATAGGATCAGAATGGCCGCGTTGACGAAAAAGGCCAGACCCAGAAAAAAAGTGGAGTCAATAGTAGCGAATTTGATGGCCGAACGTTTGCCTGCTTCATCCCGCTTGTAGTTGCGGGTTTGGACAATGCTCGAATGCAGGTAGAGATTATGCGGCATCACGGTAGCGCCCAGGATACCAATCGCGATATACAGCGCCGTGGGGTCGGTTACGACTTTGGCCTGTGGTACCAGTCCACCTAGAATACCCACCATGGATGGCTGCGACACGATCATTTCGTATATGAAACTCACCATAATTAAGGCGATGAGCCCACCCACGATGCTTTCCAGCACCCGAAAACCCTTGTGCTGGAAGTATAGAATCAGCAGCACGTCAAAGCCCGTCAGCACTACTCCTACCGCCAACGGCATTCCGAAAAGCAGGTTAAGCGCGATAGCGGAGCCGATCACCTCGGCCAGGTCGCAGGCGGCAATGGCTATCTCGCACAAAATCCAGAGTACAAATGAAACCGGGCGCGAGTAGTAATCGCGGCAGGCCTGCGCCAGATCGCGTCCCGTGGCGATGCCCAATTTGAGCGATAGGTGCTGCAACAGCATGGCGAACAGATTGGAAATCAGAATCACCGATAGCAGCATGTAGCCAAAGCGCGATCCGCCTTCGATGTCGGTGGCCCAGTTGCCAGGGTCCATGTAGCCCACGGCAACCATGAGGCCAGGGCCAATGAAAGCGGCCATTTTCCTCCACCAGCCCTTGCCTTCGGGAACATCGATCGACGCGTAGGATTCGGGCAGCGAAGGCAGCTGTCCGGTAGACAACGGTATGCCATCCTTATCTTCAAGTACGTTTTTATTCATTTAAGTATTTTTAAGAAATTGTTCAGGGACTGGCGTTAGATGGAATTATTCACAAACATTCTGAATGTGAATCGTCGTTGCCTTATAATTTAGTTTGGTTCTCAGCATTTTATAAAAATTCAAACATCGAAATTAAAATGTCTAATAGTTCAAATCTTCACAAATGTAGAAACTAATTTTTAGACTACCCTAAACTTTTTCAATACAATAAGTAAATCGTACTTTTGCGTTATTGCTATTTGCATCGTAGCAAGCCTTACATCATGCCGCATTCGTTTACCGAAGAAAACTACCTAAAAATTATTCATAATCTGTCTGGGCCCGAAGGTACCGAGGTTAGTACTAATGCGCTGGCGGAAGGTACGGCTACCCGTGCTGCCTCGGTGACGGATATGCTTAAAAAACTGGCCGAGAAAGACCTGATAAACTACAAAAAGTACCAGGGCGTTACTCTGACGCCGACGGGTGAAAAACTGGCTTTGAAAATAATCCGTAAACACCGGTTATGGGAAGTTTTTCTGGTCGAGACGCTGGGTTTCGGCTGGGACGAGGTACATGACATTGCCGAAGAACTGGAACACATCCCTTCTGACCGCCTGATGGAGCGGCTGGCGGCTTTTCTGGGTCATCCCCGGTTCGACCCCCACGGCGACCCGATTCCCGACGCCAAAGGCAATATGCCCACGGCCGACTATCTGAAACTATCCGAAGTAGAAGAGGGCGATAAAGTGCGGATGATGGGCGTGCTGGAACACACAACGCCTTTCCTACAACACCTCGATCGCTCAGGACTCATGCTGGGCTGCGAAATGGAGATTAAAGAAACCAATGACTACGACAAGTCGGCACTGGTGCAGATCGATGGCGTAAAGACCCTGTTCCTTAGTCAGGAAATTTCCAAAAACTTACTGGTACAACGGGTTTAAATCAGTGGACAGTTGAGAGTTGACAGTTGATAATTTTTTTCCGACAGAAGTACCCGAGCAGAAATCATTACCCGACCTACATTTAAATTTTAGCTAACCAGTCGAGACCTAAACCCAGTATCTAAAATCCAGAATCCACTACAAAATCGTCATTGTGAAAATACTGGATCGCTATATCCTTAAAAACTTCCTGATCACCTACCTGTTTGTGGCGTTTGTCATTGTGCTCATTATCTGCATGATCGACTACACCGAAAAAATTGATGATTTTATTGAGAAAAAAGCTCCGGTGTCGGCCGTACTTTTTCAATACTACCTCAACCTGATTCCTTACTGGATCAACTACATCAGTCCGCTGATGGTGTTTATCGCCACCGTATTCTTCACGTCCCGCATCGCCGCCCGCACCGAAATCGTGGCCATGCTGAGTAGCGGCATCAGTTTCGGACGGTTAATGGTACCTTACTTTATCGGCGCCATTCTCATCGGGGGCGTCATGTTCGGACTGGTGGGCTGGATACTGCCCAAAGCCAACAAAATCAGAAATGCCTTCGAGCAGCAGTATGTGAAGGATGAGTTCTACTACGACGGTCGCAATGTTCACATCAAGGTAGCCCCGCATGTGTACGCTTACCTCGAAAGCTACAACGTGACCACCAAGACGGGTAATAAATTCACGCTGGAAACCGTCGATGGCAACAAACTCAAAAAGAAACTGACCGCCGACCGCATCGTGTGGCAACCCGAAAAAAATAAATGGGCCTTAAAGGATTATCGCGTCCGGACCATCGACAGCTTGCGCGAGAATCTCAGCTACGGTACCGAACTGGATACGCTGATCAATCTGCGACCCAAGGATTTTGAGAGCGACTATAACCTCTTTGAAACCTTCACGCTCACTGAACTGAACGACTACATCGACCTGCTCAAAAGCCGGGGCGCCGATGGACTAGAAGTATACCTGATTGAAAAGTACACGCGTTTTACCCAGCCCTTCGCCATCCTCATTCTGACGGCCATTGGCGTGATCGTGTCGGGTCGTAAAAGTCGCCGTGGGGTAGGTTTACAAATCGCCCTGGGCTTTGCCCTGGCATTTATCTACATCTTGTTTTATCTGCTTTCCAAGGGCGTGGCCGAATCGGGCAACATCAACACCCTGCTGGCGGTGTGGCTGCCCAACATTATTTTCTCGTTCGTGGGGCTGGGTCTATTCAAAACACTTCCCCGATGAGCCCGTCGCCGCCGCTGCGTTCCTACCTGCAACTACATTTTCTTGTTTTGATCTGGGGTTTTACGGCCATTTTGGGCCTTTTAGTGACCATTGCTCCTACGGCACTGGTCCTGTACCGCACGGTTTTAGCAGCGCTGGGGCTAGCCTTGGTAGTCTATCTGCGTAAGAATAGTTTTCGGGTCGGACGCAGCGAAGCCATCCGTATTATGGGGGTAGGTATTCTGCTTTCCACTCACTGGATTCTCTTCTTTGCCTCAGCCCGGGTTTCCACCGCTTCGGTGTGTCTGGCTGGCATGTCCACTACCTCCCTCTGGACGAGTCTGGTCGAGCCACTGGTAAGCCGTCAGCGCGTCCGCCCCCTGGAAGTCCTTCTAGGACTGGTGGCCGTAGTGGGGCTGTATATCGTGTTTCGCTTCGAGTTCGATCACGCCCTGGGCTTGGTGCTGGCGTTAGGTTCGGCTTTTCTGGCGGCCCTCTTCACCGTTGCCAACAGCCATTTTATCAAGCGGCACGATGCCTTCGTCATTACTTTCTATGAAATGGTCGGAGCCAGTATCTGCTCGCTTGTGTTTGTGGGTATTTTCCAACGATACGACCTGAACAATTCCCTGCCGCTCTGGCCCATCGCTACCGACTGGCTGTGGATTCTGATCCTGGCCGGTGTATGTACTGTCTATGCCTATTCGATGGGTACCCAATTGATGAAGCAGTTCTCGGCCTACATGATCAACCTCACCCTGAACCTCGAACCAGTGTACGGCATCGCGCTGGCTTTCCTTATTTTTAGGGAGAAAGAACGCATGACCCCCGGCTTTTATCTGGGCACCCTGGTGATTTTGCTGGCAGTTTTGGTGTATCCAATTTTGCAGGGCCGAAAGCGGGCAGCGGTTTAAACCTGACCGAAATACGGCGGGTTTGCCTTTTCCTGCTAATTTTGCCCCACCAAATGACGATCCTATGAATCCAGCGCGCCTGCTGCTCGTACTGCCCTGCTACAACGAAGAAGCCATCCTGCATCATACCTATGGTACCTTGAAAGGGTACTATGTGGGCCTGAAAGCGAGCGGATTGATTAGCGAAGACAGCAAGATTTGCTTCGTCAACGACGGTAGCCGCGACCGTACCTGGGACATTATTGAGGAAATTTCACAAGCTGATCCGACCGTTATTGGTGTTAAGCTCTCTCGTAATTTCGGCCACCAAAGTGCCATTCTGGCCGGGCTGGAGCACCACGTGGATGATTTCGATTGTTTCATCACCCTCGATGCCGACCTGCAGGACGACATTCATGCCATGACCGCCATGCTTGAAAAGCACCGCGATGGCGCAATGATCGTGTATGGCGTGCGCAACGACCGTACCTCGGATAGCTGGTTCAAACGCGTGACCGCCGAGAGTTTCTACACAATCATGCAGAAAATGGGCGTCCCCGTGGTGTTCAATCACGCCGACTTCCGGCTCATGGACCGTCGGGTGTTGCAGGAGTTAGGTAACTTCCGGGAAATAAATCTGTTTCTGCGGGGCATCGTGCCGCTGGTGGGATTTCAAAGTGAGAAGGTTTTTTATAAAAGATTGGACCGCATGGCCGGAGAAACCAAGTATCCGGTCAGGAAAATGGTACTCTTTGCCTGGAACGGCATTACGTCCTTCTCCACCTTCCCGATGCGACTTGTGTTGTACTTTGGCTTTTTCAATTTCCTTGTCGCCATGGCCATTTTCGTGTATATCCTGACATCCTACCTCTTCGGCTTCACAGTACCCGGTTGGACCTCCACGCTCCTGCCGATCACGTTTTTCAGCGGTTCCAATATGATGGCCCTGGGGTTGATTGGAGAGTACATTGGTAAAATCTACGAAGAAGTGAAAGCCCGCCCCCGCTATATCATCGAAAAAGTAGTACATGAATAATCTTTTCAGGACATACCGAACGGTAGGCAACAGCATCAACGTGGTATTGCTGGCCAGTGTGCTGCTTCCCTTGATCGCACTGTCTTTTTACAACCACCCCTCCCCCGCCGACGACTACGGCTACATTGACACCGTGTTCAAGTTTGGCTGGCTGGAAGCCATGCACTATTACTACACGGGCTGGACGGGAAGGTACTTCGGCATCCTGCTCAATCATTCCAACCCACTGCTGTTCCACTCCGTCGCGGGTTTCAAGGTACTCCCCATCGCGCTATTCCTGGGGTTAGTGGGAGTTCTGTATTTGCTGGCCCGGCAACTCACTCCTACCCTGTCCCGGCGGGCGCATCTTGGTTTTGCGGGGATAGTCTTTTTTCTCTATGCGCTCAAAATTCCGAGTGTTGCCGAGGCTTTTTACTGGATGGCAGCCTTCGTCACGTTCACCATTCCCAGCATCCTGACCTTCGGTTGGGTTGTGGTGGTACTGCGCTGGTACCGCCTGGAAACCCGTCCAATGAAAATCCTGACCGGAATTTTTGCGGGATTCCTCGTTTTCGCCATTATTGGAAGCAGCGAACCCAACCTGCTCACGATTCTTATCCTAATCGCAGGCTTGTGGGGTTACCGGCTGCTATTTCACAAAAAAATAGATGGCTTGATGCTAGGTCTGATCGCGGCGGCGACCATCGGATGCTATTTTTACTTCACCGCACCGGGTCTTAAAGTTCGGATTGGAGGTAACCCGCTGAGCGGCAATATTCCCGAATCCGTGTTGAACTCGTTCAAAAAACTGGCATCACTGACGTACAGTTGGCTATCAGGCACCCCTCTGCTGCTGTTTACAGCAGTCTGGATAATCGTGCTTTCCCGCATCACGCCGCAAGCCCGTACCTACTTCGCGGTTCCGGTTTGGTACGTATCGCTGGTGTACCTCGGCGTCCTGTCCGCCCAGCTATTTACCTCCTACTACGGCATCGGCATCGACCCTACCGCGCGGGAAATCAATTGCGTCTATCTGTTTTTTCTGGTGGGGTGGTTTTATATAGCGGGAGTCCTGTACCAGTGGGCCAGCCAACGGTTTTCGCTGCCCGCCGTTTCGGGTTCGTTGCAGGGAATCGTCGTGGCATTCCTGGGCCTGTGGACAGTGGTTTCTTTTTACAAAAATCCAAACGTCCGAATGCTCTACACCGACTGGCTTAGCGGCAAAGCGGCGGCCTACAACACCAACATGTACCAGCGCTACGACCTGATCAAGAATGCCCCTACATCCGTAGTGTACCTACCCGAAATTAAAAATCCGCCCCAGTCGCTGTTCGTAGATGAAATTAAAGAAGACCCTACCCATTGGTGGAACAAGCTGATGGCCGGGTACTTCGGCAAGGAAGCGATTTACCTCAAAAAAGAAACCAATGAGTGAGCGCGTGCTAACGGCAAGCAGAAATCCCGTTTGGGCAAGCGTGTTGGTGCTGCTTCCTATTGCGCTGTTCTATGCAACGGCGGTGCTGTACAGCCTGGACATTCCCTGGTACGACGACATCGAGAATATTCCCTACTTTCTGCTCAACTGGTTGAATGCCGATACGCTCTCCGGTAAGCTGAGTGCCTTATTCCGGCCCAATAATGAACACCGCGTGGTGGGCGCGCGGCTAGTGGTGCTGGTGCAAAAGACGCTCATGGGTGAGCTTAATTTCCGAGTACTCGCATTTATTGGCAACCTTTCGGTGCTGGGAATTTTCGGGTTACTAGTCAGGAATTTCCGAAAAACCGAAACCCGGATTCTATGGCTGCTGCCCGCTGCGCTGCTGATTTTCAACTTGCAATTCTACGTCATGACATTCATGACCATCATGACGTTACAGTACCAATTAGTCATTTTCCTGTCGTTCCTGGCCTTTCATTTCTTGGCAAAAGATAGCAAAGCCTATTTCTGGCTGGCCATCGGGGTAGCCTGGCTCGACACGTTTAGCATGGGTAATGGCATGATGGTGTGGCCTTCAGGGGTAGTGCTTCTTTTTTTTCAGGGTCGCTGGAAAGATCTGGGGATCTGGACGCTACTGGGAGCAGGGGCCATTTTCTTCTATTTCTACGGCTACGATTTTGTGCAGGGCAATGACAAGGGTTTTGCTTATATTCTGGCGAATCCGGTTAGGGTACTCGCGGGTCTACTGGCGATGGTGGGTGGGATTTTTGATATTTTACCTACTCTTTCCTTTCTGAAACGGATGCTGATTCCTACGGCAATGGGAGCCTTATTGCTGGGCTTTGCGCTGTACTGGCTGGGGATTATTTTCAGCCAGTCAGGCTATTGGCAAAACAGGCTTTCGCCCAGGGTGTCGCGCCTTTTTTCAAGTCGACTTTTTATCCCAACGAAAAACACCTCCGCCGATGCCTTTTGGCTCGCCGCGCTGACCTATCTCTTTATCAGTATGGCGCTGGTGGTTTTTTTTCGGACGAGGTTTGACTATGAATTGGTGCTGTGGAGTACCTATAAAATCTACCCCGGTACCTTTGCGGCCATTGGGTACCTGCTCCTGATTTCGCTAAGTCCCCATAAAATACAGAAACCCATTTTCGGCATTGCCCTACTAGGGTCGTTGTTGGCGTGGGGTACCTCCTACTACCACTACGTGCCAGAAGTGGCTAGAATTCCAAAAGTCAGGCAGGCATTCGCTTTTAACCAGCGGCACAACGGCCTCGGTTTGGGCGCTTCCAAGGGTACCGCCTTCGAGCCAATGATAGTAAGTACTTTGCAGGGTACCCAGGAGAAGGGGGTGTACCAATTACCATCGCCGCTCGTACACCGGAGGGAGGAAAGTATCGCCGAACGCTTTACCGAAGGAAGCATAACCGTTACGAAACGTGAAACGGAGGAAGCCGTTCATATCACATTGCGCAACGGGCCTGCCCGGTCGATGTCCGACCGCTACGTCGTTCTCAAATCGAGCAAAAACATCTACTTATTCTACATCACTCCCACCCTGGAAAAAGCCGATTGCCCGAAAGCCACGCTGCGTAGTGGCAAGTACACCGTAGAAATATGGGAAGTGGGCGCTCAATACGATCAATTGCTGTCCACCGACCAAACCGTGATCATCCGCTGACCGATGCTGTTTAACTCCCTGCAATTCATCCTTTTCTTCATCTTCGTGACGGTGGCCTATTTTAGCCTGTCGTGGCGGGGACGCTGGATGCTGTTACTGGCGGCGAGTTGCTACTTCTACATGGTCTTCAAGCCCGTGTATATCCTCATCCTGTTCGGTACGATTGTCATTGACTACTACGCCGGCATCTGGATCGAGAAAACGGAAGATCAAAGAAAACGGAAGCTCTTGCTGGTGATTAGTTTGATTTCCAACATTGGAATCCTGGCTTTCTTCAAGTACTACGATTTTCTTAGCGATGCAGCCAATAGTTTTTTCGCGCTACTGGACCTTGGCCCTTATGTACCCCCGCTGGGCGGGTTGATTCCGCACCGCATTGCCGAATGGGTCACCAATGGGGCCGGGCAGGTACTACTGCCGATCGGACTATCTTTTCACACGTTCCAGGCCATGAGCTACACCATCGAGGTGTACCGTAAAAACCAGCCAGCCGAGTACCATTTCGGGATTTACGCGCTCTACGTTATGTTCTACCCGCAGTTGGTAGCGGGTCCCATCGAGCGCCCCCAGAACATGCTGTTCCAGTTTCACTCGTATTTCAAGTACGATTTTGAGCAGGTCAAAGCGGGACTCATGCAAATGGCTTTCGGGATGTTCAAGAAGGTGGTCATCGGCGACCGCCTGGCTCTAATGATCGACTACGCCTACAACAACCCCTACGAGCAGAACGGTCTGACCATGCTGGTTGCGACCCTCTTCTTCACGTTCCGTATCTATTGTGATTTCTCGGGCTATTCCG
>JBBRDE010000238.1:0-8983 GCA_038204185.1 Cytophagales bacterium
TTGGTACCAAACAACCAAGAGCTACCTTTCCGGCAGCGGCTTTGGCCTGGAAAATTTCGGAAGAAAAGTTTTTTAATCTCAATTTCGTGAGCCAAATGAAACTGAGATTATCGTACGGTGTAAACGGAAACCGGGATATCGGCGCATACTCTGCCCTTGCCCAATTGTTATCGACGCAATATTATGATGGCCTGGCGCCGCAGGTAGGCGTGTACCCCAGTACACTGGCCAATCCGAACCTGGTGTGGGAAAGAACGGAATCGATCAATCTCGGTATGGACGTAAGCTTCCTTAGGAACCGCCTTGACATAAGCATGGAATATTACGATATGACTACGTCAAACCTGCTTATGAACCGTTTGCTGCCTGAAATTACAGGGTTCAAGAACATTACCTCCAATCTTGGGGAGCTGGGTAATAAAGGCTTTGAATTGACGGCTAACACCATCAACACCGAGCGGGAAAATTTCAGCTGGCGGTCGAGTCTTGTGTTTTCATTCAACAGGAACAAGATCAAAAAACTGTTTGGCGATTACAAAGAAGAAACAATAGACGGCAAAGTCGTCAGAAGTGAACTACCCGACTATACGAACGAATGGTTTCCGGGACAAGCGCTGGACCGGGTCTGGAACTACGACGTAACCGGAATCTGGCAGGTTGCTGAGAAAGATGCTGCCGCGGTGTATAAACTTCAACCGGGGGATTTTAAAGCGACGGATGTCGATGCCAATGGGAAATACGAGGCGCTATTGGATAAGATGTTTATCGGGTATCGTCAGCCACGATTCCGCATTGGTTTGAGAAATGAATTTACTTTTTTCAAAAATTTCTCAGCGTCCGTATTCCTGAGAAGTGAACTTGGACACATAGCGCCTTTTGCGGAAGGGCTTCGTGCCGGCGGATCAGATACCTATGACCGCAGAAATACCAACGATTTTCCCTACTGGACGCCCGAAAATCCGATCAACGATTATACCCGGCTTAATACCAATACGAACGTTTTCGGCGGAGGAATCAAAATATATAAGCCACTTTCTTTCGTGCGGATTCAGGATGTAAACGTCTCCTATTCCCTACCGTCCCCGCTTGCCAGCCGATTCAAATTGAACAATATGCGCGTGTTTGCTTCGGTCAGGAACCTCTGCACTTTTACGAAATGGCCGGGCTGGGATCCAGAGGCCTGGACTTCCGGTGGCACTAACGTGCCGATGCCGAGAAATTTCACCCTTGGGATAAACGTGTCATTGTAAGTAGTCAGCCATAAAAATTGAAAAGAATCATGAAACGTCTTTTAAAAATATCTCCCGTACTTTTTGTACTCCTATTGACCCAGTCGGCCTGCGATAAAGACTGGCTGAAGCCTGAACCGCTTTCTTTTTTCAGTCCTGAAAATGTCTTCGTTGACAAAGCTGGTTTCGAATCACTTTTGATTACGATGCGGAAGGATCTTAAAAATGAGAACACAGGTACCATGCCCAACCTCACCATGGAGTTTGCGGCGTCTGATCTCGCATCGCCCTGGTCGCAGTTGGATTTTTATAACCTGACACCAAACACGGACCAGTATTATCGTTTTCTGGCCATGTTCACTCAGATATATGGTACAATTAAAAATACCAACGTACTGATTTCCAGAATTGATAACATCAAATGGTCGACCGAAGCGGAAAGAAACGCAATACTTGCAGAAGCGCTGTGGCACCGGGCATATTGGTACTACCGTCTCGTCAATTCCTACGGCGACGTACCTTTCATCAGTGAAGAAATACAGGGAGCGAAACTGGATTTTCAAACCCACAGCCGATGGACCATATTGACAAAATTGCAAACGGATCTTGAATATGCGGTGCAATGGTTGCCAGTTGCAGCGAAAAGCGGCGGGATTTCAAAGGGGGCAGGCAATCATTTGCTAACCAAAGTGTATCTGGCCAATACGGAATTTGACAAAGCTATCGAAGCGGCCAACAAAGTCATTGCCGGCCCTTATGCCCTGATGACCCGCCGTTTTGGGATTGATGCTGCCAAGCCTTACAGAAACCTGATCTGGGATTTGCACCGTTCCAAGAATTTCAGTATTTCCCAAAATACGGAAACCATTCTTGCCTCGATCGACCGCTACGAAGCACCTCCGGGGGCAAGATCTGTGGGCCTTTATACCATGCGCATGTACAACCCCCAGTGGTTCCAGCCACAGGTACTGGACAGCAAGGGGAAGCCCGGCATGGTGGCCAGTGGGCCGATGTACGATTCTTTGGGAAGAGGCAACGCCAACATCAGACTTACCGGTTATTACCAGTATGACATCTGGTCTTACAAAGGCGACAACTGGCGCACTACGCCCGATCTGAGAAGAAGCGACATCAACTGGGTGGATATTCACGAATTAAAGTATAACAATCCTTCTTCGGTAGATTTTGGAAAGCCTATCAACACAAAATACCTGGCGGCGCAAGTCGATACTTTCAAGCACGTGTACGCCATGCCGCATTACATCATGTACAATCCCATGGATGATCCGAAAGCAACCCCCGTTGGTGGTAATGGAGACTGGTATATTTTCCGCCTGGCCGAAACCTATTTGCTGCGCGCAGAAGCATACTATTGGAAAGGACAGCTTGCTTTGGCGGCGGATGATATCAACAAAATCAGGACGCGTGCCCAGGCGACACCGATCACGGCGGCAGAGGTAAATATAGATTTTATTATGAATGAACGCGCCCGCGAACTGTTTGCAGAAGAACCACGGCACTCAGAGCTGGTACGCGTCTCGTACATTATGGCCAAATCGGGTTTGGGAGGTTATGGCCTGAACAGCTTTAGTACCAAGAATTTCTACTTCGACCGGGTGATGAAATATAACAATACGTATGAAAAGAAAATCCAGCTGCTGGGTAATACCGCGAACATGGCTCCATTTCATGCACTTTGGCCGATTCCATCCCTTGTGATCACCGCGAACACGCAAGCGGTGATCAATCAGAATGTGGGCTATAACGGCGCTGAAAAAAACATTGCACCGCTCACGGCAATCAAATGATGTTGTCGCAACAGACCAATCGTTTACCTGATATGAGATACTTAGTCCCGGTTGTGATCGCAGTAGTGGCAGCACTGGTGGGCAGCCCACACGATGTATCCGGTCAGAAATCCAGTAGTCAGGCCTTACCCCTGGTTGAGTTTCATGAGCTTCAATCTGATAAAAGAGTCAATGTTACGATAGGGGGAAAATTGTTTACCGCCTATGCCTGGCCCGACACCGTGATGAAGCCGATTCTGTACCCTGTGCTCACTGCGGCGGGTACTGAGATCACAAGAGGATTCCCCCTAAAGCCAAGACCAGGGGAGCGTTCGGACCACCCCCATCACGTGGGTATCTGGCTGAACTACGGGGATGTCAATGGCTTAGATTTTTGGGGAAACTCCTACGAAATTCCCGCTGAAATCAGAAAGGTACATTCAGGAAAAATAGTACACCTAGGCATTGAAAAGGCTGCCAAGGGAAGGGGCGAGGGCGTTTTAATAACGAATTCCAGCTGGATTGATCCGTTCGGTAAAGAAGTGTTGGCTGAAAAAACGGAATATCATTTTATTGCAAAAGGCTCGACCAGGATCATCGATCGTGTTACAACACTGACAGCCACGCACGGCGATGTAAAAATGAATGATACGAAGGAAGGAATGTTTGGGATTAGAGTAGCGCGGGAGCTGGAACTGCCCTCGAAAGAAGAAGTAACATTGACCGATGCAAGAGGAAACCCAACCAAAGTAAAACAAATGTCCAACACGGGTGTGAGCGGAAATTATAAAAGCAGTGAAGGAATATTGGGCGAATCGGTATGGGGAACAAGAGCCAAATGGATGGATCTGTCAGGAAAGATTGGCTCAGAGGAAATTTCGCTGATTATAGGTGATCATCCTAAAAACCTCAGTTATCCTACCTACTGGCATGCGAGAGGTTACGGCCTGTTTTGTACCAATCCCTTTGGTGTTAAAGATTTTACTAAAGGAAAAGAGTCGCTGAACTACGTCATTGCCGATGGCAAATCTCTGACTTTACGTTATCGGGTTATCGTGAGTTCGGGCAATCATTTAACCGAAACCGAGATCAAGACAATGACCGATGAATTCGCGGCTAGATATTGACCACATATTGCTTTATACTATATAATTAAGCTACATAATATACCAATGCAATGACTGAAAGAAGAGATTTTATCAAAAAGAGTCTCCTGGGCACCGCGGGGGTCGCTATTGGAGCCATGGGTTTCAACCGCAAATCGTATGCTTCCATTATCGGCGCAAATGAACGGATCAATGTTGCTGTGATCGGCATCAGTGGTCGTGGAGAAGACCACATCACTAATTTCTGCAACCTGAAAACCAGCAGCAATGTACGGCTTAAAACGCTGTGCGATGTAGACGAGAAGTTTTGGGATGCAGGCGTGAAAAAAGCAGCAGATATGTCAGGCTTTAAGCCGGCCACCGAGTGGGATATGCGCAAGGTGTTTGACGATAAGGAAATCCATGCGGTGTCATTCGCAACCCCGAACCACTGGCACGCGCTGGGTACCATTTGGGCCTGCCAGGCCGGAAAACACGTTTACGTTGAAAAACCCGCATCGCATAATGTTTTCGAAGGACGGAAAATGATTGAAGCGGCTCGCAAATACGATAGGCGTGTTCAGGTTGGATTTCAAAATCGTTCCATCGCCAATGTGATAGAAGCTGTCAAATTCCTGCACGACGGAGGTATTGGTACGGTCTATTCCGCCCGGGGCATCTGTATCAAACCGCGGGATTCGTTCGGTATTGCAAAGGACAGTACACCGCCTTCTACATTACATTACGACCAATGGCTGGGGCCCGCGCCTTATCGCCGCTACAATGAGAAAAGAGGGCATTACAACTGGCACTGGTTTTGGGATACAGGGAATGGAGACACGGGGAATCAGGGTCCGCACCAATTCGATATCGCCCGCTGGGGACTTAATAAAAACGAACACCCGGTTTCCGTTTTCTCATCCGGAGGCGTTTATGGAATTAACCCGGAAGAATGCGCCCAGCAAACACCCAATACGCAGACTTCGCTCTTCAAATACGACGACGGAAAAATGCTTGAATTTGAAACACGCGGTCGTTATTCCAATGCAGAATCAAGCCTGGGTATCCGGGTTGGAAACATGTTTTACGGTACCGAGGGCTACCTCGAATTGGACGGTTCCACCTGGAAAGCATTTCGCAAACGTGAAACAACACCCTTTGCCAGCTCCAAGCCAGAGCCTAAGAAAGTGGATGACCCTACGTTCAAACTTGCAGCCGGAGGCGGAGACCATTATGCCAATTTTTTGAGTGCGATCCGCGACGGAAAAGACGACACCCTGAACTGTGACATCAATGAAGGGTTTTATTCCACCACACTTCCGTTGATTGCCAACATATCGTATCGCCTGGGCCGTGAGCTGAAATTTATGGGTGATTATGAAAAGTTTGCCAACGATCCCGAAGCAGATGCCATGCTCACCGCAGCGTATCGCAAACCTTTTGTTGTTCCTGATCAAGTATAGACCGTCCAGTTAATTTGAGTAGTAAACCAATGATATAGCAATGAAAAAACGAGAATTTTTAAAACTGACTGGAATCGGTGGACTTGGGCTAGTGGGAGGCTCTATCCAGGGTTGTGCTACAACGAAAAGCAGCGGTAGCCTTCCGGAGATAAAAAAACAGGCGGCAGGGCCACATCGGCAGACCTTTAATATGTCGGGGTATGCTGCGCCAAAAATTGACACGATCCGCATGGCCTACATTGGTTTGGGCAACCGGGGAGGCGGTGCTATCAAACGCATCATTCACCTGGAAAATGTGGAAGTAAAAGCACTTTGTGACATTCGTCCTGAGTATGCAACAGCTGCGCTGAAAACATTTGAAGGTACCCTTCACAAACCTATGCTGTACTCGGGCGGGGAAAACGAATGGAAGAAAGTCTGCGAACGCGACGACATTGACCTCATTTACATTTGTACCCCCTGGAACCTGCACGCGCCCATGGCTTTGTACGCCATGGAAAATGGCAAACATGTGGCCTGCGAAATCCCTGTGGCCACCACGGTGGAAGACTGCTGGAAACTCGTGGAAACCTCGGAACGGACTAAAAAGCATTGCATGATGCTGGAAAACTGCTGTTACGATTTCTTTGAGTTGCTGACCCTGAATATGGCGCGACAGGGCTATTTCGGCGAGGTCATTCATGTGGAGGGTGCTTATATTCACCCTATTTATGAATCGTTTTTTGACAAAACAAAAAGGTATAACAACTGGCGTTTAAGGGAAAACGAGCGAAATGGAAACCTGTATCCCATGCACGGCCTTGGGCCGGTGTGTCAGGTTTTGAACGTTAACCGGGGCGACAAAATGGATTACCTGGTTTCCATGGCGAGTAACGATTTCATGATTGCTGAAAAAGCTCATGCGATGGCGGCTACAGATCCGGATTTTAAAGAGTTTGC
The DNA here is from genome assembly GCA_038204185.1 of Cytophagales bacterium. Taxonomy (GTDB): domain Bacteria; phylum Bacteroidota; class Bacteroidia; order Cytophagales; family Spirosomataceae; genus Salmonirosea. Next base: position 6,504 of record JBBRDE010000238.1, read on the forward strand.
CGGCAAAACGTTTCGGGGCAACATGAATACCACGACCATCAGAACGGCCAAAGGGAAAACGATCATGCTACAGCACGATGTGACTTCTCCCCGGCCTTATTCCCGTATTCACCTCATCAGCGGTACCAAGGGGAGCGCCCTGAAATATCCTTTGCCAGGAAGAATATCCCAGGGACATGAATGGCTTTCTGATGAAGAATATAAGGTACTCGAAAAGAAATACGAACCGGTGATTGTGAAGAGAATCGGGGAAATGGCGAAGAAGGTGGGCGGTCACGGGGGCATGGATTTCCTGATGGACTGGCGGCTTATCGACTGTCTTCGTAACGGGCTTCCCCTGGATCAGGATGTGTATGATGCGGCCTCATGGAGCGTTATCGCGCCACTTACCGAATGGTCGGTAGCCAACCGATCCAACTCCATTGACATTCCAGACTTCACATCTGGATCATGGCAAACCAATCAGCCCGTTGACATCGAATTAAAGAAGGGAGGAAACACCCAAATAAAGGCATAAAGGCCAGTTCCTGTAATTTAAACTAGTGAGTTGAATGAAAATTGTTATTGCTGAAACAAGTAAAGAGTTAGGCCAAAACGCAGGCCGGGAAGCCGCCGCACTGATTCGCCAGATTATCGCAGAAAAAGGCAAGGCCAACATTATACTGGCAACCGGGACGAGCCAGTTTGAAACCATCAGCCAGTTGATTGCCGAAAATGACATTGACTGGTCAAAGGTGACCATGTTTCACCTGGATGAATACATTGGCCTGCCTAGTACCCATGGGGCAAGTTTCCGTAAATACCTCAAGGAGCGTTTTCTGGAAAAGGTTTCTACTGTTCCCGCCTATTTCCTGATCGACGGAGAAGCTGAACTGAATGGCGAATTAGAAAGGCTGGGGGCTGCCATTTCCAGGCATCCGATCGATGTAGCTTTGGTAGGGATCGGGGAAAACGGCCATCTGGCCTTCAACGATCCACCGGCTGATTTTGAAATAGAAGAACCCTACCTGGTTGTTAATCTGGACGAGCCGTGTCGTTTACAACAAATGAACGAAGGGTGGTTTGCTACGCTGGATGAGGTACCCACGCAGGCCATCAGTATGTCGGTGAAGCAAATCATGAAGTCCGGACACATTATTTGTTCCGTGCCCGACCTACGGAAAGCCAAGGCTGTCAGGGACAGCCTGGAGGAAGAGGTGAGTAATCTTTATCCGGCCAGTATTTTACAGCTCCATGAGAATTGTACACTGTTTCTAGATACAGATTCGGCAAGTTTGTCGTCCGACAGAATGTTAAAGCAACTGGATACTGCGCGAGTCTAAAACTATTCCTAAACAGAAGAGGGTACCTCAGTTTTTTAGGTACCCTCTTTCAAAAACAAATGTTTTAGCTCAAATCCCCACCAGCCAACCCACATACACTACGCGCCCCATCGCCGCCGAACCATAAGCCGACACAGCGTTAGCATTGGTCAGGTTGGTGCCACCCAGTCGGAGGGTACTTTTAAAGGAAGGAATCCGGTAGCCAACCTGCGCATCCAGGGTACCGTAGGCGGCGATGTCGCCTTCGTCGAAGGGCATGAAGAAAGTGTAGCCCGTTTGGTAGCGGTAATTCAGGCTGTAAGTGAATTGCTCATGCGTTCCGTCCAGCCCGACATTTACTTTATGGGTAGGCGTGTTGAAACCCAGGATCAGGCCGGGTACATCGGCCTCGTTGATGTGCGACCAGGTGTAGTTGCTGTACAGATGAAGTTTTTTGAGTGTGTAAAAATCTGCGGCCAGTACCACGCCCTGCGTTTGCACGGTCTGTGCGGCATTGGCCCATACCTGAATCAGGCGGCCGCGCGTGCGGTCGGTGGCGGGCTTAACAAAATCGCCGGTAGCCGGAAAAGGGGTACCTTGCACGGCGAGACCATCCTCGCGCCCGTAGAAGCGGAGGGTACCGATAAAATCCTGATAACGCGAGCGGTAATAGCTGGCATCAATATACAAGCCTTTCAGGATCTGGGCTTTGTAGCCGATTTCCCAGGTGTTAGCCTGTTCGGGCGAGAGGTTTTTAATAGTCTGAGGTTTCAGGAAATTAGGATTGGGCTGGCCGTTGGACAAGGTTGAAACGGCGTTCAAACCCTGAAAACCTTTGTCAATATTCCCCATCACCAGCAACGAACCAAAATCCAGGTAGATGTACTGATCCAGTTGCGCGGGCTGACGGTAGGCCTGGGCGTAACTCAACCGCAGATTATGTTCCCGATTCTCGCCCAGCGAAAGTACCCCCGACGCGCGGGGCGAAAACCGGGTACCGAAGTTTTTGAAATTGTCTACCCGGCCGGCGAAGGCCAGCCGCAAACGATTATTCAATAAATTCTGCCTGATTTGTCCGTAAGCCCCGCCCTCGTAGTTGACGATCATGTCGCGCATTTGCACGTCGTTGGTACCCGGCGTAATGGGTGACTTGTCGCCATCGGCCAGCAGGGTACCCCC
>JBBRDE010000239.1:0-8977 GCA_038204185.1 Cytophagales bacterium
GCCGTACCCGGTCAGGCCAATTACAAAGACAGCCCCACGGGGATGCGCGACGGCAAGTTCTGGATTCCCGCCGAGTGCGATGTACCCCTGCGCAAAGGCTGGTTTTATCATCCCGACCAACAGCCAAAATCACCCGACGAACTGTTTGACCTGTACCTGAAAAGTGTGGGACGCGGGGCAGCTTTGGATCTGGGTCTGGCTCCCGACACACGCGGCCTGCTGAGCGATGCCGACGTGGCTTCCCTGAGAACATTTGGGGACCGTCTGGAAAAAACCTACGCCGTGAACCTGGCCCGCACGGCCTACATCCGCGCGATCAACGTACGCGGGTACAATTCCATCTATGGCACCAAAAATCTGGTGGACAATAACCCCGATACCTACTGGACCACCGATGAGGATTTTAAGAAATCCGAATTCACGGTCGAGTTCTCTGAACCTACTACCTTTGACCTGATTAGTATTCGGGAAAACATCAAATTTGGCCAGCGGGTGGAAGAATTTGCGATGGATAGTTGGGAAAATGACGCCTGGAAAGAAATCCACAAAGGTACCAGCATCGGCGCGCGGCGGCTCATCAAACTCGATACCCCCGTCACCACATCGAAGCTACGGGTACGTTTTACCAAAACCCCCGAAGTGGTGGTGTTGAGTGAGTTGGGGGTTTATAAGGTGGCGGAGTAGGGTGTTGCTATAGTGGCTGCCTGAAAAGACTGCTATGTGTTCGCTAAAATCGAAAGAAACGCTTCTAATCCTATAACGGTAAGTTTTGGAAAAGCGAGCGTTTTGAAGACATTGAAATCGCTGTCTTCGCTTACCAGATTACTGACAATGCAAGGTCAGAAAACTTGTTGTCGTCATGGTCGTTCTCGATAAGTTGCCAACGAAAGGCCGCTTCGGCAAAAACAACATTTGGGGCTATGGCTAATTGGTGAAGTACGAGTTGTGCAGTAGTGGCAGAATAAGTCCTGGAAAGAACTTCCTCGTATTCCAGTAATATCTCGGTACTCACAAACCACTCAAATTTGTTGGCCCGAAAATCAAGATACAGTTGGTAGAAAGGACTTCTTGGAGGTATGGAAGCTCGTAAACAGTTGGTGTCAACAACAGCCCGAATCATTTAGCAGGAAAGTTGTCATCCCGTAGCATCCTATGATAATCTGCTTCGGTATACTCTTTTCGGACAGCCACTTCGTCAAGTTCGGCCTGTAGCTTTTGATCAAAATAATCCATTAATAGCATCCTGACTTCAAGTGTCTGTTGTTTATCCAATTCTTGATCGAATAGTCGTAAGAGGCTGATCTGCAAATCTGTCAGCTTTGATAAACCGGGATTTTCCTGAGTTGCAGTGGTCATATTGGTTTCTTTTTGTTCCCCTATCTTTTCTTCAAATATACGATTATCATTAAAAAATAACCAGCCCTACTCACCGCAACCTATAAGGTTTACTCGCAGTACCACAGCAAGCCTCGGATTAAACAGTTCAACAATTACACACCAGCGCGGGCTGCCGCCTCGGGGCGCCCCGCCGTCAACAATTCAACAAAAAAACTACACAACCTCCACCACTACCCCCTCACTCTCCACATACCCCGTGCACGTCAGCACCCAGCCCTGAGCCAAATCACGCTCGGTGAGGACATCGTTGATGCTCATGCGTACGGTACCCGAGCGGCAGAGGGCCGCGCAGGTGGCGCAACGCCCGCCCCGGCAACTGTACGGAATTGGAATACCCTGCTCAAGCCCGGCTTGCAAGATGGTGGTATAGGCGGGTACCTCCAAAGTGTAGTTTTGGGATTGAAAAACGAGTTGTATCGTGTGCGGTTCTGAACGGGCTGGCGGCGGCGGAGCAGGGTCGATGACAAAATTTTCCTTCCGGATTTGGTCGTCTCCAAAACCCATAAACCGCAGCGTAATCTCGGCGGTGCGCATTAATTCAAATGGCCCGCAGAGGAAAAACCGCGCGCGTTCTGTGGGGAAGTGCAGGAATTCTCCCACCATTCGTTCCAGCCGAAAATTATTGAGCCGTCCCTGGGTACCCGTCCAATCGTCAGTGGGCTGGCTCAGGACGTGGACTATTTTCAGCCGCTCGGGGTACCTCTGCTGCCAATCGGCCAACTGCTGACCAAAAATAATATTCCGCTCCCAACGGCTGGCATAAAGTAGCGTTACGAGACTTTCAGGTTCATGGTCCAACACGTATTTGAGGATCGAAAACAAAGGTGTGATGCCACTGCCCGCGCCGATCAGTACCACCTCACGCGGCTGGCCATCCGAAGGTTCCAGGGTGAACCTACCCGCCGGCGGAAGAGCAGTGAGTAAGGTACCTACCTCCACATGATCGTGCCAATAGCGGGATATTTCGCCATTGGCCACGCGCTTGATGGTAATAGCCGGAAACTCATCCACGCCCGGTGCTGAACTCATCGAATACGACCGACGTACCTCGTGGCCATTGACATCCAGCAGGAAAGTCAAAAATTGACCGGGTTCATAAGTTAAGGAGTCTCCATCAGCAAGTTCAAGCACGAAAGTCCGGGTGTCGGCCGTTTCCTGAATGATTTCTTTTACCCTAAATTGCAGCGTAGGGGTTTGCATAGGCAGTTACTCGTCTTGGGATTAGCGGCCTAAGATAAAAGGTACCCCCTTAACTTCCCAATCCTATAAAGCTTACTCAACCTAGCCTTTACATGCAAACCAATCCATCAAGGCGTGAATTTATTCAGAAAGCCGCCCTCGCCGCGGGCACCCTTCCTTTCTTATCCTTTACAAGCCCATCTGCGGCTGCCGCCCTCCCGCCCATTCTGGTTTTCTCCAAGCACCTGCAATTTCTGGATTACAAGGAAATGGCCGAAAAGGCAAAAGAAATCGGTTTTGATGGCATAGACCTCACCGTACGGCCGGGTGGGCACGTTCTACCCGAACGCGTAAAAACCGACCTGCCCAAAGCCGTGGAAGCCATCAAAAAAGCCGGCCTGCAACCCCTGATGATGACTACCGCCGTTGAAGAGGCCAAAGGTACCGACGAAACGGTACTACGCACCGCCGCCGAGCAGGGCATCAAGTACTACCGCATGAACTGGTATAAGTACAGTGAAAACGAAACCATGCCCGCTTCACTGGAAAAATTTCAGAAGCAGATAGCCGCCCTGAGCAAGCTCAACAGCAAGCTGGGCCTGGTGGGCTGCTACCAGAATCACGCCGGAAAACTCATTGGTGCCTCAGTATGGGAGTTATACCAGCTTATGCAAAAAGCCGACACCAAATCCATGGGCCTGCAATACGACATTCGCCACGCCACGGTGGAGGGCGGTATGTCGTGGGAAAACGGAGTACGGCTTTTGCATCCGTATATCAAAGTGTTGGCCATAAAGGATTTTATCTGGACGCAGGAAAAAGGAAAGTACGTCGTGAAAAACGTCCCGCTGGGCGAAGGCATGGTGGACTTTGGTACCTACTTCCGCCTGCTACGGCAATATAATGTGCAGGTACCCATCTCGATGCACTACGAGTACGACCTGGGCGGAGCCGAACACGGCTCCAAAACGCCAACGGTGGATAAGCAGGTGATCTACGACGCCATGAAGCGCGATTTGAAAAAGGTAAAAGAACTGTGGACGCAGGTGTAGTCACTTCGCGTCCTCTGCGTAAAACCGGGCGGTGTACCGCTCCGCGCTCTTCGCGTTTAAAAAAGTCTAACGTACCAAATGAAATCCCTACTCCCCTCCTTACTCTTTCTATTTTTATCAGGTACTGCGTTTTCTCAGCCAAGCACCCGCAACAACCAGCCCGCCGATGGCTACAAGGGCATCTGGTTCACGCTGGGCCAGTTTTCGGAGTACGGCGATAAGTACTCGGGTGGCCTGGGTACCTACACGGCCAAGCATATTCCGCTGGCGATCTACGCCCCGAAGGTGAACAAAACTTTCTTTGTGTACGGGGGTACCACCGGCGAACAGGATCGGTACCTGCTCTGCATGATCGGCAGCTATGATCACAAAAAAAAGACGGTCTCCCGTCCCACCGTGGTGTATGACAAAAAAGGCGTGGACGATCCGCACGACAATCCCAGCCTGGCCATAGACGACCAGGGGTACCTTTGGTTGTTTGTAAGCGGTCGTAACACCAGCCGTCCGGGCTTCAAGTACCGCAGCAAGCAGCCGTATAGCATCGAGGGTTTTGACCAGATCACGGAAGAAACCATGACCTACCCGCAGCCCAAGTACATTCCGGGCAAGGGTTTCCTGAACCTGTTCACCAAGTACACCGGCGTGCGGGAGTTGTACTTCGAAACCAGCCCCGACGGCATCACCTGGACCGAAGACCAAAAACTCGCGGGCATGAAACGTCCCGAAGACAAAAACGCCGGGCACTACCAAATCAGCGGGCAACTGGGCGAAAAGGTGGTGTTTTTCTTCAACTGGCACCCCAACGGCGATGTGGACAAGCGCACCAACATCTACTACTTACAAACGACCGACATGGGCAAAACCTGGACGACGGTGGACGGGAAACCGGTAGCCATCCCCGTCACCGATGTGGCTTCTCCGACGCTGGTGAAGGAGTTTTTTAGTCAGGGGCAGAATGTATACATCAAGGATGTGAATTTTGACGAAAAGGGGTACCCCATTGCCCTGTATCTCTACGGTCCCGGTCACCAGCCCGGCCCCAAAAGTGGCCTACGGCAGTGGGCCGTAGCCTACTGGAATGGCACCGCCTGGCAACACCATCCCATCACCACCTCCGACCACAACTACGATACGGGTAGCCTCTTTGTGAAGGGCAACGAATGGATGGTGGTAGCCCCTACCGAAAACACCCCCCAACCCTGGGGCGGCGGCGGCGAGGTGGTACAATGGAAAACCACCGATAAGGGCCACACCTGGACCCGCGCCAAACAACTCACCCACAATAGCCCCCGCAACCACAACTACATCCGCAAAGTGGTCAATGGCCACGATCCGTTCTACTATTTCTGGGCCGACGGTGATCCGGGCAAGCTGAGCAAGTCGCAGTTGTACTTTGGCGATAGTAAGGGGAATGTGTGGGAGCTGCCGTATACGATGACGAGGGAGGCGGAGAAGCCGGTGCGGCGGAAGTGAGGGGGTATTTGCTACGTTTGATAAAAATAGGAGGCTGTTTGATGTAGAAATGGGGTGGATGAAGTATCTTGGGTTACAATCACTTATGTTGAGTGTGGTAGCTAATCGAGAGGGCTTTTTGGGTATTTTCTGCGCAGAAAATACCCAAAAATTATAAGTAAAGTGCAATTGTTATATTTTGAGCTAAGCTTGCAAAAATTTTACATATTTACGGGTTACCGGCTAAATTGAAACACCTAATTCTATATGCTTGAGAGAGACGTTAGGGACTTCTTCTTTAAAACAAAAGAGAACTACAACCTTGTTGCAGGTCAAAAGGAACTTTACATTGACGGATTACGCATTGACATTTTTGCGATTGACAAAAAAGGTAATCCTTTTATCATAGAGTTCAAAAAAGATAAGAACAGACATATTGTCGGACAATCGGCTCATTACCTTGCACTCATTCCTTCCAAGCACCAAGACATCGAAAAGAAGTTAAAGTTCTTCAACATTAATTGGGCTAATCTGAAAGTTTTATGTATTGCCAAGTCCTTTAATCAGCGTGACTTTGATGCCCTAAATTTTGAACCGATAAAAGACCGTGTTTTTCTTTACCAATATAACATTATCAAGGATTATAGAGAAAAAGCAATATTCGGGCTTGACCTTGTTTATACTGGAGAAAGCGGAACATCACCTCTATACATTCCACCAAAACCCACGAATGCACTTGATTTTAAAGAACATTTTAAAAATTTACTCGCATTAGAAGGGAAGGAAAATAAACGACAATACTATACAACCACTATTTTACCTCTTCTTGATAACGTTGCTAAAATTTTGAATAGTAAATACAATTCAACTGGGTTATATGCTCATATAAGCTATTTTCAAAGCGGACCTCATGCTTTGTTCAGGTTAGGATTAGACAGAAAACAATCTCATCGGGCATCGGTTGCAGTTATGATTGGGGAAAATTTTATTGACAGTGGCTTTGACTTAACTCATGCATTACAAGATGCAGAAGCAATGCAATCAGTTATTAAAATAAAGCCCGACGAAATTGCTTCAAGTTTACTGAAACTTACCGACTACTCGATTTATGTGCCGAATACCGGAATTGATGAATTTATTGCCATTCCAAACCTTAATCTTAAAGGAATGAAGTTATTATTGATGCACTACCAGCCAAACTTGATGAGGGAGTGTTATTTCAAAGTTGGTCACACTCATTCAAGTCTAACGATGACCGAGAGTGACTTAGTTAGCTTATTAGAAGAAGAATTACGGACTTTTAGTTTTTTATTGGACGAAATAAAAACAGCCGGTAATGGAGGTTTTACATCGAAGGGGAGCCAATGAGCGCAGCATAAGTAACATATTCAGTAGTATTTCACTGGCGTTAAGGAAAGTAGATAAGCAGATGAATAAAATATGTACATCAGTAAAAACATTGGCGCAATCTCGAAGGCAAATGAACAGGGATTCGCTTGCGAAAAGCAACACTATTGCATATTGCTTGCAATTGTAGTATGACAGCCGAAATAATCAACCATTTAGGATTTAAATATGACGAAGCCTTCAACGTGCAAGGACGGCTTTCTATTTCTGACTTATTCACTAAATCTAAAAACCGTTGCGGAATTTATCTGCTTAACTTTTCAGACGATACTTTCTATATCGGACAAGCAATAGACGCAGTAAGACGGTTTGCTCAGCATAGAAAAAATTACGACAACATTGAACGATTTTGGTTTCAGTCGATAAAGAAGGAAAATTTAAATAAAATCGAGCAAAGGCTGATTGAAGAAGCAGAAACACAAGGACTCTTGCTCACAAATAAAATCTTCGTATCAAACGTTATCGGTGACACTGACCTTGATTTAATTATTTCACCAACAGAACAAGAAAGTTGGCTTAAAAACAATATTGATATTTCAAACGACAAATACGATCTGTATTCCACAATTGAGGAAAAATACAAAGTTAAATACCGACGAAACTTTGAGAAGCTTCGACAGGTCGACAATTACCCAATGCTTAAAGAGATTTTAAATCTGTATATCAGGATGTGCATACTTGCATATAAAAAGACAGAATTATCATTTTGGTCTTTAAGCTGTATGCCCTCTACCAACAGCGGAACGTATCCACGATACTTCTGTATGAACGTAAACGCAATGGAAGTATTTGTTTTGGGTTATGAACGAAAAACAAAGAAGCCTTTTGCTTTCTTCGTGATGACGAGCCATTTCTTTGAAAATAATGAAGTATTTGACAGGCTTTATAAAAAATACAAAAGTCTAGAGGCAGAACGGTCGGAGTATAGAGCTGCAGGCGCTGATCAAGTTCGTTTCCATTTTTCAAACTTAAATGAACTTAAAGATATTCTTCTGACCGAGCCCCAAATTATTAGTTCAATCAAAGAACTAACCTTGCGATTAATGCATAAAGGCGGGACAATTTACTCACCGTTTCATTGCTTTGATTTAGCAAAAGACGTTTTAGTGCAGGGTGAAGACTAAGTAGAACATTTGTGTAAATTTCACATTAGGAGCCATTTTTTCGGCAACTTTTATCAAAAAAAGCGATACAAAAAACAATGTCTAATCAAACCTTACTGACTTGGAACAATATTTTATACAATATCACAATGCTGACAATTTAGGTTGGTTGCCCTATACGGACATTAACCAGATTGAGAAAATAATATTTAGTCCAACCAAGACTGAAAGATTAGGTTTTTTTACAAGGAAGCAATTGGTTGAAAAAGCAGTTGGTGACCATTGCTTTATCATCGTAGGTACAGGAAAGAAAAGTAAACTGTATTACTTATGGTCATTAATCGGCATCGATAAAGTAGAAAGAGACACGGCCCTTTTCAATGCTTATGGAACAGGCTTCAACTTTGAGCGACCCATTTTGTTGAATGACTTACCCGGTTTTTCTGAATTCAAAAGCATTTGTGGCAACTTTGGTTTTGGTTTTCAAAATATTACCAAATATGAATTTTGTAAAACCCTTGTTGATTTTGCCGATGATATCAATCCTTTGGCTGACACCTCACAACGGTCTGAAACCCAAAAAAACCTTTTGAGTGCACTTAAAGAATTGAACGAGCAAATGCGGCAAGTAGAGCCCGAGAAACGATTGACGGAAATTCAGTTGATACTACGCAACGATCGGAAAATTGTTACTCTGCTCAAAAAAGCGGCCAGTTACAAGTGCCAGTTTCCCGACTGTAAGGCAGAAATAAAAACAAAATCGGGCTTGAATTATGTTGAAGTAGCGCATGTGACCCCTGTCAATAAAGGTGGGCAGAGTGTTTTAGGTAATCTTCTTGTTTTGTGCCCTAATCATCACAAGGAATTTGACTATGGCGACTTAAAAATTGTTGAACAGAGGATAGACAGGCTAAGCGGCTTACTAAATGGGAAATACTTTCGAATTGAGCTAATTAAAACTAACAGCTAAGCTTTCGTTGCGTCCACTTCGCGTTTTTAACGCGAGCCGCGCATGAGGGCATTCGCACGGTGGGCCGCAGCCGTTGCAAACGCGGGGAGATAGCATCCCAGCGGGGAACCGTCCCGATTACAAATCGGGTGGTGCCCCATCGGGACGAGCGCGAAATGGCCCTGTAACATGACGAAGGGTTCCGTCCGGCCCGTGAAACTGAAATAAAAGCGGTGGTTCTTACGCATAGAAGGTCATACATCGAAATTGACAAGTAAAAAAATAGTCTGCCCTGCTTAGTGGTAGTAGTTAGTACTGCGGCATTCGGCCCTGGTTCAACCAATTCCTTTTCAGATGAATGGACGCTACCTACCCTATTCTGATGAAGATTTGCTCGCCCTCATGCAGGAGCATGACGACGAGCTGGCGTTTAGCGA
>JBBRDE010000240.1:0-8943 GCA_038204185.1 Cytophagales bacterium
ACGTCTTACGCTGGAACTGCACATCTTCAGGCACAGGCGTGACCGAGCTATTCTTGAAGCTTTCCCTGATTTTCTTGCCCGATTCGCCCTTGCCACAAGCGATCATCTGTCCGTTGGGAAACGCCAGAATAACGTCGTTCATCTCGTCGGTAGCCCCAAAACTGCTTTCCCGCTGAAAGCACATGGTACCCGTAACCGGGTCGATGAATACCCAAAGTTCGCCTTTGGTCGAGTCCCTTTTGTCGAGGTATTCATAAATCAGCGCGTGACTGAAATAGTACTTCCCCTTTTCGGGTTTCCACTGCGCGTTGCGTTGCGCATTGGATGCGGGCTTTTTAGGAGTAGTAGCCTGGGCGACAGCTTGTCCGACCGAGATAGTGAGGGCCAACAGAGTAGCGAAAAGTAGGGTGATAATACGCATAGTAAAGTAAAATAGCTGAGCAGTGTTTCAGATTCTTTCACAAAGAAAGGGATTCTTCTTCAATCCCGATCTCCTGCCTGTGGGGTACCTTCTAAGGCAAGGTACCCTTTCTCATCAGTTCCGCATCCTGACCAGTTTGTCATAATTCAAAATCGTAATCAGGCTACCTTTCATCTCTGCCAGTTTCTCTTCCCTAAAATCCGATAAGGTACGGATGACGGTTTCGGTGGCGGTACCTACGATGGAGCCGCTGTCTGCGCGGGTGATCGCCATTGAGAAAGGTACGTTTTGGCTTTAATAATTCATTAGCATGAAGTTGATCAATTAGCTCGACATCCGCTACATTGCCTCGCATAAAACCGGGCCACTTTATACCCTTATTCCCACTTACACTCAACGATGTAGGCAGGTTGACCAAAGATTTAATTTACAGCTTTTTAACTATTGTTATATTGTGGACTAAATGCTAGATTTACTCCAAAAATTTTGAAAATTGAAAGGAATTTATTCCTGACACATGGCAGAAGAGAACGAGCAGGTGGGGTGTCGATCAATTTTCAGTAACACGTGTTTTATCAATCACCCTATAAATCCCCTTCTATCATGGCAATCGAAATCAAACTCACCGGCGACGAACTCAAAAAAAGTAAACGGCCCAAAATGGACGTATACGAAGCCCTTCTCGTAAAACATCTTGAAAGCACGGGAATTCATTCCCAGTCAGACCTGAACAAGATCAAGCCTGATCCTGAAAACCCAACACCCGCTACCTTTAAGGAGCTTAGGAAAAATTTTAGAGAGTTCTGTAAAACGGAAAGCAGCCTTGGCGATAACTTCAACAACGGGATGTACATCGACTTGAACAGGATGGAAGAAATTATTAAGGAATTCAAGGCCAAAGCATCTCACCTATTTATTGGCCTGGGATTGAGAAAGTCAAAAATAACGGAGGATGTACACGACTGGAATTGTTTTCACCTGATCTTCGGCGCGGCTACTCCGAGCACAAAAGTGGTGACTGATTCAAATGGTCAAGATGTCGGCCAAAAACCAACGCAGAAATCTGACCTTTGGTATTCGACTTACGATGGCGCCGAGCAAGGCTACACGGGTTCCAAACCCGGTTGTCCGCCATTCTCCTGTCCGGAGGAGTAAGCGTTTACCCGGCGTACAACAAGTCCCAAACGCATCTGATGAAACTCGTAGAACTTTCTGCTTACCTGGTCTACCTGAGCACATACCTTATTGCCGTTCCGATTCTTTTGGGTTTTTATTTGTATCGTCGTATTCCTATTCTGTTCCGAATCTTGCTGGCAGGTCTGGTACTTGTGCTGATATTGGACATAGCCCTGCTGTTCTCTACTGCCAAAAACACCTTCCTGTACGTTTTTTGCGGAGTAGATGTGCTGCTGTTTGGCTGGATATTTTCAAGATCGGTGTCCGGCGAAGCTACCGGACGCCTGATTTTGGCCGGTACCGCACTGGTGACCCTAACAATCGGGCTCGATGCTTTCTTTTACTCGGGCCTGACTGCCAACGGCTTGTCCAATACACTGGCCAGAGTATTTCTGGTTGTCATATCCGTGGTGTACCTCTCGCAGCTTATCCAGAATCTAAAGGTGGATAACCTATTGGCACAGCCCCTTTTGTGGGTAAGTTTGGGTGTGTTGACTTACAACGCCGTAGGTATGTTCGATGTTTTCAGTAAGCCCATACTCAGTTATTCACAAAACCTCTACCTTCAATTTTACACCGTTTGGGCACTCGCCACCATACTATTGTATGTTTTTTTTACATATGCCTTCTGGATGGCTAAGCACACAGAAGAGATTAGTTGAATCGGCCATCAGCCCTGGAAAAGTATGCAACAGTATAGGACTAGAATTTTGATTGGGATTGTTTTGGGATTGTCCATGATCGGTGGTGCCATCCAAGGGTACGGACAGGGAGAGCCGTCCGCGAGGCTGCTGTCGGTGTCAGCGCGGAACTACCAGCAGGCATATTCGAAGAACTTAGTCGATACACTGTCAACCAATCCGGTCGTATTACCCTACGACCAGAACACCCTGTTTTTTACTTTCGCAGCTACCAATGCTCGTGGCCGACAATCCTTTTTCTACATGCTCAATGGTCTCGACTACTATTGGCTCCGATGCGACAACTGTACTCAGGTACATTATTCCCATCTCGACGGCGGCGATTATACTTTTCTGGTCAAAACAACCTCCCCTGGAGCAATCCCCGCCCAGTTCAGTTTTGAGGTCGAGGGAAATATCTGGCATCGGTGGTGGTTTGTACCGATGCTGGCGCTGTATGGCCTGACAATCATGAGCATCGGGGGCTACCTGTTTGTGCTGTACCGATTTCGTCAGAAATTGATCGAGCAGCATTTGGTACACAAGGCTAGAATGGAATCTATGTCGGAACTTATGTCCGGCATAGCCCACGAGATTCTGAATCCCCTGAACTTCGTCACCAATTATTCCGAAGTAAGCCGCGAGCTACTGGACGAGTTGAAAGACGAATTGCCGGCCGATGCCCTGAATCAGGTAGAGGATATTGTGAGCGATGTGGGGGACAATCTGGCCAAGATCAATGATCACAGCCTGCGGGCGAATCAAATCGTACAGAATATGCTTCAACACAGTCGAATTGGTCGTGGTGAAATGCAATTTGTTGAAATAAAAACCATGATTACCGATCAGCTGCAGGAATCCTACCGGGTAGCACGCCAGCAGGATGATTCCTTTGAGGCGGTTCTGACGACGGACTTTGATACCTCCTCGCTGACCGCCAAAGTACTGGCGGCTGAGTTTGGCAAAGTGCTGCAAAATTTATTCAGCAATGCTTTCTATACCCTGCAGGAAAAGCGCAGGCTGGGTGCGGATGATTACGTTCCCGCACTGTGGGTATCAGCTTATCATAAAAATCATGTATTGGAACTACGTATAAGGGACAACGGCACGGGCATATCTCAGGAGGTGGCCGAAAAAATTTTCCAGCCTTTTTTTACCACCAAACCCACAGGACAAGGAACGGGTTTGGGCCTTTCGTTATGCTACGATATAATTACCAAAGGGCATGATGGGAAAATTTGGGTAGAGTCAGCACTTGGGGAAGGAAGCACATTCATTTTCCAAATTCCGGCCTAAAGAAAGCATTCCGTGTATAACCGCGGATAAAACACCTACGGCTTAGCTGCTTCGCCATGGCAAATAGGAAGTTCAGTATCGGTACTGGGAACAGGCAACACGGATGGTAACTGAATTAGCAGCCCGCGCGCGCCCTACCAGCCAAGTTCCGGCCACACAAAAGCACCAAGAATACCTAAGGTCGCTAACAGGCTCAAACCGATTAGGGTAGATATGGTGCTCCTGATAGGTAGGTTGCGGTATGATCGGGGTCAGCAGTTTGTGTTTCTGCTTTCATGTCAATAAAACTACCATCCGTCCCACGGCTGAATGATGAGGTAGGTCAAGGTCTGGAACTGACTTTGGTAAAGTTTGGGAAGAAGGTCGAATAAAGTACCCCTCCAAAAGAGGTAATCACTAATCGCCAGAAAGCTGTGGTACAGGATCAAAGAAAAAGATAGAGATAAGTTTATTATTCCAAAATTAGTTGAGGCAAACGAGCCGCCAGCGCGGCTTCTGCCACCCGGTTTCCCCGAATATTCCAGTGCGAATCATTAGGTCGGTAAAGTGGTGGCCCTGGGTACCGGGCGACGAAATCGTTCAGCAAATCTACTACGGGCACCCCGGCTTCTTCCAAAGCTGCGCTCAAAACTCTATTAGGCTGCTCATTGTCCCAGGCATCGGCGGGAATATTACCGTAAGCAAGAACTCTTTTCTGCAGCCTGGTATCGATCTGCATATGGTCGGGTAGCAGAACCACCACCAGTTTGATTTGCTGCCGCCTGCACAGTTGGTCTATTTTATTAAGATAAAATATAGCGTCCTTCACATTTCTCTCAAACTCAGCATTATTTCGCTGGAAAACGTAGCTGCGCTGAGTTTCAATAGAGAGGTACCTTTCAGGATCAAACGTGCTGCATGAGTCGCAATAAGTAAACCCATCACCATAAGAGGTAGGCGTAAAGCTCTGATTCATACCCGGCAAAATCTTGTAAATGTAATAAAGCGACGACGCGAGGTAGGAGTACATAAACAGTTTGCGTTTTCTCGAGTCCGGGTAGCTTTCCGTAATATCGTTTCCCACGAACAAGGAAAGCAGAATCATATCGGGTTTGAGCGGTAGAGCTTCTTCCGTAATGATTGAAAGATAGTGAGGTGGGCCGGTGCTGGAAATACCCATATTTATAAGCTCAACCGTTGGCAAAGCCGGCATGGTGCCCAGGGTATCTTCCAGCAGGGTCAGAAAATTGTAGGGATAGGGTGCTACCCCAAATGTGAACGAATCGCCAATTCCCACGATCCGGTAGGTGTCCGGCTTTTTCACCATCTGGTACTCTACATCTTTGAAGCCGCGCGAATTGAGTTTATAGCCGTAGTTGTCGGAATGTGGAACGCCCCGGTATTGGTTATAATCTTTCCGGTAAAAAATGGTGGTAGGGTATACGTAGTTGAACACGCGCAGACAGACTTCTATTACTCCCAGATTCAGGAATACCAGAATGATCCAAAAAACAGTTTTTTTGATCATATGGAACAAAAAGGGAGTAAAAAAAGAAAGCAGGATGTATCTGAGCACAATTCGCTCAACATCACCCCTGCATTTTCTTCAAAAATAGGAAAAGTAATAGATAACTAAAAAAAAATTATAATACTCTTCCTTGTTACCCCTGAACCTGTCCTTTAAGTTTGCTATTAGAAGCTGTTTGAGTTAATCCTTTGAGGGTACAATGGTACTTTTTAACCAATAAAAGCTAATTCAATGAACAGTTTCTTGGAAAATTCGACCCCTGCGCACTTCCTTTCACTCCGGAAAGGCAAATAATTTAGGATCTACGGTCACATTCGTTTCAATTTTTTCGAGTTTAATCGTTTCGCCGGGCTGGCCGTTGTAGCTGATTGAACTGGAGAATGGAAAAAGCAGGCCCTGCACCTCACGGTAGTCATCCAGCAATGTTTCGACGGAAGCGCCTTTGGTTTGTCCCCCCAGCGAAGTAGTGCGCATGGCAACGGGTAGGTAATTTTCGGGATCGAAGAAATAGTACACGATGTTTTCCTGTTCCTGCCCATCCAGTTTTACGGGTGTTTTAACAAGTCTGATTTTGAAAGCTTCCCTACCCTCGATCATTTCCTTTCCTTCCAGTTGAACCAGGTACCCTTTAGCCTGGTAGTTACGGAAGACATCGGGAAAATCCATGACTTGTTGTTTCGTATTCGTGTTGGCTTCAGCGCTCATTTTCTCGGCTTTTTGGGTCATAAAATCCGTGCTCCAGCCCTTTTCTCCATCGAAAGCCACCTGCGTGATTTCCTGCCCCTGAAACTTGATGCTCACCTTTTGTTGGCCGGCGGCCGTCTGGATAATCGTGACGGGAATTTCCATCCCCTGTACCGTCACCAGGCCTGTCATCCGTACGCTTTTCAACGAATCCCAATGTGCTTTTCCACCGCTGTTTTCGTAGTACTTTTTCAGAATATCATCGACGGTGGGTGGTTTGACCGTCATTTTCTGTGCTTGACTCGCATTAGTTACCAGCAGCAGCACCGCCAGAAATCTCAAAATTTTCATAGCAAAGGAAGTTGATCCGTTTTCAAATATATCCACGAAAACGTTCTGCCGCCCTGCCATGTTGTGGATTTTTAGTAAGAACCGGGCTTTTCCACTCTGATATCCTCAAAACATGGCCCCATTCAGAATAAAAATGAATGTAGGAAAGCTAATGGCCCAAGACTCCGGCTATTGCGTAGTAGTTCCTATATTAGGGACCCGAATGCCGAAAACACCTAGTCCTGCCCATGCGGAACCTTGTATCAGCCTGTTTTCTTTCCCTATTCCTTACGACGGTCCTGATGGCTCAATCTGTGCCTACCCTGCGGCTGTCGCAACTCACGGGTGACGCATCGCTGCTTGATGTGGCCTTATGGCGCATTACTTCGCGTCTCCTGCCAACCGACACCTTGTCGGCTTCAACATATCATGCCTTTGTCGGCGCACAGAACCAGAGCCGCGATAGTTTTTACTGAGCCCGCTTCGAGATAATCAATGACACACCCCATTCTCAGCGCCGTATTTTCGATTCTCCCGTGCAGAACGATGTCTTTCATTTTTATAGCTCGCACGACCACTTCCGCACGGTGCGTCACGAGCGGGTAGGTAGGTTCGTTTCTTACTGGGACGTCGCCTATCGGTATAGCAACTCCTTGCTTCCGGTCGATTTTACCGCTGGTCAGACGCTGTCCTTCCTGATCAAAATCGACAATCGCTCCATGCCCGTTGCCAGTCCCGACATTCTATCATTCTATCATTCAAAATTATCTCCCTTACATCTTCACAAACTCCACGCGGCGATTGTTGGCCTTGCCTTCGGGGGTGGTGTTGGGGGCGGCAGGAATGGATTCGCCCAGTCCGTCGGTTTCCAGGCGGCTTTTGTCGATTCCGAATTCCTTCACGAGGTTTTCTTTGACCGAATCAGACCGTTTTTTGGATAGCACCATATTAGCCGCATCATCACCATCGGAGTCTGTATGGCCAATAATTTTTACTTTCACTGCCGGGTTTTCGGTCAAGGTAGCGGCAATATCTTTCAGTACTGCGTAGGATTCGGGGCGGATGGTGGCGGAGTTCACATCGAAGGTGATTCCCGTCGTCACAAACTTACCCTCGGTGATCAGTTTGGAACGGGTGTCAGGCGCACCGACGGCGAGACGGATGTTTGATACGAACATTTGGTCGTCATCCTCGGACAGTTGGGAGTGAAACCGCATGGCATTGAGGTTGATGTCCGTAGGAAATATACGGGGTAGGTCGAACACCTTTAATTCATCCACAAAGACCCGCAACCGTTGCTTTTGCCGCCACATCGCTACGTGAAAAACTTTGCCGTTATTATCAGGATTTATGACATTGGCCATGTCGCGATCTCCCTGTAAATCGGTACGGTAGCCGTTTTTATCCGACTGGTGGATATGGACATTACCTGCTCCCATCGCGCCATTGAAGGCGAACACGGCTCCCCGGCCCGCCGCTTCGTTCTGAATATTTGCATCACTGGTCGCGGCTTCGAAAAAACCCACCGAAAGAACCTGCTGGTAGGCATAGGCTTTTTGCCAGTTGTTATAAATTACATCAAATTCAAGCGTAAAATTGTCGGGCAGGTCTTTCACAAAATCCGGGATGTAAGAAGCGTCCTTAGTTTGCTTGAACATCAGCCATTTGCCGTCGTACCCTTCGATAGTCACGACCTCGGCCGTCCCATTGGTGTTCCACTTGGCAGGAAAATCACCCACGGCATCCTGCGAGAAATCTTCGGAGGCTACAATTTTTTCACCCGGCACAAAATCAAACTTGGAGTAGGATTTGAAAGCGGCTTTCTCTGTACCGGCACTTTCGGCCGTACGTACATTGGCATCTCCGCCCGACATACGCGCCCCCCCATTCGGATCCTGACTCGTTTCGGCCTTGCGTTCGGTATTTCCTTGCTCGGTCTTACTCTCTTCGTTGTTGTCTTTTTTCTTAAAAATACTCCCGATTCCTTCCTCCAGTTTGTCGAAGCCTCTGTCCACGGCCTGGTCGATACGGCGGTTGGCGCGGTTTTCTGCCTGCCTCTCGATCACTCGCTCGGGTTTTATGATACGAATCTGGGCCTGGCTTTGAAAAGCCAGCAAGAAGTACAATATGATTACTGATACGTTAATTTTAAATAGTTTCATAAGTAATAAGTTGATTGGCAGGTCCTTATCTTATGAGTAAATATACCACTTATTGAACTAGGTTGCTCAGAAAATGAGTAAGCGGTAAGTTGGGGGTCAGCTTCGAAAAGAACGCACTTTGAGCAATGTGTTCAGTACATCTTTGCGGCTTCTCGACACAGTGATTTCGCTCCCGTCCGACATCACGACATAGCCGCCGTCGGAGCGCAGGTACTTGCGGAGGTGGTCCAGGTTGATAAGGTGGGAGTGATGGATCCGGGCAAAATTAGCGCCTTCCAGCAATTCTTCCACTTCCTTAAGGGTGCGGCAAATCAGCGTAGGATTGATACCTACCTGGTGGATACGGGTATAGTTGCTGTCCGACTCACAACGGATTATTTCCGCTATTTCGACGTATTCGACGCCTTGGGTGGTGGGCAGAGCGATTTTCTGAGGTACCTGGTGTTCACGTACTAACATAGTACGCAGGAATCCGAGCTGCCCTTCCAGATCATGCTGCCGCTTTTTCTCACTCAACTTTTTCACACAAACCTGTAGCTCCTGGGCATCGATGGGTTTAAGCAAGTAGTCAAAGGCACTATATTTGAAGGCCTTCACCGCAAACTGGTCATACGCAGTCGTAAACACCACATCGAAGTTTTTATTCGGTACCCGGTTCAGCAGTTCGAATCCATTATAGACCGGCAT
>JBBRDE010000241.1:0-8857 GCA_038204185.1 Cytophagales bacterium
AGTTCTTTATTCTATCATCGCACCGGCCGCTCCGGAGTAATGGATCCGGTCAAACAATCTATCATTAAATGTTTAACAGAACCTTAAAAGCAATACAACCATGTCTAAAAGAATTTTTTTCGACTCAGAAGCACGCGATAAGATCAAGCGCGGAGTAGATACCCTGGCTGATGCCGTGAAGGTAACGCTGGGCCCACGCGGTCGTAATGTCGTTATTGATAAAAAATTTGGCTCCCCTACCATTACCAAGGATGGTGTGACCGTTGCCAAGGAAATCGAACTGAAAGACGCCATGGAGAACATGGGCGCTCAATTGGTGAAGGAAGTAGCTTCCAAAACGGCCGATTCGGCAGGTGATGGTACTACTACTGCTACCGTTCTGGCTCAGGCTATCTACACCATTGGTGTTAAGAACGTCGCTGCCGGTGCCAATCCTATGGACTTGAAGCGGGGTATCGACAAAGCCGTTAGTGCTATCGTAAAGAATCTGGAAACCCAGAAAAAAGATATCTCTACGTCCAAGGAAATCGCTCAGGTAGCCACTATTTCGGCTAACTACGACGAAGAGATCGGTCAGATGATCGCCGAGGCGATGGAAAAAGTCGGTAAAGAAGGCGTCATTACCGTAGAAGAAGCACGCGGTACCGAAACTGAAGTAAAAACGGTAGAAGGTATGCAGTTTGACCGGGGCTACCTTTCTCCCTACTTCGTGACCAACACGGAGAAAATGGAAGTAGAAATGGAGCGCCCTTATATCCTTATTTCGGAGAAGAAAGTTTCTTCTATGAAGGAATTGCTGCCCGTACTTGAGGCCGTAGCCCAGACGGGCCGTCCGTTGATTATCCTGGCCGAAGACGTTGACGGCGAAGCTCTTGCTACGCTGGTAGTTAACAAGATTCGCGGTGCCTTGAAAGTGGCTGCCGTAAAAGCACCTGGTTTCGGTGATCGTCGTAAGGCGATGCTGGAAGACATTGCCATCCTGACGGGTGGACAAGTAATCAGCGAAGAGCGCGGTTTCAAATTGGAAAACGCTACGCTGGACTACCTCGGTAGCTGCGAAAAGTCTATCATCGACAAGGATAACACGACCCTGATCAACGGTGACGGCGCGAAGGAGGATATCTCCGGACGTGTGAATCAGATCAAAGCCCAGATCGAGAACACTACTTCGGACTACGACCGTGAGAAATTGCAGGAGCGTCTGGCCAAGTTGTCGGGTGGCGTAGCCATTCTGTACATCGGTGCCGCTACCGAAGTAGAAATGAAAGAAAAGAAAGACCGCGTGGACGATGCCCTGCACGCAACCCGCGCTGCCGTTGAGGAAGGCGTGGTAGCGGGTGGTGGTGTAGCCCTGATCCGGGCTGCTGAAGCATTGAACGACCTTAAAGGTAACAACGAAGACGAAACCACGGGTATCAACATCATCCGCCTGGCGATCGAATCTCCCCTGCGTACCATCGTGTCTAACTCCGGTAAGGAACCTTCCGTGGTGATCCAGAAAGTAAAAGAAGGTACGGGTGCCTATGGCTACAATGCCAAGGACGACACCTACGTGGATTTGCTGGAAGCGGGTATCATTGACCCTAAGAAAGTAACGCGTCTGGCTCTGGAAAACGCGGCCTCAATCGCGGGTATGTTGCTGACCACCGAATGTGTGATCGCCGACGAGCCCGAAGAGGACAAAGGTGGTGGCGGAATGTCCCACGGCGGCGGCATGGGCGGTATGATGTAATGCCAACCCTCGCTTGCTAATAAAAAAGGCACGGACTTCGGTTCGTGCCTTTTTTATTGCCTCTTGGCTGAGTATGCTGTCATCGTTCCATTTACAGAATAGTTGTGGGATTATTTGCTTTTTAATAGCAAAATACCTAGAATTAACAATTATTTAATAGTGGCATAACAGTACAGTAACATAGCTATGCAAAGGTTCACATCCTTTCCGGCACTCCTAAGTTTTACCGCTCTCCTATTGGCCGCCGTTACCGCCAGCTACGGCCAGGAAAAAAGTATCCCTGAGTTTTTGAAAGAAAAGCAGGTGTGGGATGAAAAACTCGTGGTGATTTATGCTCCTGCCTTACAAAATGACATGGTAAAGGAACAGCTCAACGCGCTTCGTTCCTCCCTTTCTGTTTTTAAAAAAGAAAAAATAGTGGTTGTTCAGATTCCAGCCGCGCTTTCAGCTTCCAACCGGCTGTACCTCAAGCAAAAGCTCCGGTATCACCAGGACAGGCTCAATGTGTGGGTGATCGATGAAAGGGGAAATCTGCGCATGAGCAGCACCAAAGTCAATTCAGCCGATCAGTTGCTTCGGGTACTCCATATCGACACCCGGCCCGACGCCCTGGCAAAAGCACGATCTTTTTGGGATGAGTAATCCGGTACCCCGTAATTTAATACCAAACAAAAAAGCCGCCCGAAAACTCCGGGCGGCTTTTTGATTTACTCAACGTTATGAAAAACTTACGACGCTTTCGACGTATATAAGTCACACAAGTATAACAAGAATTTAACTATTTCTTTAAATCACCCAAAAGTTTCCCCATTAGGCTTCCATCAACCCGTCCCGCATGACCAATCGACGATCGGCCATCTCCGCCAGATGTTCATTATGCGTCACAATCACAAAGGTTTGGTTCAGTTCGTCGCGGAGCGTAAAGAACAGCCTGTGCAAATCCTCGGCATTGCGCGAATCCAGGTTTCCGCTGGGCTCGTCGGCCAGTACCACCGCCGGGCGATTCAGCAACGCCCGTGCCACGGCAACACGTTGCTGCTCCCCCCCAGAAAGCTGAGAGGGCAGGTGATCCATGCGATCCGAAAGACCCAGCAAATCCAATAGCTCAGCCCCCCGTTTCCGAGTATCCGTCTCTTTTGATTTCGAACTGATGAACCCTGGCATGCACACATTTTCCAGCGCCGAGAACTCGGCCAGCAGGTTATGAAACTGGAACACGAACCCAATGCGCTCGTTGCGGAATTGCGCCAGTGACTTGTCACTCAACCCGGAAATATCCGTATCCTGAATGGTCACCTGCCCCTGGTCGGGTCGGTCAAGGGTACCTATGATGTGGAGCAGGGTACTTTTGCCCGCTCCGGAAGCCCCCACGATGGCGACGACTTCACCGGTTTGGATCGTGAGGTCGATTCCTTTGAGAACCTGTAAGGTACCGTAGCTGCGCGTAATGCCTGTGGCGGTGAGTAAAACCATTTATTTAGTGGCCAGTGGACGGTGAACAGAGGAAAATGGTGAATAGCTGTTTTTACAAAAGCCGTACAAACCTACCCTTGTTTTGATTTATTGCTTAATTTGCCGTGAAACTAACAAATAACAGGCATACATTGGCTGTCGGCTGTTGACTCTCGAATGTCAGTTTATTGTAAATGCCTGAAATACGCACATTTACAGAATAATGCGTAAAAGTATAAACCCTAACTGAACTCACTCATTTTCAACCGCCCGGTGGCCCCGTTTCCATTTTTAACTTTCCATTTTCAACTTTCAATTAATAAAATGAACATTCACGAATATCAAGGCAAGAGCATCCTTAAAAAATACGGCGTTCGTATTCAGGAAGGCATCGTGGCCGACACGCCCGATAAGGCCGTGGAGGTAGCCCGTAACCTCAGCGAACAGACGGGTACCAAGTGGTACGTGGTCAAATCTCAGATCCATGCCGGTGGCCGTGGGAAGGGCAAGGTCGTCGGTGGTGAGCAGCGCGGCGTGGCCCTGGCCAAGTCAGTCGAAGACGTACGGACAATCTCGAAAAACCTGCTGGGTAAAGTACTCGTGACGCATCAGACGGGCGAGGCCGGCAAGCAGGTCAATAAGGTGCTGATTGCCGAGGACGTATACTACCCCGGTCCCAACGAACCCAAGGAGTTCTACCTCTCCATCCTGCTGGATCGGGCAAAAAACTGCAACGTCATCATGGCCAGTACCGAAGGCGGTATGGACATTGAGGAGGTAGCCGAGCACACGCCCGAAAAAATCATGAAGGAGTGGATCGACCCTTCCGTGGGTTTGCAAGGTTTCCAGGCTCGTAAGGTAGCCTTCGCGCTGGGCTTGGAAGGCGAAGCCTTTAAGGAAATGGTTAAGTTCATTTCTTCACTCTACCGGGCCTATACCGAAAGTGATGCCTCAATGTTCGAGATCAATCCGGTACTCAAAACTTCGGATAATAAGATTCTGGCTGTGGACGCTAAGGTGGACATCGACGACAATGCTCTGTTCCGCCACCCCGAGCTGGCCGAAATGCGCGACGTCAGCGAGGAGGATCCTTTGGAAGTTGAGGCAGGAGCCAACAATCTCAACTACGTGAAGCTGGACGGCAACGTGGGCTGCATGGTCAACGGTGCCGGACTGGCGATGGCGACGATGGACATTATCAAGCTCTCGGGTGGCGAACCCGCCAACTTCCTCGACGTGGGGGGTGGAGCGAACGCCAAAACCGTGGAAGCCGGTTTCCGGATTATCCTGAAAGACCCGAATGTTAAAGCGATTTTGATCAATATTTTCGGCGGCATCGTCCGTTGCGACCGCGTGGCGGCGGGTGTCGTTGAGGCCTACAAAGCCATTGGCGAGATTCCCGTTCCCATCATCGTGCGTTTGCAGGGTACCAACGCTGAGGAAGGTGCCCGCATCATCAACGAGTCAGGGCTGAAAGTGTACTCGGCCATTGAGTTCAAAGAGGCCGCCGAGCGCGTGGAGCAGGTACTGGCTGAAATGAAGGCTAACTGAAGAACAGCGAAAAATGAATGAGAAAGGCGGCCCGGTGGGTCGCCTTTTTTCGTGTTCCGAGTCCATACAAGGAGGTAGGTAATTCATTCCGTTGTAGACTCCAAGCAAGCAGGAACTGATCCAGGCAGATGAATTAATCACAGTAACGCCAAGAAGGGGAGGCAATATGACCACCAATCCCGATTTCACTACCCAAGCACTTGATTAGCAGAGTACCTTCATATGCGGCGATCACTCCTCGGGTATGGCCAAGCTCTAAAAGAAAAGCACTAACTATCCACTGGTTTTTGAGAATTTTAAGACCGACGAAGGTCCCGATCTGTGTATTTACTTGGCGGAGGATAGAAAGTCCAAAAACTTTGTCGAACTGACCAAATAGAAAAACAACGGAAATTTCTATCTTACTCTTCGTGACCAGGAAATAACGGACAAACGTATGTTCGTATTGATCTGATGCAAACGCTTTTCGGGGCATTTTAGCTCGGCAGTGTTGAAAGCCATCCTCCAAAAGTAGTCCTTCACTCCACTTTCATCAGCGGAAACCGCTCCGAAATCCCGTTTTCGTTGAAGGCTTCGATGGTGTAGTAGTAGGTCGCTTTGGAGTCCATCGCCTTAAACCAGTACTCGTTGTGGGTCAGCACCATGATGTTGTTGTACAACTTGTCGGGATGGGTACCATAGCGGATGGTGTAACCTTGTGCCGCGTCCACCGGCGACCAGCGAATCCAGGCAGATCGCTTGTCTTTTTCGGTGCGAAGTACCATGAATTGTTTCACCGCCTCGGGTTTCTGCCCTGCCCCTTTGCCAAATACCCGAAACCCGCTCAGGGCGAATTTCCCCTGCGGCATGTGGACGTTTTCCAGTTTCAGGTAGCGGGCTGCTATGGTTTTTTTTGGTTCGATATAATCGTGGGGCACGTCGGTTTTGTTGGCCGATTTATCGACCATAACTTCCCACTTCTTGCCATCTTTGGAATGATAGAGAATGTACCGATGGTACTGATCCGTTACCTTTCCCAGCGAGGTGGCATCCTGATCTGCGTAGTTGATCTGCACCGCGCTGACGGTAGCGACCTCACCCAAATCCGTCTCAAACCACTCGCCTTTGTTCCCTGATTTAGCGCTCCAATAGCTTTTAATATCCTCATCCACTGCTAGATTGGGCTGGTACCCACCCAACGCGGACGACGCCCGGACGGGTTTATTAAAGTTGAGCAGCATCCAGCCCGTAAATTCACCGGGCTTATTTTGGTAGGGTAAATAGTGCGGATAATCGCCATAGGCCGTATTGGTGTACATGACATCGTCTTTGTCAAAACCCGTCGGCCAGATACCCAGGCGGCGTTCAAAATTATTCTTCCGGTTGATGGTGATAGTCGAAACGTGCCAGTACTTTTGATCATTGTCCTGGAAAGTAGCCCCATGCCCCGCTCCCCGCGCGAAGCCACCCAGCTTCATACTCAGTGGATCGCTTTGGTTCTTGAAATTACCCAGAGGTGAGTCCCCAACCGCGACGCCGTCGGCGTATCCACTGGACTCGGTACCCGGTGCACCGTATTGCAGGTAGTACTTTCCGTTGTGTTTGGTCATGTGGGCACCTTCCATGAAA
The DNA here is from genome assembly GCA_038204185.1 of Cytophagales bacterium. Lineage (GTDB taxonomy): Bacteria > Bacteroidota > Bacteroidia > Cytophagales > Spirosomataceae > Salmonirosea. Next base: position 6,344 of record JBBRDE010000241.1, read on the forward strand.
CCATCCAGAAACGTATCGTCCATGTGCTCGCCAAAGCGCTGCCAGCCGTACCGCCACGATTCCAGCAGATACACTTCCTTGCGGGTACCGAGGGGTACCATCGTTTTGCGGTTCAGCTCGACGCCGTAGAGCGGATAGCGATTGCTCGACCCGTTGTACATATAGAACCGCCCGTCGGGATCGGTGAAAAAATCGGGGTCCCAGCCGCCGATTCCGAACCGTTCGACCAGCGGCTTCCAGTCGTTGGCTTCGGGATTGGTACTCATCCAGATCGTAAATTCCCCGGTGTAGGTCGAGCCGAACACCAGCATCGTATCGCCGACGATCCCCACGGCGGGGGCGCACAGTTCGTCGTACACGTCGTTCCAGGGTTGCAAGAACCGCCGGGGATGGAACGTCCAGTCGCTCATATTTTTGCTGTGCCAATAGCCCCATTGATTGGTACTGAACAAAATAAAGGTACCCTTATAGTTGACGATCACCGGGTCGGCCGTGGCGCGGTGGCGGCCCCATTCCGAAAAATTGGGGATGGGCGTGTAGCCGTAATCCAGGTTGATGGGGTTGCAGTAGGTAGTTTGTGCCGAAACCTGATTTAACTGACAAAAAGTAGTCAGCATCAGCAAGATCACAGCGCGAAGTAGTTTCTTTTTCATAGGTCAGGCACATAAGGACGTAGTTCAAAAGTACTAAATGGTATAACAGTATCTATCTTTGACCCCTCGAACCAATCCTTTTCCCATGAAAATTATTTACAGATCGCTACGGTTTACCTCTCTTTTTTTTATTGTTTTTTTATTCCAAAAAACGCAAGCCCAAACCGATACCACTTCAACGAGCCGGGATGGGGGTACCCTGAACCAGATTACCGTCGCCGCCTCCCGCACCGCCGAGCGCGTGATGGAAAGTCCCGTGACGGTGGAGCACATCGGTGCGCTGCAATTGCAGCGCACCGCCTCCACCGATTTGATTTCCGGTTTGGCCCGATACAAAGGCATCGACGTGAGCCAGTCGAGCTGGCTCATTACCAGTTTCAGTACGCGAGGCTTCAACAGCAATAAAGCCGAGCGGGTGGTACAACTCGCCGATTACGTGGACGTGACCTCTCCTACTGCCTCGCTGTACTACGGTAACTGGGTGGGTATTTCGGATCTCGACCTGGAAAGCGTGGATATCGTGCATGGGGCCAACTCGGCCCTCTACGGTTCTAATGCCCTCAACGGGGTACTTCTCATGCACTCCAAAGACCCCTTCCAAACGCCCGGTTTTTCCGCCTCACTGCGGAGCGGCAACCGACATTTGATTGATTTTCAAGCACGCTACGCAAAAACCATTGGCAACAAACTGGCTTTCAAGATCAACGCCAACTACTTCTCAGCCGACGAATTCATCGCGTCCAGCGATGCCGCCATTAAGCGCGTTACTTCGGGCGGACTCGCCGGGGCCGACCCGGCCAACAATGCCGAAGGGTCTTCCCTGGGTTGGAACGCTATCAACCGCTTCGGCGACATCGGCAGTACCGTGACCAATACGGTACTCACCGCCAAAAATAATAACCAGCCCTACCGCATCTACGCGCCGGGCTACGCAGAGCGCGATTTGCTGTGGGCCAAAGCGCCAGGCGATTTATTCACGATTTGGGGGAATGACTACAAAGCCGGAAATATTCGGATCAACCCTTCCCTCCACTATAAAATTAACGAGCGCACTAAATTCGTTTACGAATATCGCTATACGTTCAGCAACGGAATTTTCCAAAGCAGCAGCCGCTACGCCCAGCGCGCCATGCAGTACGACCTCCACCGCGCTGAGTTGAAGGGGAAAGACTGGTTTGTGCGTGCATACACGGTGTATGATTATGGCGGAAAAGCCTATGACCTCGGTTCGCTGGGTAATGGTATTATGGGCAGCGTCATGGCCCCGGCTAGGCCGGGCGGCGGGCAGTACCCTACCTACGGCCAGAATTATTTTGCGCTCTGGAATCAAGTATTCGGAGCCGCGCGCGACAAGGGACTAGCTGCCAACCTGACACTCGACGGCATTTACGCCGCCAATCCCGACGGTAGCGTTCCCCTACCCTACAAACTCAGCCAGTCCGTGCCGGGTGGCCTGGGGATCGCGGAGGCGCAGGCTTTGGCTTCGAAGATTGCCAACGAGGTAATGCTACCCGTTGGAAGTAAGGCTTTCAACGACCTACGTCAGCAGATCGTCAGCGGGGTAGGTACCATCGCAGTCAACGGCGCGCGGACGGTACGCGGGGCGGCCTTTGCCAATACCGCGCGTTTTTACGATCTGAGTACCCAGAAAGAATGGCAAATCACCCCCACCACCAATGTGGTAGCCGGGGCGTCGATCCGTACCCACCGCCTACGCTCAGGGGGTACCCTGCTGGCCGATGGCGACAAGTCACCCATTACGCCGGGTACCAACGACGTGCAAATGCGCGACATGATCGTCAACTACGAGGGCGGGGCTTACGGACAAATCAGGCAGAATTTATTGAATAATCGTTTGCGG
>JBBRDE010000242.1:0-8829 GCA_038204185.1 Cytophagales bacterium
AACGTACACGCTTGCGGGCGTAGCCAACGCCTGTGGCAGCGGAACCTATACGGGTGACGTGATTGTGAATGTGGATGCCAATCCCGAACCCCGCCTGGCCCTAAAAGATGCGGACAAAGGCTACCGGGTGTGTACCAGCACACCTTTTCAGGTATCGTTCAGCGCCACGGGAGCCTACAAGGCAGGCAACAAATTCCTGGTTCAGATCACCGACCGCAACGGAGAATTCCAAACCGTTTCTCCTGCCGATACGGTGGGGCCTATTCTGGCCAAGATGCCCATCGGCACCCCTACCGGCGACTATTTGCTGCGGGTGATTTCTTCTTCTCCTCAGCTCATCAGCGACACCACACGCATTACCATTGCCGCGCCCACGCAGGCCTTCCTGCAAAGCGATACGATCAAACTGAAAGAAGGTGGCAACGCCGAGCTGACCGTTCGCTTCCAGGGGGGCGGACCGTGGTTTGTGCTGCTCTCCGATGGCACCTACGAAAATAATATTCTGACTTCGCCCTATGCCGTAAAAGTCAGTCCCTACAACAACACCACTTACCGGATTACCTCGGCGGGCGGCCTTTGCGGCGTAGGCAGCTTCGCAGGTACCGCGCAGGTATCGGTGGATGTGCCCCCGTCCACCATTGTTATGGAAAAACCTTCGCAGACGATGATTTGCTCCGGGGGTGAAGTGAGCATTCCGTTCACGACCACCGGACGGTTCTACGCGGCCAACAAGTTTGTCGTACAGCTCGCCGATAGCCTGGGACGCTTCATTGATATGCCCACCACCGGAAAAGAGAGTCCACTGAAAGTAAAAATAACCCCGCCTTACCTCCGTGATACCGTTACCACCCAGCGGATCCGCATTGTGGCTACCGCACCGGGCGTAGCCAGCGAGCCCCAGGAGGTTAAGGTAGTAGCCCCCAATCTGGCCGTGGGAGAGGTTTCGGGCCGCAGTGTCATTGCGGGAGGAGGTTCCACACGCATCCGCCTGAAATTCACGAATGGTTTGCCGCCCTGGTCTTTTACCCTTTCGGACGGCAGTACAGTGCAGGGAACTTTCCTGAACCCTTACTTAATTACTGTATCACCAACCGCGACGACCGAGTTTACAATCAGTTCGTTAAAAAATGCCTGCGGCACGGGCACCAGCCGGGGATTTGCCCTGGTTACAGTCGATAGCAAACCTTAAGTCATACTTTAAAATTATTCACACTATCCTGTAACATCGAACCACTTTGGTGAGTTTTGATACAATATGGAGCTACTGAAAAACTTTATTGGACAATACGTTTCATTGTCCAAAGCCCAATTTGACACATTGGAAACCTCGCTGCGTGAGATGGAACTGGGCGCGGGCGACTATTTACTGCGGGAAGGAAACATTTGCCGTACCATCTGTTTCGTGAAACAGGGTACCCTGCGCGTGTTGCATTTCGACCAGGATGGCGAAGTGACCCGCTATTTTATCCCTCAGGGCAATATCGCCGTACTGCCCGATAGCTTTCGCTACCAGGCCCCGGCTAGCGAGAATATCCAGGCCGTTTCCGATTGCAGCCTGCTGGTGCTTCGCTATGAAGATCTCATCAAGATGTACGATCAAATTCCGGTCTGGACTCGCCTGGTACAAAAGCTGCACGAAGAAGTGCTGCAACAACGCACGCTGGGCCGAACCTTGGGATCGCGCGATGTGCGCGAGCGCCTGCAACTTTTCAACGAAGAATATCCAGGCCTGAGCGATGAAATCCCGACCAGCATACTGGCATCCTTTTTGCGCATCAGCCCGCTGGAGCTGAACCGAATTCGCGGCGAACTAACCCAATGATCGCACGCTATGCAGGTATTTCAGCGTGAGTTCAAGCTACCACCCTTTCCCAGGGGTTTTCATTTGATTACCGATCGGGTCGAACGCGAACTTCCCGAAATACGCCATATCAAAGCCGGGGTGCTCCATGTATTTATCCAACATACTTCCGCCAGCCTTACCATCAATGAAGATGCCGACCCCACGGTGCGGCAGGATTTTGAGAGCCATTTTAATAAAATGGTACCCGAAAATGCCCCCTATTACCGCCACAATTACGAAGGAAGCGACGATATGCCCGCGCACCTGAAAGCGTCGCTACTGGGTAGCTCGGTCAGCATTCCCATCACGAGCGGCCGCCTGAACCTGGGTACCTGGCAAGGCATCTATTTGTGCGAACACCGTGACCAGGCAATGGGCCGTAGCCTGGTGCTAACCACCTATGGGGTATGAGCAAGCTCGTCCCGCTTATTTTATTCTATTTATTTAATTTCTCTATCCAGGCTCAGGAGGTAGCTCTGGGGGGGTGGCAAACGCATTTCAGCTACCTGTCGGCTTTCCATGTAGAGCAGGTGCAGGATCGTTTTTTCTGCGCTACCTACAATGGGTTGTTCAGCTATCAACCCCAAAATGACAGTACCATACTTTATTCCAAAATCAACGGCCTGCACGACACGGGCATCAGCAGTATAGCCTACGAGCCGGATATTCGTCTGTTGCTGTTGAGCTATCGGAATGGCAACCTTGATTTGGTACAGCTTGATGAAAACGCCGGACTACAACAAATTACCGAATGGCCGCTGCTGCGCGATGAACCGTCGCTGCCCGTTAATCGCCGTAGTAATCAACTGATTTTTAGAGAACGACTCGCCTATTTAAGTACCCCCTTCGGAATCGTAGTGCTTGACCCCGCCCGCCGGGAAGTGCGCGAAACCTACCGGAATATCGGGAAGGACGGCTCCGAGGTAGCCGTTTTTGGGATCGCCTTTACCCGCGATAGCCTCTTTGCTCACACCTCGCAGGGCATTTTACGTACTTCCCTGAGTGCTAATGTCAATCGGCAATTTTACGGGAACTGGCAGAGGGTACCCGCTCCCTTTGCAGCCACTTCGATGGCTATATTGCAGGAGAAACTCTACGCTGGGGTATCCGGACAGGGTATCTTCAGAAAAAACAACGATGGCTGGCAACTGGTATACCCGGCTACGAGTCATCGGGTTTCGCTCAGGGTTTCTTATGACCGACTCGTTGCGGCACTCGACAATCGCATTGTGACGCTCAACCCGCAGGATCAGGCTACGGGTTTTCGCGATCCTCAGCTGGTGGCACCACAGGATGCCATTCTGGATGCCGCCAACAATCTCTGGATAGCCGACCGGCAGACCGGATTAGTGAGTAATTTTTCGGGAAGTTACCGCTCGTTAGGTCCCGCCTCGGGCGACACGACGATCACCAGCCGCACCGATTCCATTGTAGTCGACCGCAATGGCTCGCAGTGGATTCGCCTGCCGGGCTATCTGGGAGGGGGGATTTCGGTGAAAGGCTCCGCTTCTTCGCAGCAAAGGTACCTTACGACTTCGCCCAACAACGGTGGCCTACCTACCTCACAGGTCAACAGCCTTTCGCTGGATCGCAACGGCCTTGTGTGGTTCGCCGCCGACCGGGGGGTAGGATATTTTCTGCCCGATGGGATATGGTCGGGCGGGGCAGTCAACGCCACATTTCCTGTTTTTGGCCAACGCAAATTATTAAGTAACGAATACAACACAGCCATCGTCACTGAACCAGGCGACCGAAAATGGGTAGGTACCCGCAATGGCCTATACCTGTTTAGCCCCGATGGTACCCGGCTGGTTCGGCAATTCACCCGCAAGGACAGTCCCCTCCCTTCCGACCAGATTCTGGCCTTGAAGTTTGACCAAACCAAAGGTAGGCTGTACATTGATACTCCAAATGGAATGGTTTCGTACCGTTCCGATGCCTCAGTCCCGGCCACGGACTTACAAACCGTCACCATTTTTCCAAATCCGGTACGGCCCGGTTATGCGGGGGTAGTGGGGGTGAAAGGGCTGGTAGAAGGTACTATCGTCAAAATCACCGATCTGGCGGGAAGGCTTGTTTTTGAAACACGTTCAGAAGGGGGAACGGCTTCTTGGAACTTACTGGATTATACCGGGCGGCGCGCACGGGGCGGCATTTATCTGGTGCTAGTCGCAACTCCAGATGGTACCGAAAGCATGGCTGGCAAGCTAGCTGTTATTGAGTAGTTTTGTCCATAACCCAACCTACACGTAATTTTCCAAACCAATGAAGTTTTCGAAAGCCTCATTGGTTCTAACCTATCACTAATGGATTCTATTACCAAACCCTTTATTGTGGGAATAACCGGAGGAAGCGCTTCGGGCAAGACTTTTTTCATGAAAAACCTGCTTGGCTCATTCGGCGAGGACGAGATTTGCCGCATTTCGCAGGACAACTATTACCGCCCTCTTTACGAAATTCCAAAAGACGAGAATGGGGTGGAGAACTTCGACCTACCGGAGACAATCAATCACCTTCTTTTTGCGCAGCACATCGACGAACTACGGCAGGGAAAACCAGTGCAACAAAAAGAATATACCTTCAATAATCCGCTGGTTGTCCCCACGATCCTGACCTTCACGCCTACCCCCATTATCGTGGTGGAGGGTCTTTTTATATTCTATTTCCCCGAAGTCGCCCGGTTGATTGATTTGAAGGTTTTTATAGACGCCAAGGAGCATATTAAGATCAAGCGGCGCATTGTGCGCGACAACAGCGAGCGCGGCTACGACCTCGAGGATGTGCTCTACCGCTGGGAAAACCACGTGGCCCCTACTTACGATAAGTACATTAAGCCCCTCCGCTCGGAAGCCGATGTAATCATCAACAACCATCACAAATTCGACCGGGGCCTGGAAGTGTTAGTGGCGTATTTGAAGACGAAGGTAAGGTAAACTGCTTTAGAGTTTCCATCTCCTCCATATATTCCCTACCCCCCGATCGCAATCATCGAACGGTTGGTTTCGTACTCAGCTTTTGCGCCTTTATCGGTGAAGTCGCTGTGACCGCCGTGGGCGAAGTGCTTAGCCTGGAAGTGATTGAGGATAAGAGGCTTCACATCCTCACCCCGGCGCAGGGCCGACAATAGATCCACTTCGGTCGTATCGAACAGGCAGTTTTTAAGTTTACCATCGGCCGTAAGCCGGATGCGGTTGCAACCCGCGCAGAAATGGTTGGTAATGGTGCTGATGATGCCGAAGGTACCCGCGCCGTCGGTTAAGCGGAAGCAGCGGGCCGTATCGTTGGCTTCTCCCACCAAGGCTTCAAACTCAAATTGTCCGCCGATGGTATCCAACAGAGTTTGGTAGGAAACCATCCGCGAAAAATCCCACTTATTGCCGTTGAAGGGCATGAATTCAATAAAGCGTACGTGCAGATTGGGCTGATCGCGCGTGAGTTCTACGAAGTCATTTACTTCCCCGACGTTCAGGTCGCGCATGACCACCATGTTAAGTTTCACGCTGAATCCTTCGGCCAGGAGCAGGTGAATGTTAGCTAAGGTTTTGCTAAAATGATCGCGCCGGGTGATGGTTTTGAAACGCTCTTCCTGCAAGGTATCCAGGCTGATATTCAGCGAATGAACGCCCGCCTTTTTTAAGGTACCGAGGTACTGCTCTATAAAAACCGCATTGGTCGTCAGCGTCAGCGCAACGGGTAGTTCGCCCAGTGATTCTATGATGGATCCCACATCCTTCCGCACCAGCGGTTCGCCCCCCGTCAGACGAATTTTCTGCACGCCCATCTCCACAAAAATCCCCGCCAGCGTTCGTATTTCCTCTGCCGACATCAGCCAGGCCGACGGCATGAACTGCATGTCTTCCTGGGGCATACAATAATTACAGCGCAGGTTGCACTTGTCCGTCAACGAAATGCGGAGGTAAGTATGAACGCGGCCGAACTTGTCGATTATGGGAGTTGAGGAGTCTATGAGTTTGTGAGTTTATGAGTTTATGAAGGCAAGTCAATAAAATCAAAAAGGCTGACTCATGCACTCATAAACTCCGATTCTAATGCTTTTTCCCATCCATAACGCCAAACACGTGCAATACGTGCGGGAAGAGGGCATCCATGTATTCCGTGACGCCTCCGATACTGCCGGGCATCGTGATTACGAGCGTATTTTCAATTAATCCCGCTACCGCCCGCGATAGCAACGCGGTAGGTACCCTTTCCTGGCCGTAATTGCGGGCTGCTTCGGCGATGCCGGGAATCGGGCGATCCAGCAGTTCTTCTACTGCTTCGGGCGTGACATCACGGGGAGAAAGGCCCGTACCGCCCGTGAGCAGAATCAGCTGAAAATCCAGCGAAACCAAACTCTTTATCTTTTCCTGAATACGGCTTTTCTCGTCGGGAATAATGCTGTAATCACTGACTTCGATAGCGAAGGGTTGCAACTTATCAATAATTTTCCGGCCCGATTTATCCTCCCCCAGTCCTTTGGCAATGCTGTCAGAACAAACGATTACGGCAGTTTTTAGCTCAGGCATGCTCGCCTTCCGGTCACTCTTGCCGCCTTTCTTTTCCAGCAATTTGATGTGGTGAATCTCGACACCCTTATCGATCGGTTTCAGCATGTCGTACATCGTCAGGGCTACCACCGATGCGCCATGCATGGCCTCCACTTCCACGCCCGTTTTGTAAATCGTCTTAACAGTCATTTCAATGACGATCTTCAGATCTTCAATGCGATAGGCAATGCCCGTATACTCAATGGGCAGCGGGTGGCAATCGGGCAGCAGATCGGGCGTTTTCTTCACAGCCAGCAGTCCGGCGGCTTTGGCCATCTCGAACACATCGCCTTTGGGCACCGTGCGTTCCCGAATGGCGGTGATCGTTTCGGGCTTGCTTACCTGCACCACGGCCTGGGCAGTAGCGATGCGTAATGTGTTGGTTTTGTGGGTAATGTCAACCATAGGTGGCTATTGGCTGTCGGCTGTTAATTATCGGCTTTTTGCCGCATAACAAACCTATATGCCTGATAGTGAGTATTAATTTTTTTGTAATAGAGAAACAAAACAAGCCGTCTGCCCTACTGATTCTCCTTCCAGACAAACTCGCCTTGTTCGCCAACCAGTTCTTTCCCAAAAATCGGGACTTTTGCTTTGATTTCCTCGACCAAAAATTCCAGCGCCTCAAAGGTAGCGCGGCGGTGCGGCGACGACACGAACACAAACAGGCTGATTTCGCCCGTAGGTACCAACCCCAGGCTGTGGTAGATATGTAGGCAGGTGAGTTCGTATTTTTCAAAAGCCGCTTCGCGGATTTGATGAAAAACCCCTTCGGCCATTTCGGGGTAAGCCGAATATTCGATGCCCGTCACTACGCCGCCTTCCTTGGCATCGGCCCGAATCTGCCCCAGAAACATGGAATGTGCACCAATCGTGGTCTTGGATTGGTGCTTGGCCAAAGAATCCGCCACGAATTGTGGACTAATAGGGCCTTCTACAAATACTTTTTTCATATATAATGTCGGAATGTCGGATTGAGTGAATAAGTTATCCCGTGCAACGTATCGAGAGAATTAGAAAACTATTCTCTCATTCGCTCTTCGCACCGGCGACCCGGTCACTCATTCAAAATTGAACTACCCTCCGGCAAAAGGCGGCAGTAGCGCTACCTCGGCCAGGGGGGGAATGGGGAAATTTTCGCCGGTGATTTGCTGGTTTACAGCTATCTGAAATTTACGGTCGCGCAGCATGGGATACTTCTCCAATAGCTGATTTTTTAATTCGCCTACCGTCAGCGCCTCCAAAGAGTGCCAGGTTTCGACGGGATTCCCGATGGCTTCGGCGATCATGCCAAAATATAAGATAGATAGAGTCATAGCATTTTTTTAACAAAAAAACGGCAACAAATGTGCCTCCACCAGATCGCCGGGTTGCACAGAGTTCTGGGAAGATGGCAAATAAATAAGCGCATTGGCAATAGCAAACGACCGTAACACAAACGACTCCTGGCCTTCGAGCGGGGTAACGGAGGTGGTGGTGGCAGTGGCTTTCAAAAACTCGTCGCGTTCACCTTTAAACGAAAAAGCGTGCGTAATCGGTAGTTTTAGGTTAGGCAGAAAGCAATCTTTCCGTCCCGCAAGTAGCCGCAGGGCGGGCAGCACGTACTGGTAATAGCACACCAGCGTAGCCGCTGGATTGCCGGGTAGGGCAAAGATGAAGGTATCGTCGTTTCGCCCGAAGTATAGGGGTTTACCGGGGCGCTGCCGGACTTTGTAAAAGACCTCTTCTACGCCAATTTCGTCCAAAGAGGTACCCACAAAATCATAATCGCCTACGGAAACGCCGCCCGTGGAAAGTACCACGTCGTTCGCTTCGGCCAGTTCACGCAGGGCGACTATCGTGGCAGCCTCGTCGTCGGCCACGTACCGAGTCATAATTTCCGTGATTCCCTCGGCCCTCAGCACCGAAGCCAGCATGGACGAGCTCGATTCGTAGATTTGCCCAAAGCGAAGGGTACCCTCGCCTACGGTTGTATCAGGCTGTACTAGTTCGTCACCTGTGACCAGAATCCCGACACTAGGCTTGCGGTACACTTTTACGGTCGTGATATTCAGGCCGGCCAGGAACCCTACAGAACCAGGCGTGAGGTAGGTACCTTTGGGCAAAGCCACGTCCCCTTTTTTGATTTGCTGACCGATGGCGCGCACATTTTCATTGTCCATCACCGGATATAGGTGAATGGTATCGCTGTCGCCCACGCGCTCTACTTTTTCCCGCATCACCACAGCCGTAGCGCCGTCAGGCACAGGGGCGCCCGTCAGAATGTGTACCGCCGTACCCCGTTCCAATACTAAAGGTACCTCTGTGCCCGCCCGCGACTCGGCCACGACGGGCAGCGTGGTACCGGCCTGCGTAATGTCGGCATGATGCACGGCGTAGCCATCCATGGACGATTGCCGGAAAGGTGGCAACGCGAGCGGAGCCAGCAAATCATCGGCC
>JBBRDE010000243.1:0-8766 GCA_038204185.1 Cytophagales bacterium
ACTTAATGATCCGCATCCCAAACTCGTGGAAACACGCTATAACTTTGCCCAGCCGGATGCTACGCAGGTGATAGGCGACGATGTTTTCTGTTGCCTGGGTACCACCATGATACAGGCGGGTTCCAAAGAAGCATTCTACGCCGTAGATTATGAATACCCCGTACAAACGGCCCGCTTTGCCCGGCAGAATGGGGCTACGCAGTACCTGATCGTGAGTTCGATGGGGGCCGATCCGAAGTCCTCCTTTTTTTATAATCGCGTTAAGGGTGAAGTAGAAGAAACCCTGCGCTTGGTGGGATTCGACAGCCTGCATATTTTTCGCCCTTCCCTGTTGCTGGGCAATCGTGAGGAACAAAGAATGGGCGAAAAAATAGGGGAAACCTTGATGCGAATTTTTAAGCCCATTATGGTAGGGCCGCTCCAAAAGTACCGGGCCATCGACTCGGCGAAGGTAGCCCGTGCCATGATGGCCTGCGCCTGCCGGGAACAGACCGGTGTCATTGTGCATGAATCGAACGAATTACAAGCCTACTGACATGGAACTGCTTATCCGCAGTGCTGACTCCACGGATGTTGAAGTCCTGTACGCAATGCTATGTGATCTGGAAAATGAAAAGCTTGATAAGCAACGCTTTACGGAAGTTTTCCAGAAAAATATGGAAAACAAATATATAACTTACCTCCTTGCTGAGCTAGACGGCCAACCCGTTGGTATGGCCAGTTGCCATGTTCAACAACTTCTACATCATGCGGCGCCCGTAGGGGAAATACAAGAAATGTACGTGAATCCCGAATTCCGTTCGCAGGGCGTCGGCCAGCAATTAGTTGAAGCAATCGTTGTGTTTGCCCGGCAGCGAGGGAGCGATCAACTGGAAGTTACCACCAATCAAGTTCGGATGGATACTCATCGCTTTTATGAGCGGGAAGGATTTCAAAGAACGCATTATAAAATGGTCAGAAGGGAAGGAGATAAGTGTTAAAGCAGAGGGTAGCTACACAAAAAAGGATACCTCAAGATGAAGTACCCTTTCCAACTACCCTAAACCTTCAACTAACTATGGTCTTTAATATCTCCGTTGAGCGACTCGGTTGCGCTCTTTTTTGGAATCGTATTTCTCATACCGGATTCCTTTGATAAGTTTTTTCAAATCGTTGCTCAGTTCGCGCGTTTCGCGACGGGTGAGGTCCCGGTTGGCCAGGTAACGACGTTCTTTGGCATTAATGCGCTCGTATTCATTCAGCAAGCGAATGGCCTCATGGGTAGTCAGGGTGCCCTGGGCGATCCCGTCGCCGATACGGGTGCGGGCTTCACGCTGTAAATCATTAAGCATCTGTGCTTCCTGACGATCATTGGCAGGCAGGCGTGCCTCCTGGCGTCCGGACTCGTGGCGGCGATCATTATGATGGGAACGTGGCCCCTTGTCATAACGGCCCGATCCCTGCGCAAAGGCACTGCCCGTCAGAAAGAGGATTAAAGCGGCGACGGCGATTTGTTTTTTCATGGCTCCCTCTAATTTTTTGGGTTACGAGGGTTAGAGAGCCTGATAGGGAAGTGGTTTAAAAGCGCATCTGTTAATGAATGTTAACGAGGGGCCGACAGCAGTAGCAAAGTGCTCACGGGGCAAAACCATAAGGTTTTTCAGGGAAATGGGTAGATCGAACCAAAGCCCATTTTTTAAAACTTTCAACTTTCAACTTTCAACTTTCAACTTTCAACTCAGAAAGTATTGCCGCCTGCACCACCTGGGCGATTTCATCGGGTGTTTTCCCGGTGGGCTCGATGCCGGGTAGTACCGTCCACGACATGCGGGTAAACGAAGTAAGGGGAAAAAGCCCCTTGGGATTGAAGGTCCCGGTACCCTGAATCGCTACGGGGACGACCAGCGCGTCGGGGGCTTTTTTGAGCAGCGCCATGAGCCCCCCGGCGGCGAAGGGTTTCATGGTGCCGGAGGAGGAGCGGGTACCTTCCGGGAAAATAGCCGCCGAACCTTTAGTATCCTGAATGCGCTTTCCTAGTTTGGCAATTTCCACCACGGCCTGTTTGCCATCTTTGCGATTGATGAGGGCGGCTCCACCCACCCGTAGGTTATAAGAAATGCCTGGAATGCCTTTTGCCAGTTCAATCTTGGACACGAAAAGCGGGTAATACTTACGCAGGAACCAGATCAGGCCGGGGATATCGAACATGCTCTGATGGTTGGCCACAAAAATAATCGGACGATTCCCGGGTAATTCGGTGCGATTTTTGAAATGAACGTGGCTACCGGTAAGGTACCAGCCATGAACGAGGCAGAAATTAAACCAGATCACCGTTTTCTTATGAGCTTCTTTACCAAATAGGGTATAGACTACCACCTGGACCACGTGGAAAATAAGCAGCATCACCCCGAAAAACAGGAGATACACACAGCTTAGAATATAGTCGAGAATTTTTTTCACAGAAGTGTTTTTTTCGGCCAAATTACAGCAAATGGAAGTAGATTGCGAAATTCTGCAATTATTACGTATCTTAATCCATTATCCCGACCTTTGTAAAAAGTACTATAAATTCATTCATCATGCAAACCGAACTAAGTGCCCCCCGCATCGAAGTCATGCAGTTTGTTGGTCAGAAACTGGACTCGCTGCTGGACGAATATCTTAAACCGATCGATCAAAACTGGCAACCCTCGGACTTCCTGCCCGACTCGGGACAGGAGTCCTTTATCAACGACGTAAAATTATTACAGGAAAGCTGTCGCGAACTACCCTATGACTACATGGCCGTGCTGATTGGCGACACCATTACCGAGGAAGCCCTACCTACCTACGAATCGTGGCTGATGGATGTAGTAGGCGTTGACCAGGTACACGAGCCCCACGGCTGGGCGCAATGGGTAAGGATGTGGACCGCCGAAGAAAACCGCCACGGCGACCTGCTCAACAAGTACCTCTACCTCTCGGGACGCGTGAATATGCGAGCCATGGAGGTTTCTACCCAGTACCTGATTGCCGATGGATTTGACATTGGCACGGGCCGCGATCCTTACCGGAATTTTGTCTATACCTCCTTTCAGGAATTGGCCACCAATGTGTCGCACCGCCGCACGGCTACCCTGTCCAAGCAGTTTGGCAATCCGCATCTCTCGAAAATCTGCGGCGTAATCGCCTCCGACGAAATGCGTCATGCCAAAGCCTACAAAGAATTCGTAACCCGGATTTTTGAGGTAGATCCATCGGAAATGATGCTGGCCTTTGAGGATATGATGAAGAAGAAGATCGTGATGCCTGCCCACTTTCTGCGTGAAACGGGGGTCAAAATGGGCCAGACTTTCTCGCACTTCTCCGATGCCGCCCAGCGGCTAGGCGTGTACACCACCAACGACTACATCGACATTTTGGACTCCTTGCTGGCAGACTGGAAAATCGACCATGTTCGGGATCTGAACGAAAAAGCCGAAAAGGCACGGGATTATCTGATGGCTCTGCCCGCCCGTTTACGCCGCATCGCCGACCGCACCAAGGTTCCCGAGTTACAGTACGAATTCAGTTGGATTCGCTAGGGAAAAATCATGGAGTGGAAACTTGTCGAAGCCTCGACGGACGAGCAGTTCAAAGCCGCCGTCGGACTTTTTAACGAATACATTGGCTCGCTGGATTTTGACCTGAATTTCCAGAACGTAGACCACGAACTCACGATCCTGCCTACCATGTACGGGCCGCCCACCGGGCGGCTCTTTCTGGTTCAGGCCGAGGGTACCTTCGTCGGGTGTGCCGCTTTGCGAAGGATTGAAAACGACACTACCTGCGAACTGAAACGGATGTACCTGAGACCGGTGTACCGGGGTTTGGGTATTGGGAAAGCCATTATGGAAAAATCCATCGAATGCGCTCGCAGTCTTGGCTACACCGTTATGAAGCTGGACACAATCGGCTATAAGATGCCCTGGGCGGTGAAATTGTACGAATCCTACGGCTTTCGGGAAACTACCCCCTATAACAAAAATCCGCACGAAGGGGTACTTTACTTTGAGCGGGAGATATAATAATGGAGGAAAGGGAAAAGGATCAAAGAGGATGTAGAGTATATCCTTGTTATACCTTCCTCCTTTCCTCCTTTTTCTTTACTTTCCCGTCGCCTTCTTAATCGCGGCCGTTTCGGCGGGATCGATGGGGGTACCATCGGCTTTCAGAATTTCATGAAACCAGATCTTCGGTTCGCGACCATTGACGTAGGGATTCTGCCAGCTATCCCAGGGTAGGTAGGTTTGGGTTTTACCGGCTACGAAACCCCAGTTCACCATTCCAACATTGTATTTTTTGGCAATAGGTAGGTGCGTTTGGAACAGACTGTTATTGCCCCGCGCCATAAACTCAGTGCAAATCATCGGACGGTCCTGTGTCTTCAATTGCTTGATGACTTCCTCAAATGAGGCCGCATCGGCATAGTGATGGAAGGTCAGTATGTCGGAATTTTCGTATTGCACCTTCTCGATGGCGCTCCAATTCTTTGGGTCACTCACGTCCCGATTTTTACTGAAAATCCACGTACCTGACGATAAGGGCTGCGTTGGGCTCACGGCCCGAGCCCACTGGAACACATCGTCGAGTAAGTGCGTGACAATT
This sequence comes from Cytophagales bacterium, assembly GCA_038204185.1. Taxonomy (GTDB): domain Bacteria; phylum Bacteroidota; class Bacteroidia; order Cytophagales; family Spirosomataceae; genus Salmonirosea. Next base: position 4,606 of record JBBRDE010000243.1, read on the forward strand.
TCCCGCTTGCGCTCGGGCTCCTGTTTCAAATTGTTACGCCCATAACTGCTGTCGTTGGTATTGTCTGGTTCGTTCCACACGTCCCACATCAGGATGCGCGGGTCTTTGCCGAATGTCCGCACGACGCCCTGCACGTAGGCTTTCAGGCGGGGGTACTCCGATACGTCGGTGAGCGCAGCTGCACCGGGACTTTGCAGCCAGCCAGAATTGTGAATACCGGGGGTAGGTTCATGCTGCTTGCCCAGCTTGGGGAACGGGTCCCAGCAGGAGTCGAAAAGCACGAGAATGGGTTTGATTTTGTGCTTGGCGCAGATGTCCAGAAACTGATCCAGCCGCTTGGTGAAGCCTGTGGAATCCTGCCACAGCAGGTCGTGGAGGTACACGCGGGCGGTATTGGCACCCAAATTTTCGGCCCAGCCCAGTTCTTTGTCAATTTCCTTAGGATTGAAAGTCTCAGGCTGGAACATTTCCAGTTGGTTGATCGCGCTGGCAGGAGTGAAATTGGAGCCGAATAGCCACGGCTGCTTGGCGTACCAGGTGTCGGCCTGCGCTATCGACCAGCGCTGGGGCGGCTGATTTTGGGCGAAAGCAAAGGTATTTAAACAGACAAGAAAAAGAATCAGAACTCTTTTCATACAAATCATTTTGAGAATTTGGGTAAAAATAGGTTGATTGGTAGGAGGTTCACGGACTGTCTTAAAAGAATGAATGTATACCCCTCACTTTACAAAAGCGTGAAATTCTATTTTTAACCTCGTTCAGGAGTAATAAATCTATGAGAAATCGCTATTTTTTGTTGATAATCAGCATGTTACTGTTTTTGGAATTGCACGCGCAATCGGTGGCTATCGGTACTACCCGTACGGATAAGGAACTAACCCGTCAGGTAGCCCAAGCTATTAAAGGTTTTAAGGGTGAGGTTGGTGTTTATATTCAGAATCTACGTACCAAACGCACCGTTGAAATTAACGCCGATACGCTGTTCCCGACGGCTAGCATGATCAAGGTACCCATCCTGTGTGGGGTGTTTGACAAGCTAGAAAAAGGCGAACTGAAATACGACCAGATACTTACCTACCGCGATTCGCTGCACTATGACGATGGTGTGGTAGGTTCGCTGCGCGACAGTGCCCAAATTCCCCTGAGTTACGTGCTGATGCTGATGGAAACGCTCTCGGACAATACGGGTAGCTTGTGGGTACAGGCTTTGGCGGGTGGAGGTACCTTTATTAATGAGTGGTTGGAACAGCAGGGTTTCAAAAACACGCGCGTCAACTCCCGTACGCCCGAACGGCAGGAAGCCCAGAAAACCTACGGCTGGGGACAAACTACGCCCCGTGAAATGGCGAAGCTTCTGGTGATGATTCGGACGGGAAATGCTGTCAGTCCGGCGGCTAGTGAACGGATGTACCGGCTGTTGGGAAGGCAATTCTGGGATGCCCAGGCACTTTCACAAATTCCACCCACGATTCAGGTGATTGCCAAGAACGGCGCCGTAAACCAAGCGAAATCGGAAGTGGTACTGGTTTATGCGCCGCACGGCGAGTACGTCTTTTGCATCACCACCAAAAACCAGGCTGACGAGCGCTGGCAACCCGATAATGAGGGCTACGTGCTGTTGCGTACCCTCTCGCGCCTGATTTGGAATCACTACGAACCCCACTACGACTGGCAACCGCTGATCGATTCACCCAAGTGGCAGTATTGAGTGGAAAATTTAAAGTTGAAAATGAAGAATTCTTGATTTGGAGAATTCTGGGACCACTCAATTCATCACTCATCATTCCTCCATCCTCCATCCTTCTCTCGCTTGGTAAAGTACTCATTCACATCCTTAAAACCTTCCTTGACGCTGCGCTCGTGGGTACTCAGACCTGCCTCCTCGAAAATTGTATGGTAGGCTTTGGCCGCATTTTGTCCGGCGGCATCATTGTCGAACCAAAAGCATAGCTCGAACCGCCGAAACAATTTGGCCCATTCTTTCTTGAATAGGGTCACGCTACCCAGGCTCACAGCGGGTAATCCCTGCTGCACCAGCGTCATGCAGTCGAAGGCCCCTTCGGTAAGATATACCACTTTTCCGGTACGTACTTTGGGTAGCATATCACTGTTAAACAAAGGAATAGGTACCCCGCTCAGGAACTGGTAGCGGGGGGTGCGGTCAACGGGTGAGCCGATAATCCGGCCTTGGAGGAAGATGATGCGTTCTTTCTGGAAATAGGGGATGACAATGGCGTGTTTGTAGAAAACCAGATTGTCTTTTTCGTTGTATAACCCACAGGCCCGCAGGTCCGCCGTGGGGTAGCGGGAGCGTAGAAAGTAATTGGCCGTATGGTAATCCTTGACTATGAAAATCCCGAAAGTACGCAAGGTGTAGTCCGTAAAGCCCCGTTCGTGGAGGTACCTCATCCCCTGGATTGAAATCTCGGTGTCGTCCAGCGATTCGCAGTATATCTTTAATGATTCATAAATTTCGGTATGCAAAGCTTCGTAGGCATACTCTTTCGTATTGGGTAGCTGGTCAGCGGGTGTTTCGGGGCGGGGTGGAGCAATGCGGGCAGGGGGCGCAGCTCCTTTCCGTATGTAGCCCGGCACGTAATGAAAAGCCAACTCATGCATGGCCTGCTTGTATTCCAGTTGGGTGAAGCCCGCGTAAAAATGGATCACATCACCATGGCGCCCGCAGCCGAAGCAGTAGTAGGTGTTGGAGTTGGGATACAGATATAGGGAAGGCGTTTTTTCATCGTGGAAAGGACAAAGGGTTTTGCGGTGCTCCTGGATTTTTAATCCCAAATCCTGCACCACCTGCACGATGTCCACTTTGCGAGTTTCTTCGAGGATGTTCATTTTCTTTGATACTAGCTACCTACACCCAAAATAAAAAGACTTCGCCGCAAAGCAGCGAAGTCTTACCAAAATATACAGATAAAAAGTAAAATCTTAGTCCAGCAATTCCAGCTTCAACTCATTGAGGCGACTTTTGAGGGAGGCGTCGATCTGACGGTCACCCACGCGCAGGATATACCCACCGATGAGTTTCTCATCTACCTTCTCTTCCAGTTCGACGGTACGGCCGGTAGCTTCGGCTACGATCGTGTTGAATTTCGCCCGTAACGTTGCGTTTAAGGGAACACTTGTGGTCACCAGGGCTTTTTGGATTCCCTTATACGTATTGTATTGCGTGATGAATTCAGCCGCGATAGAATCCAGAATGGATTCCCTGTTTTTACGGGTAATGATTTCAAAAATTGAATACGAAACCGGGTTGACTTTATCCTTGAATATCGCTTTCAGGATCGCCAGTTTCTTTTCGTGACGCACCACAGGGCTTTTCAGAGCTAGCATTAACCCTCGATTAGCGGCAGCAATACTGTTGAATAAAAGCATATCCTGATATACCTCTTCCACCACTTTTTTTTGCTCAGCTAACTCGATGAGTGACTTGGCATATCGGGAAGCTACGGTTCCTACTGACATTTTGTTAATGGAAAATTGTTAATGGAGAATTGAAAATGAATCTTTACCTCGAATATAAAGTACCGATTCAATTCTGGCCTACGGCCAATTTTAGTTCAAACGCGCCGTCGAGGCCAGTTCGGCGATCAGCTTTTCCTGCGACGAACGATCGCTCAATTCCCGGTGAAGTACCTTTTCGGCAATTTTCAGCGAAAGCGTGGCTACTTCTTCCTTCATTTTAGCGATCGCGGCGTGTTGTTCGTTGTGAATGGTTTCGCGCGCGCTGTCGATCATTCGCTGGCCTTCTGCAATGGCTTTATCCTTAGCTTCCAGAACCATTCGATCCGACGCTTCCTTGGCGTCGCGAATGATCTTGTCACGGGCGGCATTGGCCTCGGCGATCAATTTTTCGTTGTCTGACTTCATTTTAGCCATTTCGGCCCGGGTTTCTTCGGCCAGGTCGAGGGCGCTCTGAATTTCGCGTTCGCGGTCATTGAGCCCGTCGATGATAGGTTTCCAGGCAAATTTGCGAAGAATGAATACCAGCAGTAAAAATACTACCAACATCCAGAATATGAGGCCAATGGCAGGAGTTAACAGTGACATTTTTTGAGTGATGAATGATGACGGGGCAGCCCGTACTGTGATAAATACTATTCTTAAACTGTTTCAATCTTTTGGTAAAAATCTGCGGAAGCCTAATGC
>JBBRDE010000244.1:0-8749 GCA_038204185.1 Cytophagales bacterium
TGAAATACTGCTGGTAAATTGAAGTACTGCTGGCTCCCAGCCATTTTTATAAGAAAGCCCTGTAGCATTATATAAAATATATTTACCTACTGGACCGTGACATAAAAAAAGGTGGGAACGTCTAAATCGTTCCCACCTTTACAAGCCTTACCAATTCTGCCCCTACCACCGAATCAGTGCCGAGCCCCAGGTAAAACCACTGCCAAAAGCAGCCAGACACACCAGGTCCCCTTCCTTGATTTTTCCGGCTTCCCAGGCTTCACAGAGTGCTATGGGAATAGAAGCTGCCGTGGTATTGCCATATTTCTGGATATTGTTCCATACCTGATCGTCGCGCAGGCCCAGTTTACCCTGTACATACTGGCTGATGCGCAGATTGGCCTGGTGCGGAATAAGCATGTCGATGTCACTGGCCTGCAGGTTGGTTTTTGTTAAAGCTTCCCGGATTACCTCGGGAAACTTCACGATGGCATTTTTGAATACCAATTGCCCGTCCATCGCGGGATAGTAGCTTTTGGTTTCAAGCAGGTCGGGGTAGACGAATATCTCTCCGAATTCGGTATCTGGGTAGGCAAAATCCGCTTCGGCCAGGTGGTAACCACCGTGACTACCCGGACTCAGCACCGCCAGCTGCTCGGCGTGGGTACCATCGGAGTGTAAATGTGTGGTGAGGACCCCCTGCCCTTCCACTTCGGTAGGTTGCAAAATCACCGCCCCGGCGCCGTCGCCAAAAATTACCGTTACGTTCCGGCCGCGCGTGTCGAACTCCATGCCCATCGAGTGCATTTCGGCTCCTACCAGCAATATGTTTTTGTACATACCTGACTTCACAAACTGGTCGGCGATTGAAAGACCATACACAAAACCCGTACACTGATTGCGAATATCTAAAGCGCCTATTTCGGTTTTGGTAATACCGAGTTCGCGTTGCAGCAGTACTCCGCAACCGGGAAAATAGTAGTCGGGACTCAGGGTAGCGAAGATGATAAAATCCACCTCTTCTTTTCCGATCCCCGCCCGTCCGATCGCAATTTCGGCCGCGCGGGCGGCCATGGTCGTGGTGGTTTCTTTGTGCTTTTTGGCATAGCGGCGTTCGCGGATGCCCGTGCGTTCCTGAATCCAGGCGTCCGACGTCTCCATTACCTGCGCCAGGTCATCGTTGGTGACTACCTGCTCGGGAACATAGAAGCCGATGCCGGCAATTTTAGTATGTAGAGGCATGAGTATTTCGGTTGATTGTTGATACTATTGTAGCATGAAAAGGATCGGACTTATTTCAGATACTCACTCTTACCTCGACGAAGCCGTTTTCCAGCATTTTGAAGAATGCGACGAAATATGGCACGCCGGGGATGTGGGTTCGGTGAAAATTCTGGACCAACTGGAAGCTTTCAAACCCCTGCGCGTGGTGTATGGCAATATCGACGGACGCCCCATTCAACTCCGTTCGACAGAAAACCTCCATTTTGAACTGGAAGGCTTTCACGTCTGGATAACGCACATCGGCGGCGCTCCACCGCGCTACAACCTGGTGGTTCGCCCCGCTTTACTCACCCAAACACCCAATATTTTTGTATGCGGACATTCGCACATTCTACGCGTTATGCGCGATCCCGCGCTGAACAATATGCTCTACATTAACCCCGGCGCGGCGGGGAAGGAGGGGTTTCATAAAATGCGAACCTTACTCCGCTTCACTCTGGACCGCGGAAAAATTAAAGACATGGAAGTAGTGGAACTAGGGCTGCGCGGAACGATTCAATTGTGAATGAGTGAATGTCAAAGCGAGTTGGTTAGCGATTGAAGGATTTGATTAAACCCCATTACCCTGATTACTAATCTGGCCTGACTTTTCAAAATATTCACTGATTCCGACATTCACCCATCTCACGGGCGACCCCGTCAAAATTAATCAGGGTAGCGTAATCTTCTCGATTCCTTTTTCCCGACACAAGGTATTGAAGGCGGCAATTTGTTGAATCAGTCCCTGCTTTTCAGCTTTCAGGGTGGTCCACTGGGCGTCCAATTCCGCCAGGCGCTGGGTTTGCCCGTTGGTGATCGACGGGGTATTGGAATCCAGTTCACCCCGCACGAAAATGTAGTCGGCACTGAGCATATTCAAAAAATTGATCACATCATCGTTTGACTCCGACTTATTCTGTACCAGTTTTTCTTCCCAGGTTTTCATAGTCTTTGCCAGAGCTTTGGCGGTATCGGCCACCGCTTTTTGGGCCGGTTTCTCTTTTAGCAAATCAGCCAGTTCAGTCAGCTGCTTGCAGGCCTTCCGCATGTCCAGCACTGATTCATGAATATCCGTTATTTTTTCCTCCACCCTGGTCAGAATTCGTTCCTGCTCCCGGTACTCGGCCTCTGTGGCCTTGATTCGCGGATCGGGCAAAATGTTGAATGAAACCGATTTGGTGCTTTTCAGATAAGTCAATCGCACTTCATAACGCCCGGGAGCTACTTTATGACCATCGTAACTTCCTTCGATAAACACCTTGGGTACCCCTGGCAACGTTTCGGCCCGTAGATTCCAAACGAATCGATTCGTACCACCTCTGGTCAGCAGCAGGTCGTCGGCTTTGGGGCCGCCGGGATACTTCACAAATCCGTCATCTGCCTTGCTGCTAAAGGTGCGGATAACTTTTCCGCCCGCATCCCTTATTTCCAACTGTAAGGCCGAACTGGTATCAGGCCTGACAGGAAGCTGGTAGTACAGCACCACACCTGTGGAAGGATTTTCGCCCACGGAGGTGCTGTTACCTGACCTGGGATTATCTGCTTCGTCGGCCACTTTGTCCAGAGTACTCCGTCCCGACACACGATAGGTGTCCTCTGGCGCATACAACCACAGACTATCCGCCCCCATGGCCTCCCGGTGCTGCCGGATGGGAGCAAGGTCATCGAGTATCCAGAGTGAGCGCCCCATCGTAGCGGCAATCAAGTCGTGCTGATGTACCTTCAAATCGGTGATGGGCGTTACAGGGAGGTTCGACTGGAAGGGCTGCCACTGGTTTCCTCCATCATACGAAAGGTACATGCCGGTTTCGGTACCGGCGTACAGCAAATCCTTCCTCTGGTCATCCTCTCGCACCACCCGTGTGTAGGCACCCTCCGGGATGCCCTTATTTATTTTATTCCAGGACTTACCGTAGTCAGTAGTTTTATAAAGACCTGGCGCGAAATCGTTAAACTTATAGCGTGTTGTGGCCAGGTACGCAGTGGCCTTGTCGTGGGGAGAAACCTCAATGGAGTTAATCAATGTTTCTTCCAATCCTTTCGGGGTCACGTTGGTCCAGCTTTGGCCGTTGTCGCGGGTCACATGAACCAGCCCATCGTCGCTACCCGCCCAGAAAATACCCGCTTCCTTGGGCGACTCCATCAAGTAGGAAATCGTCCCGTAATTTTCGCCACCGGCGCCTTCGTTGGTGTAGGGTGCGCCCCCCAGGCCTAGCTTGGCGGTATCGGCGCGAGTCAGGTCCGGTGAAATGGCCGTCCAGGTTTTGCCCAGATCGGTCGTCTTCAAAACCTTGTTGCCCGCGTGGTAAAATGCTTTTTCGCGTTGGGAATAAATGATGGGGGCGTTCCAGTTGAACCGATACTTCATTTCCCTGGCTGGGACGGACTGGTACTGGATGGGCGACACCATTACCCCTTTGCCTTCCTTCGTTTCAAGATTTAGCAGTTCGATGGTACCCTGGTAACTCCCCCCCATGACGTATTGGGGAGCATCAGGATCAAATGCGATGAAAGCACTTTCACCACCGGCCGAGGGCTCCCACTCTCGTACTGTGATGCTGCCTCCGGTGGTATTGCGGCTACTGATCATTACCGATGAGTTGTCCTGCTGACCGGTGTAGATACGGTACGGAAACACATTGTCGACACTCAGCCGATAAAACTGGGCCGTGGGCATTCCATCCTGCGGCGAGAACGAATCCCCTCCGTTGAAACTCACGGCCGCACCGCCGTCATTGGACAGGACCAGATTTTTATTATTTTTTGGATTGATCCAGAGATCATGATGGTCGCCATGGGTATTGGAAAACACACTACTGAAGGTTTTACCCCCATCGATGGATTTCAGGGCAGGTGAATTCAGCACGTATACCGTATTTTCATCCCTGGGATCAGCAAAAATTTCGGTGTAGTACCAGGCCCGCTGCACGGTGCGGTGATCCTTACTGACTCGCTCCCAGCTCTTACCTGCATCATCAGACCGAAAAACTCCCCCCTTTTCCTTTTCAGTATCGGACTCGATGACCGCAAAAACGCGCTCGGGGTTGGCCCTGGAAACCGAGATACCCATTTTACCCATTTCCTGGGGTAGTCCTTTATGGAGTTTGGTCCAGGTAGCACCCGCATCGGTTGATTTATACAAACCACTTCCCTTCCCTCCACTGACCATTTGCCAGGGTAGGCGACGATGGTCCCACAGAGCCGCGTAGAGAATTCTGGGGTTAGTCATGTCCATGCTTAGATCGGCACATCCTGAGTTTTCATCGACGTACAAAACCATTTTCCAGGTTTTTCCCCCATCCTCCGATTTGTATACTCCCCTTTCTTGGGTAGGCCCATGTAGCGCTCCCTGAGCAGCCACATACACCACATCAGGATTTTGGGGATGGATGCGAATCATGGCGATGTGGCGGGTATTATCCAGCCCTATTTTTACCCAGGTTTTACCGGCATCCGTTGATTTATATACCCCATCGCCGTAGGAGGTCATCACCCCCCGCGGGGCGTGTTCGCCCATCCCGACGTACAGTACATTGGGGTCAGACTCTGCCACAGCTACCGCGCCGACCGAACCTGTTTTGAAATACCCATCCGAGATGTTTGTCCAGGAAACTCCCGCATCGCTCGTTTTCCAAAGTCCACCTCCGGTTGTACCCATATAATAGGTCAGTGGATCGCCCATTACGCCCGAGGAAGTTACGGAGCGCCCGCCCCGAAAGGGCCCGATATTTCGCCATTTCAATGCTTTCAGAGTCGTGTCGAGCGGTGTCATTCCTGTATTGGCTGTCTCAACGTTCTGGGGTTTTGAATTCCGGGATTTCTTCTGAGACAGAAGCTCCGTGTGAAAAAATAGAAATGCAATACACAGTAGCGTATACTTCATACTGATTAGGATTATTTTTAAAATGGTACATCTGAAAGAACAAAGCTAAGGCTATTTCCAGAAGGGCTAACTCATTTTTCTCATGTTGTGACATGGCTTTATTGGTAAAATAATTTTTATCGTGTGTTTGTATTTAGTCAAAAAGTGTACATTTAGAAAAAAAACAAACCAATTGAAACAATGGACATTTACGTAGGGAGCCTTCCCTTTAAAATGAAGGAAGAAGAATTGCGCGAAATCTTCGAAAAATACGGGGAGGTGTCTTCCGCGAAGATTATCATTGACAAAATGACGCGCCAAAGCAAAGGTTTCGGCTTTGTGGAAATGCCGGATGACGCGCAAGCCAAGGATGCCATTTCTAACATTAACGGCCAGGAAGTGATGGGGCGAGAGTTGGTGGTCAACGAGTCCCAAAAAACCGAACGCACAGGTCCGCGCCCAGGGGGTAGTCGTCCTGGCGGAGGAGGAGGTGGTTTCCGTTCCGGAGGTGGAGGGGGTGGCGACTATCAGCGCCGTGACCAGTCCAGCCGTTCCCCCAACCGACCGGGGGAGAAAAAATGGGATCGGCCAGACCGTGATTCTGACCGCAAGGGCGGCTTTAAAGACAATGACCGCGACAACTTCTAATTAATACTATCAAAATACGCCATGCCCTTCGGGTGAGTCTGCTACTCACTCGAAGGGCTATCTTTATGGTACTAGGCATTATCGCTTTCTCGCAGTCCTTCAACTAACAACACTTCGGATTCCTAACTACTTAAATTTGAATACGTACTTATGTCCATTCCTTATTCACAATGGTCTATTTTGTCCTTATCAAAAATCGGCACTTTGAGTAATATGGTACTTAAACATTATATTGTTAGCTTCATGTAATAATTTAGCCTGATAAAGAATTTGTTCTAGGTCAATGAAAGTAGAAAAGGGCTCTGATCAGATGTTGTGGCTTCTGATCAGACAAGGCTGTGAGTCGAGTTTCACGGCGCTATTCGACCGGTACCACGCTACGCTTTATAGCTATGGCTTCAAGCTGTCGGGTAATACCAACCTAGTGGAGGACGCCGTACAGGACGTTTTTATAGATGTTTGGCGACTCCGAAAAACCCTCACGCCCGAGGTGACCTCCGTTAAATTTTATCTTTTCCGGGCCTTGCGCCGCCGGATTCACCGCGCGCAGCTCAGCTTTCCAGTCTCCCGGGAAATTACAGAAATCCGGGAACATGCCTCAATCCCAACCACCCGTAGTTTCGAATCCGACCTGATTGAACAAGAAATCCAGCAACAGCTCACGGGCTGGCTTTACAGTTCAGTGGCTCAGTTGCCCAGCCGTCAGGGGGAAGCCATTACGCTTCGCTACTTCGAAGAGTTTAGTATTTCTGAATCGGCCATTATCATGGGCGTGAGTGAAAAGTCGGTGCGAAATTTCATTTATAAAGCCCTATGCACTCTGCGCCAAATTCGGCCCGGCCAACTCCCGGAGAGTCTGACCTGATTCAGAGGATGTGTCTGAACTACTGAAAATAGCGCTCCCACTATTTTTTTTGTCTCTATGTAATTTTTTTATAAAAAATTACACTTTAAAGGGGTTGTTTTCTTATTCTCGTGCTCTGTATACTTGTGCGATCAATCCTATATCGTTACCGCTGGCAATGAAACCCTATCCGTATACCCTAACCGAGTTGATCCAGCATGATGATTTCATAGCCTGGGTATTGCATCCAAACGAGAAAAACGATACCCGCTGGAAGCAGTTTATGCAGGATTTCCCCCAGAAAACACAAATGCTGGAACAAGCAAGAAATTACGTAATTCTGCTGGCGGTGGACACAGGTCGGCACCCGCCCAGTAAACAGCAACGGGATAAAATGTGGGGGGTCGTAGAAGAATTCATGAATCAGGAACAGGATTGAGTTATTTAAAAACCTCCCACGTCCAGTGAAGAATGGAGTAGGTGAAAAACCGGAATTTTCGTAAAACGGAATTTTAATCCTTTGTGCAGCAATCCTTATTAGCGCCTCTTCCCACTAGTATAAAGTAAAATATACAAGATTAATTATTGCTTATCACTGAATAAGAGTCTTACTAACCCTTAACTACTATCCAAATGTGAAAAAAACAGGAATTCAGATCAGCACAATTAGAGGTGTATCCCACCTGACATATCCCTACAACCAACCAATTCAAGTATTCTATGAGAAAAATTCGACAAATGGATGGCTTCCTACCCGCCCTGGTGCGGAAGGCAGTTAAGTTAGGCTCACTGGTCTGCTGCCTGGCAGGGCTGTCGTGGGCTCATGCCGCGCCATTGGACCCCACCACAGCTTTGCGGCCAACAGGTATTATGAGCGCAGTAGACCGTACCATTTCAGGCACAGTCACTGAAGAGTCCGGCACAGGACTTCCCGGGGTTAGTGTGATTCTGAAAGGCACCCAAACCGGTGCCAACACCGACGCAGCCGGTAAGTTTTCGATCAATGCACCGGATGGTTCTGCCACTCTGGTTTTTTCCTTTGTGGGTTTTATTTCCAAAGAAGTGGTAGTTTCTGCCGGTCAAACCAACGTCAGTGTCACTTTGGAGGTAGACACCAAAGCCCTCGAGGAGGTGGTGGTAGTAGGCTATGGTACCCAGAAAAAAGAATCACTGACGGGAGCAATCTCCATTATAACCAGCAAAGATCTCGAACGCGTACACGGCGGATCGACCGTGAGTTCAGGCTTGGCGGGTAAGATCCCCGGCGTAACTTTTCGTATGCCTGATGGGAGGCCAGGTGCCAACGCCAGGGTGCAGATTCGGAACATGGGTAGCCCGCTGTACGTAATAGACGGAATCCAGCAAGACGAAACACAATTCAACAACCTGTCTCCCAACGATATCGAGAGCCTTGCTATTCTGAAAGATGCCTCGGCGGCTATCTATGGGGTACGAGCGGCCAATGGTGTCGTAGTGGTGACAACCAAACGCGGTAAATCGGGTAAAAACACAGTGAGTCTCGACGCCTACACGGGCTGGCAGAACTGGTCGCGTTTCCCGAATGTTGTCAATGATTCGTACCAATGGCAGTTGGGACGCGCAGAAGCGCAGATCAACCAAAGCGGTACTACCTCACTAACCCCTGCTGAATTAGAAAAATATAAGCAGGGTACCGAACCCGGCTACCAGAGCTTCAATTGGAAGGACTTTATCGTGCAGCCCAACGGGCCTTTGACCTCGGTTAACCTCAATATGACGGGCGGCTCGGAGAAGATCAAATACTACGTGTCGGGAACCCGACTGAAGCAGTTTGCTAACCTGGGACGGGAGTTCACTTTCGAGCGCAGCAACTTGCAAAGCAACGTGGATGCCAACATTACCAACAACTTGAAAGTCGGTATCCAAATCAGCGGTCAGATTAAGGTGCAGGACAACCCCGGCATCCCCGGCGGTGACGATTATTTTTTGCCCCGTTTCGCGATTTTGCGTAACCGTCCGTTCGAGCGTCCGTACGCCAACGACAATCCCGAATACTTGAACGACATCAAGCACAACGAAACCAACTGGGCCTACAATAACAAGAAGCTGGGTGGTTACGCGACCGATATCCGTCGCATCCTGCAATCCAACATGTACGCCGAGTACCAGATTCC
>JBBRDE010000245.1:0-8650 GCA_038204185.1 Cytophagales bacterium
TATTGAAATTGGCCACGGCCGAGACGCTGCCGATGTAGCCATGATTACCCAATTCGGTGTTATGGAGTTGCAGTCGTTGGATGTGGAAACGGAATTGCTGGAAGATGCAAGTATTGTAGTTCAGAATGTCTGATCCAGGGAAAGCCTCTTTTTTCTGACAGGTACCTTCCGGTAAAAGAATCGGCCCGCAATCTGAGGATTGCGGGCCGATTCTTTTATATTATCTAGGCAGAAAGCCTTACAAATCGCTAAAATCAAAGCTTTCTAGGAAATTCGTCGTGAAGTAACCGGAGCGAAATCTTTCGTCGTCCATGAGTTTGATATGGAAAGGAATAGTGGTTTTGATGCCCTCGATCACAAATTCCTGCAAAGCTCGTTTCATGCGGGTAATCACCTCGGCCCGCGACTGACCGCTCACGATTAGTTTGGCAATCAGGGAGTCGTAATTAGGCGGGATGGTATAGCCACTATACACGTGACTATCGATCCTGATGCCATGGCCGCCGGGAAAATGCATGTTGATGATCTTACCCGGGCTGGGTCGAAAGCCGTTAGCTGGGTCTTCGGCGTTGATACGACATTCCATCGCAAACAGTTTAGGGGTGTAGTTACGGCCCGAAATGGGCTCTCCCGCTGCTACCTTGATCTGTTCTTTGATCAGGTCGAAATCCGTCACTTCCTCCGTAATGGGATGCTCTACCTGAATCCGGGTATTCATTTCCATGAAGAAAAAATTCCCGTGCTTATCGACCAGGAACTCTACTGTACCTGCTCCCTCATACCCAATGGCCTGCGCGCCTTTGATAGCTGCTTCGCCCATTTGCTCGCGGAGTTCGGGCGTGATAATGGGGGACGGTGTTTCTTCGACCAGTTTTTGATGTCGCCGCTGGATAGAACAATCACGCTCGGACAAGTGGCAGACTTTACCGTATTGGTCACCGATTATCTGGATTTCGATGTGGCGGGGTTCCTCCACAAATTTCTCCAGATAAAGGCCGTCATTGCCAAAAGCGGCGCTGGATTCCTGCCGAGCGTCATTCCAGGCCTTTTCAAACTCTGATTCTTTGGTGACGATGCGCATTCCGCGCCCGCCCCCACCGGCGGTGGCTTTCAGGATTACCGGATAGCCCATGTCGACAGCTAAGGCTTTGCCTTCCTCTATAGATTCTAGTAGTCCTTCAGAGCCAGGAATAACAGGTACCCCCGCGGCACGCATGGTTGCTTTAGCCGTAGCCTTGTCACCCATACCGTTGATCTGCTCCGCGGTGGCTCCAATGAACTTGATGCCATAGTCAGCACAAATTTGGGAGAATTCAGCGTTTTCAGATAAGAAACCGTACCCCGGATGAATGGCGTCCGCGCCAGTCACCTCGGCGGCTGAGATGATATGCTGAACATTGAGGTAGGAAAGTCGGCTCGCAGGTGGACCAATGCACACTGCTTCGTCAGCAAAGCGTACATGTAAGCTATCCCGATCGGCCGTCGAATACACCGCCACGGTTTTGATGCCCATTTCGCGACAGGTACGGATAATGCGCAGGGCGATCTCCCCCCGGTTGGCAATCAGTATTTTTTTAAACATGGGATTTCTTTAGAAAAGTCAAACAGGCTCGACCAGGAAAAGCGGTTGATCGAACTCAACGGGAGTAGCATTTTCAACAAGCACTTTAACGACACGCCCCGCTACTTCTGATTCTATTTCATTGAATAGTTTCATGGCTTCGATAACACAAACCGGCTTACCGGGCTTTACTTCGTCACCAATGTTAACCAGGGCCGGGGTTTCGGGGCTGGCTGCACGGTAGAAAGTACCGATCATCGGCGATTTAATGGTTATGTAGTGTGCTTCAGTATCCGCCGCCGCAGTCGTTGCGGGCAAAGCTGGCATTGCTGCGGGGGCCGACGCCTGTGGCAGCGCCGCCGCCGCTACAGGGGCGGGCGCTGAAACGGGTGCAGCGGCGGGACCCGCTCCGTATCGCTTTACTTTAATCTTTAATTCGGAGGTTTCGATATTTACCTCATCCAACCCAGACTGAGCGATGAAATCAATGAGTTTCTGAATTTCTTTAGTTTCCATAGATAGGCGTTGATGATTCGGGGGGACAAAGAATTCTTATGGGACTAGGACTTGACGCGCTCCACATAGTCGTAAGTGCGGGTGTCTATTTTCAGGACATCGTCCTGCTCAATGAACAGAGGTACCGTAATACTAGCCCCTGTTTCCACTTCTACTGATTTCCTGGGCGAGTTCGCAGTATCGCCCTTGATGCCGGGTTCGGCGTAGGTCACTTTCAATTCTACGAACGCTGGTAACTCGCAGGTTAGCGGGGCTTCAGTTTCGGTATTGATCAATATTTCCACTTCCTGGCCTTCTTTCATCAGATCGGCGCCCGTAACAAGTTTCTCATCCAGGAGTATCTGCTCGAAGCTTTCTGTATTCATGAAGTTAAAGCCAACTTCGTCTTTGTATAAAAACTGAAATTTCTGGCGTTCTACTCGTACCGGCGTAATGCTGGCTCCGGAGTTAAAGGTATTATCCAGTACTTTACCCGAAGTAAGGCTCCTCATTTTGGTGCGCACGAAAGCGTTGCCCTTGCCCGGCTTTACATGCTGGAACTCGATGATCTGGAACAGATCGTTGTTGTATTCAATTACTAATCCGTTGCGGATTTCAGAGGTTGATGCCATTTTAAATGAGTTGAACAATAAATAGTTAACAATGAATAATACTGATCTTACAACAACGGTTGTCCTTCGGTGAAACGACAACTCGTACGATCAGTGCCCATTAAATATATTTTTGAAGATTTTCTCTTTACAATTGCCAGGTACGTATTGAATAATCCTACTTCGAACGCATGAAATTGTTCATTATTCACCTTTAATCGTTTATAGAATAAGCCCACTTTACATAGGCGGTTCCCCAGGTAAAGCCTCCTCCGAAAGCAGCCAAGATCAGATTATCTCCTTTATTAAGTTGTGATTCATAGTCCCACAGGCATAGCGGAATGGTGGCCGCCGTGGTATTGCCGTACTTGTGAATATTGAGCATGACCTTGTCCATACCTACCCCCATTCGGTTGGCAGTGGCTTCGATGATACGTTTATTGGCCTGGTGTGGTACTAACCACGCTACGTCATCACCGGCCAGGCCATTTTTCTCCATAATTTCAGCGGAAATGTCAGCCATTTTCTTCACAGCAAACTTGAACACCTGCTGACCATCCTGATATACGTAATGCAGCCGCTGATCAATGGTTTCGTGGGTGGGTGGATACCGGCTTCCGCCACCTTTCTGATTCAAGTAGGGCTGCCCTGATCCGTCCGAGCGGATGATGGAATCCAGTAGACCGTAGCCCTCGTCGTTGGCTTCCAGAAGCACCGCCCCGGCACCATCCCCAAACAGAATGCAGGTCGTGCGGTCGGTGTAGTCAGTAATGGCCGACATTTTATCTGCTCCCACCACAATCACCCTTTTGTATTTGCCAGTTTCGATAAACTGCGAGCCCAAAGTGAGCGCATACAAAAAGCCCGAACAAGCCGCCTGTATATCGAAGCTGCCGACATCGCGGATGCCGACCATATCACAAATCAGATTGGCGGTGCAGGGGAACAAAAAATCAGGCGTGGTGGTAGCGCAGATTAGCAGGTCGATTTCCTCAGGAGCCGTTTTGGTTTTTTCCAGCAGCCCCTTTACTGCCTCGGCCCCCATGTGCGAACTACCCTTGCCTTCGCCTTTCAGAATCCGCCTTTCCTTGATGCCTGTCCTGCTGAAAATCCATTCATCGTTGGTATCAACCATCTTTTCCAGTTCGGCGTTGGTAAGGATGTACTCGGGTACGTATCCAAATACGCCGGTGATGGCAGCTTTCGAGTGGGTCATGTTGTGCGTTTCTTGGTTATCCAAATCAGGCAAGAGCCTGGGCAATGTGCATATAAGCATTGGCCTCGACCTGCTTGCAAGCCCAGGAAATCATGTTTTTTATAGCAAGAGGGGAAGACATGCCATGAGCGATCATAACGTTGCCGTTCACGCCCACGATTGGACTTCCACCTACACCTTCATAGTTGGTTCGGGCAATAAACTCGTCTGTTATTCCGCGGTTTTTCGTGATTTCGTAGAGTGACTCCCCCATCTTGAAAAGAATGTTACCTGTAAAACCGTCAGTCACGATAACATCTGCCTTTCCCATAAAGAGATCTTTCCCTTCGATATTCCCCACAAAATTGATCTTTTTATTGTCCTTCAGCAATTGGTATGCCGCTTGGGCAGCCAATGATCCTTTTTGTTCCTCTTCGCCGATGTTCATCAAGGCTACTCGTGGACGGTCAATCTGGAAAGTATATTTAAAAAAAAGCGAGCCAATTTCCCCGAATTGGCTCAGCACGTCCGGCTTACAATCAGCGTTAGCACCGATGTCGACCATAATCGCAAACTCCCCATTGACCTGGGGGACGAAGCCCGCGATGGCAGGGCGCAAAATCCCTTCAATGGCGCGAATGCTGAACAGAGCCCCTACGTGCATCGCACCCGTGTTACCAGCGCTACAAAAAATATCAATCTTCCGCTCCTTTAAAAGCTTAAACCCAACTCCAATGCTGGAATTGGGTTTCTGGGAAAGCGCCTTCGTAGGGTGCTCACTCATTTCTATTACATCGTCGGCATGAACGATCTCAACCGACGACGACTCAAAACCATGAAGATCAAATATTTCACGAATGCTATTTTCCCGTCCGATCAGCACAATGCGTATATCGACAGGCAGATCGGGAACAGCCAGGATAACCCCTTCCACGATTGCACGCGGGGCAAAATCCCCCCCCATAGCATCTACTGCAATTTTCATTTACACACTTTTTGTTTACTGAAAAATGGAAAACGTGGGTGTAAAATTAGCAGTTGCGACGTAGTAAAAAAGAATTTCGCAACAACTTTTAACGGGCTGTTGCGAAATCGATACGCATGGATGCTAAGAAACTAGACCGTTTTCGCGTAATCCTCGATCATAAGCTTGCCCTTATAGTATAGGTTTCCCTCATACACATGAGCATGGTGCGAACGGTGAATTTCACCCGTAGTGGGGTCAACAGATAACTGCTTGCTATCAAGCTTGTCGTGGGTCCGGCGCTTGTCGCGGCGCGTAGTCGAATGTCTTCGTTTGGGATGTGCCATTATGTTCGGTTATCAAGTAATTGCTATTGGTATTTATGCGCTAAATCTGCTGTTTAATTCTTTTTCAATTTATTCAATGCCTCCCAGCGCGGATCTACTTTGCCATTTTCTGTTTCCGAATCCTCACTTTCCTGGCTTTCCGAACTGTATATGAGTGTTTCAGAGGCCGTCTCGTCATTGCCCTGGGACAGGTCGCGATGATCGGGATGAATCTTTTTCATAGGTAAAGCCAGGGCAATCAACTCAAAAATATAGCTAGCTACATTGATGCGCGTCCGGTTACGATTGATAATGGAAATTTCTTCCGTTATCTCCTCCTCGTGGTCGCCAAACTTCAAAATGATCTTCCCTGCGGTGTCAACGGGCTCATCGAAAACTTCCAACGACCGATCACACGTAAGTTCAGCAATACCCTGTATCGTGAATCGTAGCTGGATCATGGTGCTGGACTTGTCTAATACAAGGTGCACCTTGAAATCACCCTTCTGAATCAAATCCTGAGGCATTTCCTCAAAAAACTCCGATCCTAGTTCGTAATCGAATTCGTATGATTTGTCTTCCAAACCATAGATGTCAATATTATATCGGTTGTGCTCTTTCACGTCATTCTGCAAAAAGGACTGCAAAGATAAATTCTTTTTGGTTTAATTAAAAAGGCTGGCTATGAATTTCTTGGTAACCAAGCCGCTATGCCCTGTCTAATTCAGGGCATGGGTTTGGCAGGATTACCAAAAACAGTGGTCTTGGCCGGCACATCGGCTATCACCAGCGAACCCGCCCCTACCCTGGCATTTTTACCAATTTTAATCCCCGAAACCAGTATTGCTCCGGTACCGATGAAAGCCCCCTGCTCTACCACGACACGGTCGTTGAGGATAGCGCCCGGCCCGATGTTGACAAAATCACCGATCTCGACAAACGGCTCCACGATCACCCCCGACTGAATGCGGGTATGATTACCTACCTTGGCCTGCGGTCCTAGGAGGACACGCGCACCCACAAAATTGCCATGGCCCAGTGAGGCCATCTCAGACACCAAAGCGGTGTCGTGAATCGCATTAACGGGCATGGTTTTATGTTCTTCGTTGAGCATTTCGGCCAATTGTTCACGCACCGTACGTTCACCGATGGCGACGAACGCCTCGCACTTAGGGCCAATGAGTTTTAAAAATCCGCCATCATCCGTGTTGCCCAGTACGCTAACCGTGCCGATTTCGGTGCCATGTAGTTCTTTATTGTCGTCCAGAAAGCCATATACCACAACGCCATTGCGCTGAAAAATATCGAGTGCCTGACGACCTGTGGCGCCTGCGCCAAAAATTAGTATCGGGTTTTCCATTTTTTAATTTTGACCGGGTCGCCCCTTAGATTTGTGTTTAGGTAATAAACCAAGATTTGGTAGTTTGCCAAAAGTCAACCAGGATGGGGCGATCTAACGGGTCGCCCAGGAAAGACCTATGCTCCGATTCAGAGCCCCATCCTGTTGGACTTGCCCAGGCTCGGATAGAAAAACGGGTTCACGGCCCATTACAGGGGTTTGAGCAAGGCAAGCCAGTTGACTGACAACCAAAACTACAGTATTTTATGGAAAATCAACATTACGTCGGCATCGACATCTCCAAGAAAACGCTAGACTGGGCCATATTCGACGGCCAGAAAATCGTCTTCTGTGCCAGCACGGAAAATTCCGCACTGGGCATCAAGTCCGCCCTCAGCCAAATGAGGGAGATTCCAGGCTTCATCCCGCAGAAATCCATCTTTTGCATGGAACACACAGGAATATACAATGCTCACCTGCTGGAATTTATGCACAAGTCTGGCCTTCTCATCTGGCTGGAGAACAGCATGCAGATAAAACAGGCGAGCGGAATGCAACGCGGTAAGAGCGACTCGGTTGACGCCCGGCGGATCGCCGAGTACGCTTTCCGCTTCCGTGATCAAACCCGCTTATGGGAGCCGCCACGTGAGGTCATCCAGCGGCTTTCCTTGCTGAGTGCCGCCCGGCAGCGCCTGATCCAGGCCCGCAACCTTCTGGCTACGCCCTTGGATGAACAGGATTCCTTTGTGAATGCGACGCTTCAGAAGCAGATCAAGTCCACATCGAAAAGGTCGCTACTGGTTCTCAGAGAGGAGCAGAAGGCCATCGACGTCCAAATCGACGCCTTGATCCAGGGCGACGCCAGGCTAAAGGAACTCTTCGGCTGGATCACCTCTGTCCCTGGGGTTGGGCCAGCAACGGCGACCGAAATACTGGTCAGTACCAATGAAATGAAGGCCATTACTAGTGCCAAGAAAATGGCATGTCACGCGGGCGTTGCCCCATTCGAATACCGATCGGGAACCAGTATTCGCGGTAGAACCCGCGTCAGCCACCAAGCCCGAAAGCGGTTGAAGGCGTTGTTCCATCTTGGCGCAATGTCTAGCATTAGGAGAGGCGGGGAGTTGCAGGACTATTATCAGCGCAAGGTGGCCGAAGGCAAAAACAAAATGCTGGTTCTGAATGCGGTGAGAAACAAAATTATCCACAGAATATACGCGGCCGTAGAAAGGGGTGAGAAATATGATAAAAACTATAACCTAAAGCTTGCATAGATCATAGAAATCGGTGCGATTGAAAGTGATTTTTTAAAAGAATTGAACTTTATGAAATGCTACAACCTGAAAACCCAAATCCAGAATCTAGTATCCACGACCTAGCATCTTTTCAATTCGGCTCATGCGTTGCGCGATGGAACTCACGATCAGGAGCTGCATGGCGTGGTAGAGCAGAATCGGCAGAAGCAGCACCCCCGCACTGGCCATGCCCGCAAAGAGTACCTTAGACATCACGGCTCCCTGCACGAGCGATTTCTTAGAACCACAGAACAGTGCCGTAATCCGGTCGGCGTGATTGAAACGCAGCAATCGGCTCATAAATGAAACGATTCCGTACATCAGGAAGAATAACGCCACCATTCCTAAAAACAGCATAAAAAGTTCTTGCCAACTGATCAGCGAGAATACCCGATTCTGGAAAGATTCGCAAAAACTGGTATAGACGATTAAAACAATGACACTTTTATCGAAGGTACTTAATTGCTTTGCGTATTTTTCAGCGAAGGTACCCCAGAACCGGTGCATCAGCATTCCCGCCACCACGGGCAGTAGTACCTGTACAATCAGTTTCATAACAACCTCCGTCATATCGAAACTGAGGGACGACGTACTCATCACCAGCCCCATCCACAGCGGCGTGATGAACACGCCCAGCAAACTGGACAGACTGGCGTTGAAAATGGCCGCCGGGATGTTGCCCCCCGCCAGCGAGACCATCACTACCGCCGATGAAACGGTTCCAGGCAAGGCTGCCAAAAAGAAAATGCCCAGCCAGAGGGTCTGACTGTCAGTGCTCTGAAATATAGGTTTTATGGCAAATATAAGTAACGGAAATAGCACAAAGGTAGAGACATGTATCAATAGGTGCAGCCGCGTGTTGCT
>JBBRDE010000246.1:0-8621 GCA_038204185.1 Cytophagales bacterium
ATCCTTCTCAAGTCGCCACCTTTGCGGTTCCTGAGCAGGGAGTCCGTGAGCTAAAAGCAGGCATAGCCAGAGCCAGCATACTATATTAAGCAATGAGTTCATAATTCTTGATCGTAAGGGAGCCAGGGAGCCTGCTCCTGTTGCGCAAGGTAAGCCCGTACCCCACCCTGCCGCTTAATCCAGTCAGCCAGTACCGGCAAGGTAGTCCTGAAAGTGTACCGCGATGTAAACCCTAGTCCGCTGCGGATAGCCGATGTATCCAGCACTGCGGATTGTGTAAGGCTTTCCAGGGAAAAACGGGTAAGAGAGGTTTTTAATGGTAGATGATCGTAAAGGTTGACTAGTAGCTTTAGCCATCCGTCAGGTACTTGCCGAACCGTAACCACATTATCCGAAAGCCCTGACAATAGTTCAACTACTACCTCCCGTAGCGAATAGACCGGCTCATCAGCTATGTTGAAAATTTGGAGCGCAGGGCAGGGCTTCTGTTCCAGAAACAGCATAGCAGCCTGGGCCAGATTGTCTACATGAGTGAGTGAGGTACGGGTGGCTCTCTCAACCGGACACACAATGGTGTTTCTCCGTAGTAGCTTAAGCAGGCGGGGTAGTAGCACCCGGTCGCCTACTCCGTAGATGGCTCTCGGCCGTAAAACCAGGGTATGTCCGTAGTTTCCTCTTTCGCTCAGGACTACCTTTTCCGCAAGTAGTTTGGAAAGGCCGTATGGGCTAAGCAGCGGATCGGGGATAGCCTCATGCTCCCCGGCCGCCTCGGGGCCAAATCGGTAGACCGACGACGACGATATTTGAACAAAGTGGGAGCAATTGCAGGCTGCCCGTAGTACATGCCTGGTACCCTCGACATTGGCAGCATACAGGCGGTCGGAAGTGGCTGTATCGGAAGCCAGCGCAGCCGCATGTATACAGGCATCAGCGCTGAACAAGGGCAATGGCTGGGTTATGTCGGCCGGCAGGTACTCAGCGTATTCGAGCAGATTGGGCGGAGGAGTGCGTCGCCTACCGGTTGCCAGCACAGTATGCCCAGCTTTGGTTAGTTGGCGTACCAGAGTAGCACCAACAAATCCGGTTGCTCCGGTCACGACAATCTTCATAGGTTTTGTGCAATTTGTTTTGTTAGTGTCTGCCGGTCTACTTTCTGTTGTCTGCCCTTACGCGGAATCTTTCTGAACAAGATTTCGTCGGGCATTGCTTCCCGGTCAATACGGTAGGGGTCGGAGCGTAGTGCCTGGTAGAGCCAGGATGCACTGCGGGCAACGGTGGATTCAACCACCAGGTACACCCGCTCGTCGTGAAGTACCTGATCGTAGATACCTACCATGACTGCTTCGTCCACACCGGGAATTTTTTTGATAGTTGCTTCGTAAAGGGCAGGGTAAATATTAGTATTTCGACGTATCAGCATTTCTTTTTTTCGGCCATGAAGGATCAGGTTACCGGCCTCGTCCAGATCACCCAGGTCGCCCGTTGCAAAAAATGCCGGCTGGCCTGTTTCGTGAAAATACCTCCTGAACAGCTGTCCGGAGCGGAGGAAGATTTCACCGTCATCAGCGATCTTGATTTCTACACCTTCTACGGGCTTACCCAGCAGATCTCCCGCTCCGGTAAAGGCAATTTTTTCGCTCCCCTGTACAGTGCATACCAGCAGGTGCTCGGTCATTCCGTAAGTGCAGGTAATACGGAGCTGAGGCGGGCTCACCCGTTGCAGACGACTGATAAATGCAGGATGAACGGGAGCCGAGCCCAGTAACACGTGTCTTAACGTATCTGGTAGTTTACATCCGTTCTTCTCACAGTAGGTAACCAATGGTAGGTACTCGCAGGGAGGCCCAAAGAGCGTTGTGATGTGGTGTTCCTGCAAAACGCGCAGGCGATCCTGCGGACCAAGTTTCTCCGGCCAAAGGTAAACCGGCATCTGATTGGCTATACCCAGAAGCAGAAAATGGGGCAGGTGCGTTGCGAGCCGTTCGTTGGGCCCTATTTGCAAAAGCTCGCCCAAGAGCCTGATGCTGGCTTGAAGCGAGTCGTGGGTATGTACCACGCCTTTGGGCTCCTGTAGGGTGCCCGACGTGTAGGTAATCAAAAACTCTGCGTCGGAGGCTGCTGTTTGTAGCTGTACAGGTTCTCGTAGACCACTCAATAGTCGGTGGACAGAAATATGACGCTGCCAAATCGGTAGACCTGGCCCTGAGCTAACCACTGTTACCCCCGGCAGCCGGGGGACGTAGACAGGTTTTGAGGCCCAGCGAAGATAAGCCCAGCGAACAAGCGGATGTTCCTGCAGGAATAGCAGTCTGGTATCAATCAACAGAAAAGAAGGGTTTAACTGCCTTACCTTAGCGGCAAAGAGCTCGGGCCCCATATCGGGATCGATGATCGCCACCGTTACACGCAGGGGCATCAGGGCATAAATCAGGCGCAGGAAATCAGGGCCAGGGGGTACAATCAGCATGACTACACTACCTTGCCGCAGCCCTTCTGCTTCCAGCTTCCGGGCCAGGTGCAGGCTATCATCAAGCAACCGCCTGACGGTAATTTCTGACTGATAACCCAGCAGTATAGGTTGGTCGGGGCGGTCTGTGGCAAGAGTACGCAGTGGGGCGAGTAATGGCGAATCGTACAGCATACGCTACCAGATGGCAAGTTGTAGTGAAATACTGATGCCGGAGGCGAGGCCAATGATCATGATTTTCTGACCGTGCTTCAGTACCCCTTCCTCTTGGGCAAGATACATACTCAGCGGTATGGAAGCCGAAGCCGTGTTGCCGTACTGACTTACGATCCGGTAAAACCGATTAACAGGTATGCCTATATGGTGCGCTACCAGATCGAACGAGTTTTTGGAAACCTGGTGGGTAAAGACGTGGTCGATATCCTCTGCCCGCCATCCACTGGCTGCAAAACACTCGTCGAATATAGCACCTTTCTCCCTTATAAACACGTCCCGCAATTCGGCCGTGTGGCCTTCAAAAAACATCTTCTCCGGGCTGTGTGGAAACATAGAGCCTCCTCCCGGTATAGTGCATAGGTTCCAGTATTGACCCAAAGAAGTCATAGTCTGGTAAACAAAACCGGTTTCATCGGCACTGACTTCCAGGAGAGCGGCCGCACCCGCATCACCCAGGCTGAATCCTGCTAGCCGGTTCGGCAACTCGTCAGGTCCATCAACATTGAACTGAATGGCATGATGTAGGATTTCGCCGGTAGTAACCAAAACACGCCGAAACTGGCCGCTTAAGATCAGGGAAGATCCCAGCTGTAGAGCAGTTACGAAGCTATTACATGCGTTTTTGACATCGAAGACTGCGCAGTTCAGGCCTAGCTTACTCTGGACGATATTAGCCGTAGCGGGCTCGATAAGATCACTTGACGCAGCCGCAAAAATCAGACAGTCGATCGAGCCCGGTTCCTGATCTTTCAAAATCTTCCGGGCCGCCTCCGCAGCCAGGTCGGAGCATTGAACCCCCGGCTCAGCATACCGACGAGACTGAACACCGAACAAACGCTCGAGGCAGCCGGTCGGTAAGACGGCCCGGTGCCGATTCACCCGCTCTTCCACCTCTAGGCTACTGACTTGGGTAGGCGGTGCATAGCCTGCAATACGGCTGATCTTTATCCTTTTCATACGTTTGCGCTCATTAGTTTACGCCACGCCCACCGTGTCATCCAGTTAAAACCGTTCCACTCGTTTACGAAACTAATGATGTCGCTCAGACACGACTCCCCGAATTTATGCTGGAAGTGCCGCTGCGCTTTTCGACACACCCGGTGGGCATCCGGTACGCCAATGCGCTCAAATATCTGGGGTTTTACATACAGCGTGCGCATAAAGTAAAGATTGAGCAGCACCACGTAGCTATAAAGCGTCCGGCGCATAAAACCGGCCTTACCCGTGTATCGCTGAAGGAGCATTTTGGTAAACAGGATGTGCCGGGCCTCTTCAATGTTGTGTAGCTCCGAAACCTTACGCAGCACACAGTACACCGCCGGGTTCTTGCGGAGGTGGTCGCCGTATACATCGGCCATATATTCCACTGAAATACCCGACAGGAACACCAGATCGGCCGGCATGAACCGCACCGTAAACTTACCGACCACCCTATGCAAGAAGGTAGGTGTGATCGGGTCGCCGTTCAGGTGGCCGATAGTCATCGAGAACATCTCCTGGTGGCGGAACTCTTCAATTAGTTCACGCAGTAAAAATTTATATTCCAGATCCAGGGGCGACAGATCCAGGATATAGCGGTTCATAAACAAGCAGAAAAGCCCCTCGCTCCAGGCGTAAGAATACATTACCTGAACCACTTCATGGCGGGCTAGGTCCTGCTTTTGTTGTTCGGTTAGTGCCTCGTACTCGGGAAGTCCCGCCAACGAAACAAGTGCCGTCGGCAGAAAAATGTCGTTGGCAGTCGGTGGAATCTGCCAGGGCACAAAACTTTCCGGCAATAGAGGCTTTTCTTTGCTGATCCTGATTAGTCGCTCAATTTGCGCTACCTGGCTCATGGGCTGTGAACTATTGGCGGTCATATTTTTTGGGTGTTTGCATGGTTAGCCTGTGTACTTGTTGACGGCCAACAGTACCCGGTTTAGTAAGCATAAAGATATGGGAATGTATTATTTCCACTGCGATTCAATTTGTCTACGGCAGCGTTGAGTTTAGCAAAGGCAGGATTTATCGGTTAATAGGTAAGCAGGTACCACCTTACTAGCGGCCATTTTTTTGAGTGCCCGCTCTTCAATAGACTGTACCAAAGTTATGTGTCCCGTCAGGATGATTAGAAGGATTTTCTAGAAATAGATGCTATTTTAGCCAAAGGGAATGGAAATTTGAACGGTATCATTTTCTTTTAGTGGCCTAAAAAACTTCTTTTTCTGAATGGATCCTGTCCCCCCCAGTACTTCGTAGTCTTCCCCATCGTCAAGTTGTGTATCTCCCTGAAATAGCTTGACAGATTTAACACTCATTTAGGGTGACAAATATACTTTCCTTTTCTTGGGCTTTTTCCATACTCCGGGGTTTGCGTTTCCGCCATCGGTGCCCTAATTCGCCCTCCATTTGGTGAGCCTGAGCAGGGGTGTAATAGTTGCAACTACCGTGAGGACGCAGGTTATTATAATTAACAACGGCCCGACTAATGGCTTCTTCAGCTGCTTCAAATGTGACAAACCCCCGGTTTCGTAGCATGTCCTCTTTGATCGTTCGGTTAACCCGTTCAGCCAGGGCATTCTCGTAGGGATCGCCATTTTGGGTCATGCTAATCGCGACTTTATGTTGCTCCAATAGACTTATGTAGTCGCGACAGCAGTACTGTACACCCCGATCAGAGTGATGAATAAGGCTACTATGCAAGCGTCCTTTATTTACCTTAAAGGCCATTTTTAGTGCAGCTATTGGACCTGTAGCTTGTAAAGTTTCGTCTAGTGCCCACCCCACAATCTTACGCGAATAGGCATCGGTAATCAGGCCGCTGCGGCGGGCCACTCAAATAGCCAAATCCACGACCAATTAATATATATGTAATGTCACTGACCGCGCGGCGGACCGTCCACAACATATTGGGAGCTAAAAATGTCTTGCCGGGAGTTAAGTTAGGGTATTTAAAATAACGATGGTGAGACCAGGTAGTCTTCACTCGTCTGCTAGATCGAATAATATGCAATCCGCTATCCCTTAGCAAATTAGCTAACTTATCACGGCCTATTTTGATCCCATGTTGCTCTCTAAAGTCAGTTAACTGAAAATGCAGCACATCAACCCCAATGGAGGGCAGATCGATGCGTAATCGCTTGACTTCGGCTATAAGAATAGCTCCTTGCATATCTTCATTTGTATGTCGTTTCTGCATATCATACCAAGCCTGACGGCTTTTCCCAAACAGCCCGCAGAGCGTCTGCATACCCACTAATGGGTGCTGCCGATTCAGTTCATCTACCGTCTGGGACCAGGCTTTTTTCGGATTGGGATCTTAAATTCATTCTCAGCGATAGTGATCATGGTTTCGGCAGCCTCTCGTTTGAGTTTTTCTTGCTCGAGTAGGATCTGGGTCTGAGCTAGTTGTTGTTTGAGCGAGGCAATTTCTTGAGTTGAAGTCATGATGGGTCGTCGGAATCTGGAGGTAGGGTAATAGCGACGGAGCCGGTAGCGTTGGTAGGCCCGATTCCAAGAGCGAAGAGAAGATAGGGATAAATCAAGTTCGGTCAACACCTGCCGCTCCTTAATCACGCCCAGGCGGTATAACTCCTTGACCTGCCATCGAAAAGGGCCGGTTTTGTACTTTTTTTTGAAATCAATGAAACTGCTGATCTTCATAACTTTACACGATTTGTGTCAAGCTATTTCAGGGCGATACAACAAGTCATATAATCTCACATTATGTTTAATCAAGACAAAGTATCGGTATATCATCACACGGCGGACCATGCCAAGAACCCGAACAGAACTCCCAGAAGGATGAGAATAACCGACGGGCAGCGGGCAAAAGCTCGATGGCCATTGACAACGCGCTGAATGATTATGGATTTCGCACCCGCCGCGGCACGGAGTTCCGGCCCGAGCAAGCCAAGCGCGTGGTGGCGCTTTTCGAGTGAATAGTGATTTCGGGCGGGTGTATCCACAGGCCTCCCACTTGTGCTGGCTACTTTCATCTGTCAGGCTATTTCAGGGCAATACATTTGCCCTAGCATTCAACGCATTTGTCATTTCCCTGTTAAATCCCATACAAGGCAATCCTTTTCAGGGGGATGTCGGTCTTGTCAGAAGTGACACTGAATCTAAGGCGGTCGGTTTTCAGATTTTCAAGTTGCAGAATCCGTCTCCGCCCCACGCTGCTACCGATTGCCACCGGTGTCCATTTGCCGTTTGTCCAGGCTTCCAGCTTGTAGGAGCTGATGTGCTGGCCCTTGGAAATATCCTCTTCCATTTCAAACCACCCCAGCTTTGTCTTACTCCGTAAATTGACAATCGTTTCCTTTTCCGAACTGACGGAATGTATGGCTTTTACTTCCCTGGAAAACATGGTCTCTATTTTCTTCCCGAACTCGGCCAGGCGTTGCGTTTCTGCGGGCACGATCAATCCATTGGTATCGGGTGTCATGTTGATCAGAAGGTTCGCGCCCCGTCCGATTGACTCCAGATAAACTTTGGTCAGAAAGTCCACGCTCCTCAGTGTCTTGTCAGAATCGGGGTACCAGAACCACTGGTCCCGGGTATGAATGTTTGCCTCAGCGGGCAGCCATCCCGTATTTTCCGGCCCCACCCAATTGTCGGCCCAAGTTCCCTTTCCCACGCTATTCCACAGCGGATAAGATGCCCATCCCTGTTCACTTCCCGACCACCGTACATCGGGCCTGGTACCACCGAACACCACCGCCTGAGGTTGCAGACTGCGCACCATTGTTCTAATTGCATCTCCATAGCCGGATCCATTGCGCTCCATCGTTTTGGCATTCATCACGTCCCAGCCGAAAGGATCGTAAGCGCCGTCAAACCAGATGTAATCTATCTCCCCGTAGTTGCTGAGAAGCTCCTGAAGCTGTGCAATGAATTTAGGAAAATACGCATCCACATCCCCAACGACCTTGCGTTTTCCCATCGGGTCGGGAGTGCTCGTGCAATTCTCATTTTTATCTCCACCCGATATGTACAGGCCTGGCTTGACCCCGTGCTTCCTGCAGGCAGCCACAAAATCAGCCACTACATCCCCCTTGCCATCCCGCCACGGAGAGCTCTTTACGGAATATTCGGTCGTTTTCGTCGGCCACAGGCAGAATCCATTGTGATGCTTTGCGGTAAGAACGACGTGCCTTGCCCCAAAAGATGCAGCGGTTTTAACCCACTGCTCGGCGTCCAGCCGGGTAGGGTTGAAAATGTTAGCCTTTGGCACCGTCATAAAATTGGACGCAACATAAGTGGCAAGACCGAAGTGGATGAATGCTCCCAGCTGACGTTGCTGAAATTCGAGCTGCTGCCTGGAGGGCACGTCCTGATTGACCAAAGGATCCTTGCCTCCTGCTGCACTCTGTTTGTCGGGAGCAATTAGCACCGGCGTCCAGTCCCCTTCATGTTTCGGCGATTTTTCAGCGGCCGTCGGCTTGATGAAAAAGTGCTCGAAAAGCTGCTCCGGGATACCTTTGTACGTGGCCCACTGGAGGTCTCCGGCGGTGGTCTGGTCGCTGCCTGTGAAGTACAGTATTGTCTGGCCGCCGTAGTAGCACAATTCCACATCGGATGCGTTGCTCTCCGGAACCCCGGAATCCAGCAGCGGGATGTTGCGTATCGACGGATCAAAAGTTACGAACGGACGGTTTGACGGAGCGTCTTCCCAGGTGACGAGGTCTTTCGAACGCGTGATTCTCGTTTCATATCCCTTTTTGAGGTTTTCCAGGTACAATGTGTAATACCGGCCTCCCTCATAATAAAGTGCCGGGCCCCCGACGTATTTTTCTTTTCCATAGATGGCTTCCGGAATTTCTTTCCAATGCAGCAGGTCATCTGATTCCACATACCTGAAAGTGAATGGCTTCCAGCGGGGATCATCGGTTTCATAAAGCAGGACAAACTTGTCTTTGCCCCGGCATACGGCAGTGTTGAAAAAATGCTCTTTTTC
>JBBRDE010000247.1:0-8577 GCA_038204185.1 Cytophagales bacterium
ACCAGTTGCTGCTCGACCGATTTATTTCAATCTTGCCACTGGGCGTTGAGTTGGATAAAAATGACCCCAAAGTCCGGGCACTTTACCGATTTGGCTGCAAGGCCGCTTAATTATTACCGAACCATTGGGATGATAGAATAAAAAGAAATTGAATACTATCATTCACGCTTCTATCATTCACTCATTCTATCATTGATTCCCATGTTAAAAGCACAAATAGGACAACCCATTAGCCGCCTTGAAGGTCACCTGAAAGTGACGGGCGCGGCAAAATACGCAGGCGAATACAATCTGGAAGGATTACTCTTCGGTTACGTCGTGAATAGCACCATTGTCAAAGGGAGAATCGTCAGCATCGACACCGAATCTGCTAAACGCATACCGGGCGTCATAGAAATATTCACCCACCAGAACCGGCCTTCGCTTGCCTGGTTCGATATGCAGTATTTCGATATGGATGCCCCGCCCGGCTCGCCGTTCCGGCCCCTGTACGATGCCCAGGTAAAGTACTACGCGCAGCCGGTTGCTTTGGTCGTGGCCGAAACCTTCGAGACCGCCCGCTACGTGGCGTCTATCCTCCCGATACAGTATGAGGAGGAGGCGTTTGATTCTGATCTCAAAAGAAATGTTAATCGGGCCCGCGATCCTAAATTGGGCCTGGCCACGATGTTCAAGCCGCTCCCCCCGAAACCCCAGGGCGACTTTGAGCAAGCTTTCATTGAAGCGGATGCCCAGGTTTCTTCCGCTTACTGGCACGGCACCGAGCACCATAATCCTATGGAGATGCATGCCACCACGACTTTTTACGAAAAAGGAGGGAAGCTGACGATTTTTGACAAAACGCAGGGAACAGTCAATAGCCAGCTGTATGCCTGCAACGTGTTCGGGTTAAGCTTCAGCGATGTACGCGTCATAGCGCCCTATGTTGGCGGCGCATTCGGTTCGGGGTTGCGGCCCCAATACCAGTTATTTATGTCGGTTATGGCGGCTACACAACTAAAACGTTCCGTGCGGGTAACGCTGGACCGGGAGCAGATGTATAGTTTTGGCCATCGACCGCCTACCTTACAAAGGGTACGCCTGGGTGCTAATGCCGATGGGAAGGTGACAGCCCTGAATCACGCTGCTATCGCCGAAACTTCGCAGTTTGAAGACTACACGGAAGTGGTTGTCAATTGGTCGCATATGCTGTACCCTGCAAAAAATACCTTGCTGGAATACAAACTGGTGCCCTTGGACGTGTATAGTCCGCTGGATATGCGTGCCCCGGGGGGAAGTACCGGCCTCCACGCCATCGAAAGTGCTATGGACGAACTTTCTTACCAAGTGGGCATCGATCCGCTGGAACTCCGGTTGATCAACTACTCCGAAAGCGATGCTGCAGAAGGCAAGCCTTTTTCCAGCAAAGAACTACGCGAATGCTACCGTCAGGGAGCAGAAAAATTTGGGTGGTCGAACCGCAATCCTGAACCCCGAAGCATGAAACGGGGCAATAAATTGGTGGGCTACGGCATGGCTACCGGTATTTGGGACGCCATAACGGTACCTGCCCGCGCCGAGGCTATTCTGCTACCAGAAGGCAGACTGCACGTTAAATGCGCTGTATCTGATATCGGAACTGGTACCTTCACGGTAATGACCCAAATCGCGGCCGACGCATTTGGCTTATCGGTGGAAGATGTGACGTTCGAATATGGAGATAGTGACCTGCCTCTGGCCCCCATCGAAGGCGGATCATTTACAGTTTCCAGTGTGGGGTCAGCGGTTACCAAGGTGTGTAATTCACTACGGGAAAAGCTGGTGAAGAGGGCGGCACGGATGGAGAATTTTCGACTTTCCAACCAAAACAGGGTAGAAGTAAGGTTTGAAAAAGACCGGATCGTACTGAAGGACGACCCTTCGGTTGCCGTTTCTTACACCGATCTTATCGCTGAGAATGACGGGCGGGCCATCAAGGTATCAGGTACCTCGATTCCAAACGTTTTCAAACTAAAGAAATACACGCGTGCCGCCCACAGTGCGGCTTTCGTCGAAGTGGAGGTGGATGAAGAATTAGGCGTCATCAATGTCACCCGCGCCATAACTGCCGTGGCCGCCGGGAAGATTATCAACCCCAAAACCGCCCGTAGCCAGATCGTGGGTTCTATGGTCTGGGGCATTAGTAAGGCCCTACGCGAAGAAACCATCAGCGATTCCCGTTTTGGTAAATATATGAATCAGAATTTGGCCGAATATCACCTACCCGTTCACGCCGACATTCATGAACTGGAAGCGATATTTGTGGAAGAAAAGGATGATATTGTCAATCCGCTGGGTGCTAAGGGTATTGGCGAAATCGGTATTGTGGCTATGCCTCCGGCTATCGCCAATGCAGTGTATCACGCCACCGGAAAAAGGGTAAATCACCTGCCTATTCATCTTGATGACTTGCTTTGAATGGTAATTTCAGGCCAGAGCAAAATTAACACCATAGGATGGGCTATCTGCATTACCCTGGCAAAGTTGTATTTTGTACATAATAAATAAAATTAAAAAGCCGGATTGATATGTATCCGGCTTTTTTTTGGAGTTTAGAAACTATTGTAGAAAACTTGCGTTTGTAAATCTATTACACCCTGTAAGTGCCTGAATTATAATGCCTATATCCTGCTCGTTTAGTATACTAAATGGGTTTTTTTGGATACAGTATTCGGGCCTTACATACCAATAATTTTTATGCGTGTACTTTTAATCATTTGCAGTATTTGGCTTTTAAGTAGCAAGACGTACTTCGTACACGCACAAACAATCTCTTCGGATACACTTTCCGCTGGTGCTACTCTGGAAGAATGCATTCAGTACGCGCTTAATCATCAGGTGGATATCCAGCAATCCCAGCTCGACGAGCAGATCACCGATCGCACCATCAAAAGCCGCCTGGCCGACTGGTACCCTCAGGTGGGGTTCAACTACAACATACAGCACTATTTACAACTTCCCGTACTACTATTTCCCGACCTGAACAATCCTTCCGGTCCCCGGCGGGAAATCCGCACAGGGGTCCCTAATTCTTCCACCGCAGCTTTTACGCTGAATCAGACCATCTTCAACCGCGATGTGCTGCTGGCCAACCGTACCGCGCGGGATGTCCTGAATCAGGCGGTGCAGAATACTACCAACACGAAAATCAACGTGACCGTCGATGTCAGTAAGGCATTTTATGATTTGATCCTGACCCGACAGCAACAGAACATTCTTAATGCCCAAATCGAACGCCTGGCCCGTAATCTGAAAGATGCCTTGAACCAGTTCAAGAGCGGCATTGTGGACAAAACGGACTACCAGCGGGCCACAATTGGGCTGAATAACGCTACGGCGCAACTACAACAAGCCCGGGAACAGGCGATTGCCCGCGAAGCCGTGCTGAAAAACCGGATGGGGTACCCCATAGGGCAGCCGCTAACCATTACCTACGATAGTACGCGCCTGGAAATGGACGCCCAGTTGGACACTACGCTTGTCGTGAGCTACCAGAATCGCATCGAGTACCAGCGCTTGCAAACGCGTCGAAACCTGCTGCGAGCGGAAGTCGACTATGCCCGGTGGAGTTTCCTGCCCACTGTATCTTTCTTCATGAATTATAATTTGCTATACCAGAATCAGCAATTTGCCCAGCTGTACAGCCGCACGTTCCCCAATTCCCTGTTTGGACTGACTATTGCACTACCGATTTTTCAGGGCGGTAAACGATTGCAAAATATCAAAATCGCTGAGCTACAGTTTGAGCGCTCCGACTGGGACATTACGGGCCTGCGTAACGATATCAACACCGAATTCATCCAGACTTTGGCCCAGTATAAAAGTGAGTGGATCAATTACCAGACGCTGCGGGAAAACGTGGCCTTAGCCCGCGAGGTGTACGACGTAATTCAATTGCAGTACAAGTCAGGTGTGAAGACCTACCTCGATGTAGTGATCGCCCAGACTGACCTGCGAACTGCCGAATTTAACTACAACAATGCCTTGTACCAGGTCATCAGTAGCAAACTGGACGTGGAGCGGGCTTTGGGATTAATTGATAATGGATAGTTGATAATGACTTTTGAGGTGGAAGACTTCCAGGAAAGCAATTTTATCCCGGACAAGCCACCTCCTTGCCGTCTCGTATTTAAGGTATTAAGCATAAATTCATGAATGTAAAATCAATACCTCAGCAGCTTGTTTTTAGCCTATGTGTTGCGTTTCTGGCTTCCTGCGGTGGAAAAGAGGAAAAGCCCCAGTCACCTACTACCGTTTCGGTGGCTACGTATAGAGTAGCGCGGGGCGAAGCCGTGGCTTACGATGAATATCCGGCCACTGTGACGGCGTTAAAAGTTGTGGAAGTTCGTGCCATGGCGAGTGGCTATGTGACGGGGGTTTTCTTTGAAGATGGACAAAGTGTTCGTAAAGGTCAGAAACTCTACCAGATTGACCAACAGCAGATTCAGGCATCGGTGGATCAGGCTCAGGCCAATCTGCGGGTAGCCGAGGCGAACGAACGGCTGGCGCAGAAAGATGCCGAACGCTATCAGGAGCTCGACCGTAACGAGGCTATAGCCAAGCAGGTGCTCGACAATGCTCTGGCTAAATTGGAAACTACCAAACTGCAGGTGCAAGCGGCCAAAGCCACGGTGGATCAGTCGCGCTCGGGCTTAAAATATACTTCGGTTTCTGCCCCCATTTCCGGCACAATCGGCATTTCTCAGGTACAGTTGGGCGCATTGGTCACCTCCAATCAGACATTACTCAATACCCTGTCGACCGACGATCCGATGGCTGTGGATTTTGGCGTGGACCAGAAGGCGATCATGCGTTTTACCAAACTTTTGCGAAATAATAACCGGGCCGATTCGACTTTCCAACTTACCCTGCCCGATGCCAGCATCTATCCCTATTCAGGACGCATCGAACTAATCGACCGTGCCGTAGACGCCCAGACGGGTACCATTAAAACCCGGTTGGTATTTCCCAACAAAAACGGAATGCTGAAAGCTGGAATGACCGTCAACGTAAGGGTAAAAACCGATGGTAGCAGCGGGAATTCCTTACTCATTCCCAAGAAAGCACTTGTGGAGCAAATGGGTGAGTATTTCGTGTACGTGGTGCAGGGTGACAGTGTTATCCAGCAAAAAGTCGAGACAGGTGCCGACGTGCGGGATCGAATCGTAATACGCAATGGGCTGGAAGAGAACACCGAAATCGTCACGGAAGGAATTCAGAAGTTAAAAAACGGGGCAAAAGTGAAGAGGTAGGGAGTTCGGTGAAGGGTGATGGGATAATGGTGAAACGGAGTTCTCTGATTTCTTTTTTATCTAAAAACTCAGTCCGTAACAAGTTGACCCTTAACCGTTACCCTTTTAACCCAAAAAATTATGTTTGCAAACCGTTTTATTAATAGGCCCATTCTGGCCATTGTCATTTCATTGGTGATTCTGTTGGTAGGGATACTTGCCATCATGAGTCTGCCTATCAGCCAATACCCCGACATTACGCCACCGACGGTGCAGATTACAGGTACCTATACGGGAGCTGATGCCTCCACGGTGGAGCAAACCGTAACAACACCCATCGAAACCCAGGTCAACGGTACCCCCGGGATGAGCTACGTATCCAGTACCAGTACCAACGACGGCCGCACGTCCATCAGTGCCGTGTTTGAGGTAGGTACCAACGTGGACATCGCTGCGCTGGATTTACAAAACCGGGTAAGCGTAGCCGCGCCCCAGCTCCCCAGCGAAGTAACCCGGCTGGGCCTAACCGTTCGTAAGCGAAATCCTAGTATTCTGATGCTCGTTGCGATGTATTCACCCAACGAAACGCACGGCGTGAATTTTGTGAGTAACTACGCCAATATCTATATAAAAGATGCTCTGTTGCGGGTTAAAGGGGTGGGTGATATTTTCAGCCGGGCCGATGATTTCAGTATGAGAGTGTGGCTGCAACCCGACAAAATGGCCCAACTGGGACTGACTTCTGCTGAGGTAATTTCCGCCTTACAGGAACAAAATTTACAAGTTGCGGTGGGCTCAGTGGGCGCGCCACCCCAGAATAATGACCAGACATTCGAGTATACCGTCTTCACCAACAGCCGTCTTTCGTCGGCGGAGGAATTTGGGGATGTTATTGTCCGTACCCGCCCGAACAATGGCTCGCTGGTATACCTGAAAGACGTAGCGCGGGTAGAGCTGGGAAAATTCAGCTATAACAACAATTCCTACGTGGATGGCATGCGGGCCAGTTACCTGCTGGTGTACGAAGCACCGGGCAGCAATAGCCTCGAAACTGCCCGGGGCGTTTACGATGCGATGGATCGGTTGAAAAAATCGTTTCCCAACGACCTCGACTACATGGTACCCTTCGAGGCCGTATCGGTAGTTAAGGTGTCCATCGAAGAAGTATTGAAAACGTTGGTGGAAGCCTTGTTGCTCGTGATTCTGGTAGTGTTTCTTTTCCTCCAAAGCTGGCGGGCTACCCTTATTCCGCTGCTTGCTATTCCGGTTTCCATCGTAGGTACCTTCATTTTCTTTATCCCGCTGGGTTTTACCATCAACACGCTCACGATGTTCGGTTTTGTACTGGCCATCGGGATTGTGGTAGACGATGCCATTGTTGTGGTGGAAGCCGTACAGCACTATATCGACAAAGAAGGCATCTCGGCCAAGGAGGCAACCATGAAGGCCATGAAGGATATTTCCGGCCCGGTTATCGCCATTGCCCTAATCCTGGCGGCTGTTTTCGTGCCGGTAGGATTCATCCCCGGCATCGTGGGACGGCTGTATCAGCAATTCGCCATCACCATTGCCATCTCGGTCCTGCTTTCGGCATTTGTAGCGCTTACTCTGACGCCTGCCCTCTGCGCCATGCTGCTCCGGCCCATGAAACTGGATAAGAATTCGCGGGGACTGAACAAATTCTTTTACAAATTCAATACCTGGTTTGCCAGTGTGACGGATAGCTATTCCGAGGGCGTTAAAAAATCCATTAAGAAAGCTCCACTCGTGTTGGTCGGCCTGATGGTGCTGTATGTGGGTACGGGTATTCTATTCAAAACCAAACCCAGCGGCTTTATTCCGCTGGAGGATGGAGGGCGTTTGTTCCTGACCTACGAGCTGCCCGAGGCTGCTTCGACGGCGCGAAGCGTCGCTACCCTGGATACCCTGATGCAGATCCTGGACAAAACGCCCGGAGTCAATCATTACGCGGGTTTGGGTGGGTTGAATGTCGTGACCTTCGCTTCTAAATCCAATAGTGGTACCATCTTCTGCCAGTTGGACGATTGGAGTGAACGCAAGGCCGATTCGCTCACGGTAGAAGGACTCGCTGCTTCGCTTCGCAAAAAAGTAGCCGGACTCAAAGAAGCCAACGTGGTGGTCATTACCCCGCCCGCTATACCCGGTTTGGGCCGGACGGGTGGATTCAGTTTTGTGATTGAGCAGCGAGAGAGCAACGACGACATCAAACAGTTTGAGAAAGTGGTTAAAAGCTTTACCGCCGCCGCCAATCAGCGGCCCGAAATCAGCGGAGCTTTCTCATTCTTCACTGCCCAAACCCCCGGCTACCAGCTCGACGTGGACCGCGCCAAGGTGAAGCAATTGGGCGTTTCGCTCTCGGAGGTGTACAGCACTCTGCAAACCTTCCTGGGAAGTCGCTACGTGAATGACTTCACCATCTATGGGCGTAATTTCCGTGTTGTAGCGCAGGCCGACACCAACTTCCGGTCCAACATCGACGCGCTCGGTAAGTACTATGTCCGTAATCAGGCCGGTCAAATGGTACCCATCAGCGCGCTGGTGAGGCATAAAATGGTAGAAAGCGCCCCGCTTATATCGCATTACAACCTATTCCGCTCCACCGAAATAAACGGCAATCCGGCTCCTGGATACAGTAGCGGCGAGTCCATAGAAGCGCTGCGCGAGGTAGCGGCCGAGGTACTGCCCGTGGGGTACGGCTACGAATTTACGGGGCTAAGCTTTGAGGAAATCAATGCCGGGTCAAGTACGTTCTATATTTTTGGTCTGTCCATTCTGTTTGTGTTTCTATTTCTGGCGGCCTTGTATGAAAGCTGGTCGGTGCCTTTTGCCGTGCTACTGGCGGTACCCATTGGCGCGTTCGGGGCCATCGTCACGCTAACCCTTTTCAAAGATATTTCGAACAACATTTATGCCCAAATCGGCCTCCTGACGCTCATCGGTCTGGCGGCCAAAAACGCTATTCTGATCGTGGAATTTGCCAAAGAGCGCGTAGATCAGGGCGAATCCCTCCGACAGGCCACGATGGAGGCTGTTCAATTGCGGCTTCGTCCCATTATTATGACTTCTCTGGCCTTTATTCTGGGTGTACTACCCCTGGCTTTCTCACAGGGGGCCGGGGCTGCCGCCCGCCAAACCATTGGCTGGACGGTGCTCGGCGGAATGGTCGCCGCCACGCTCCTGGCGATTTTCGTGGTACCCGTACTGTTTACGACGATCGGGAAGGTAGCCTACGGACGGAAGGATTTGGAGGAAACGGGGGAGGTTGAGGGGTAGGGTGAACTTCATGCTTTGCAAACACAAATCAGCG
>JBBRDE010000248.1:0-8537 GCA_038204185.1 Cytophagales bacterium
AAAATTATTAAGGATTCAAGAGGCAGGGGCTATTTATTGCCCGCAACCGACCTGCCGCTGGAACTGCCGCCCGTGGACAAGTACCTGCCCACCGAAAGCGGCGAACCGCCGCTGGGTCGCGCCGAAGGCTGGAAGTACCAAGGTGATCACGACTACGAACTTAGCACCATGCCCGGATGGGCGGGCAGTAGCTGGTCCTGGTACCGCTACATGGACGCTCACAACAACCAGGAATTCGCCTCGCCCGAAGCCATCGACTACTGGCGCGACGTGGATCTCTACCTGGGAGGCACCGAACACGCCACAGGACACTTACTGTACAGCCGTTTTTGGAATAAATTCCTGAAAGACCGCGGCTACGTGTTCGAAGAAGAGCCTTTCAAAAAGCTCATCAACCAGGGGATGATTCAGGGACGGAGCAGTTTTGTGTATCGTTTAGAGATTGGTATTAATCATAGTCAATTTGCAGGGACTCCAATGAAAGAATTATTCCCTGCCTCAGCGTTACCATCTTTATTCGTTTCTAAAAATATATACGAAGTCTTAAAGAAAGGGCCGATTGATGATGGTTTTTACAATATTACCCTATTCATTAAAAGCCACTTAAAGGCCATAGAGCAAAATCTTCAATCAAAATACCCTGATAGAGTTGGTCGAGTTGATTGGGTCAAAGGGGAATATGGGACAACAGCTTTGCACGTGGATGTCAATATCGTGGAAAACGACGTACTGGACATCGAAAAATTCAAAGCTACCCGGCCCGACATTGCGGGCGAGAACGCCGAATTTATTCTGGAAGATGGTAGGTATCTCTGCGGCGTGGAAGTGGAAAAAATGTCCAAGTCCAAGTTCAACGTCGTCAATCCCGACGACATCGTGGAGCGCTACGGGGCTGACACGCTGCGGCTGTACGAAATGTTCCTCGGTCCACTGGAACAGGCCAAACCCTGGAATACCAACGGCATCGACGGTACCTTCCGATTCATCCGCAAATTCTGGCGCTTATTCTACAACGATGCCGGACAATGGCTGGTGAAAGATGAGGTACCTTCAAAAGACGAGCTGAAAGTACTGCACAAAACGATCAAGAAAGTACAGGAGGACATCGAAAGTTTCTCGTTCAACACCGCCGTGAGCGCCTTCATGGTGTGTGTCAATGAGCTGGGTACCCTGAAATGTTCCAAACAAAGCGTCCTGACTGAGCTGGTCGTTCTGCTGTCGCCCTACGCGCCGCACATTTCCGAGGAATTGTACGCCGCCTTGGGCTACGAGCAGGGTACCTTGTCGAAAGCTACTTTTCCGGTATGGAAGCAGGAGTACGTGACCGACGACGTATTCGAGTACCCGATCCAGATCAACGGCAAGGTACGGGCTACCCTCACGTTTGCGCTCGACACGCCGTCTGCCGAGGTGGAGAAAGCCGTACTTGAAAACGAAATCGTGCAGAAATGGCTGGATGGCAAAGCACCCAAAAAGGTGATCGTGGTACCTAAGCGAATTGTGAACGTGGTGTTATAAAAAAAATCGGGCGGAGCATACGCCCCGCCCGATTCCTCACTATTCCCTTTAAAATCGTCTTTATTCAAAAGTCAGGGTACGCTCGATCACCGATTTTTCGCTCGTAATTGAGAACTCCTTGCTAACTTCCTGACCTTTGCTTACTACCGTCACCCTGTATTCACC
Organism: Cytophagales bacterium; assembly: GCA_038204185.1. Lineage (GTDB taxonomy): Bacteria > Bacteroidota > Bacteroidia > Cytophagales > Spirosomataceae > Salmonirosea. The sequence continues at coordinate 1,684 of JBBRDE010000248.1, forward strand.
ATCGTTCAGATCTTGAACATTGAATTTGACGGCAGTTTTCATTTGCTTGCGACCTATGCCTTCCCGAGCTAATACGTCACCTTTGGCGTTGGTAATGATCACCGCTGCCGATGCGAGTCCTTTTTTCTCGACATTGACGTTGATGCCCCCGTCGATGTTTTTGTAAATTGCTGTTTCGAAAGTAGTAGGCTTTTTAGCTTTTTCACCGGGACCGGCAAATGCAACTGTGGTACCAAGCGCCAAAGCGCAGATCAGGGATTTGAATGAATTTTTCATGGCTTTTTGTTTTTTAAGTTTTGGCTAATGGATGTCGTTATTGACTCTACAAAGATGGGGTATAGGAAGGTACTATGTAATACAAAGTACAGGAGCGGAAAATTGTAAGGATGAATGGTGGAGATGGCAGAATGAAGGATAAAAAGGCATACGAAGTAATGACAGCTGTCATTGGAATCGTAGCTTTGTGCGGTATAAATGGTTTAGATGTGCAAGTAAAACTTTTTAAAATAGGCGTAGTTCTGGGCGGACTGCTGCTGGGGATAGCCGGATGTTCTTCCAGTAATCATTTATTGGTCAATGATTTATCGAATTTTCTTCAATACAGAAGCGATAAACCACCCCTTATCAGTGCGCATCGGGGCGGAGGTACCTACCCAGGCTATCCTGAGAACTGTCTTGAATCGTTTGGCTACCTGGCCCGGCAGATGCCCATCGTGATCGAGTGCGATATTTCTATAACCCGGGATAGCGTGTTAATAATGATGCACGACGATACCTATGAGCGTACGACTACGGGTACCGGCAAGGTGGGGGGACAATCCTGGGCCTATGCCCGCTCGCTTTTTCTGGAAGATCATCAGGGGATAGCCACCCGATATCGGATACCTACCTTAGAAGAGGTGCTGAAATGGGGGAATGGTAAAGTGCTCTATACGCTGGATGTCAAACCCAATGTTCCGTTTAAATGGGTAGTGGAAGCCGTGGAGAAAGCGCGGGCCGAAAACTACGCCACGATCATTACCTACAATGCTACCCAAGCCGAACTCGTCCATCGCCTCAACCGCCGGTTGATGATTTCTGTAACAATCCGAAACCGGGAGGAGTACGAAAGGTTGCATGTCGCCGGAATTCCCGATAACCGTATGATCGCTTTCGTGGGTACCCGCGAACCTTCGGCTGATTTGTACGAGTTCCTCCACAAGAAAAAGATCATGACGATTCTGGGTACCCTGGGCAATCTGGATGGAATGGCAGAAGCCCGGGGTGACGCCACCTACCGCCGGTTTGTGGACAATGGAGCCGATATCCTCTCTACCGACCGGCCGCTGGAAGCCGGAAGAGTGCTCAACCTGATCAAGTGATAAATTAGGGTTGGAGAATGGAATCTGAATTTTTTTTATAAAAATCAGTAATAAAGTGCTACCCACTAGAGGCCAATAGACGTCAGCTTTTTATTGTTCCAATTTTGCCAGTAACGCGATAACATCCTTCTCCGAATGTAAGTTGAGATTCTGTTCCTGCACGATATTTTTGGCCCCGGGCTGATTCGATAATTTGGAAAGAAGGCTTCGCGGATTGAGTTTTATTGGAATTAGTGATCCATCGGCGTATTGCAGGAAAAGATCATCCCCTTTGGTGTATTCGTAATCGTAGGGTACATTTTCGTTGTAGCCATTACGCTCTATTTGGTCAAGCCGGGCTGTGTAGCGGCGAAGCAAATTTGTGGTTCCTACATACAGAGCCTGATAGTACTGGTTCTTCACCCGTACGAAAATGAAATCGTTAATTACAAAGGACTCGGGATAAATCAGTTTCTCACCATCCATCAAGCTCACCACTACCTGATCTTCCAGGATGTTGTAATTGATCGGCAGGGACAGCGAACGTTTGTTCCTGAACGGGATGCTACCCTTCTGCCAATCTTTAAAGAGAAAGGGCGAACCTTTGATAGCCACCGTGCGGTGGCTGTTCTGCTGACCGTTGGTTCGGTAATCGTATAATTCGGACCAGTACTCGTAGCGGTGGACGTCGGTTACCGAATCGTAGGCAATTTCTTTTTGCGCCCAGGCGGACGTGGCAATCCCCGCGACTAGCAGACCTATGAAGAGTTTCATAACCAGAGCGTTTAAAAGGTACCCTACACAAATATACAAAAAAGGAGGGAAAATATTTTCCCTCCTTTTTTGTATCAAATTTCGATTGGTATGTTACTGAGCCACGACTTCGGGTACGAATTCTACTTTGGCTTTCGGCTTGGGCTTCTTGCGCATTACTACATCGTACAGATCAGTGCGGCGGTCTTTCATAATCTGCACCGAGCCGTGCTCGTGCAATTCTTTCAATTGCAGCAGGTCCACGTCCACAATCAGCATAATTTCGGTGTTGGCGGTGGCTTCGGCCTTGATGGTGTTGGTCGGAAACTGAAAATCGGACGGTGTGAATACGGCCGACTGGGCATAGTGAATGTCCATATTCTCGACGCGGGGCAGGTTGCCCACGCAGCCTGAGATGGCTACGTAGCATTCGTTCTCGATGGCTCGGGCCATGGCACAGTTGCGCACCCGCATGTAGCCGTTCTGGGTATCGGTCAGGAAAGGTACAAAGAGAATCTCCATACCCTGCCGGGCCAACAGACGGCTCAGTTCGGGAAATTCCACGTCGTAGCAGATCACAATCCCGATTTTACCGCAGTCGGTGTCAAAGACGCGCACCTCGTCGCCCCCTACCATACCGTAATGCCGCACCTCATTGGGGGTAATGTGAATTTTACGGAATTCCTCGCTCGTGCCATCGCGGCGGTAGAGGTAAGCGGCATTGTATAATTTTTCGTCCTCCACAAGCGGCATACTACCTCCCACGATATTGACATTATACGAAATAGCGAATTCCTGCATCTTCTTTTTTACAACCTCCGTGTATTCGGCCAGTTTCCGCACAGCCTGAGGCTCGGGCATATCGTTGTATTGTGCCAACAGTGGCATATTGAAGAATTCCGGGAACTGAATAAAATCGGCTTTGTACGAACTCACCGCGTCCACGAAGAACTCGACCTGCTCAAAAAACGCATTAACGTCCTTAAATAGGCGCATCTGCCACTGCACCACCCCAATGCGGATGATCGAATCCGACGGGTTTGTCCGTTTCTTGCCGGGTTGAAAATAGATATTGTTCCATTCCAGCAGGGTCGCGTAGTCCTTCGATTCCGTGTCGCCGGGCAGGTAGCCATTGAGTACCTTACGCACGTGGAAGTCGTTGGCTAGCTGAAAAGTCAGCGTTGGGTCGTATAGCTCGCGCCGCTTCACCTTATCGATGTACTCCTTCGGACTCATCTCGTGGGCATACGTATTGTAGTTCGGAATCCGTCCTCCGGCCACAATACTCCGCAGGTTGAGCCGTTCGCAGAGTTCCTTGCGTGCGTCGTAGAGGCGGCGGCCCAGGCGCATGTCGCGGTACTCGGGATGCACAAACACCTCGATGCCGTACAGCACGTCGCCCTTGGGGTCGTGGGTTTTGAAGGTGTAGTCGCCCGTGACTTCGGCGTAGGTATGCTCGTCACCGAACTTGTCGTATTTGATAATAATGGAAAGCGCCACGGCCACTACTTTGCCGTCCACTTCCACGCAGATTTGGCCGTCGGGGAATTTGCCCAGCAGCGAGTCGATTTTGTCCTTGCGCCAGTACTCGCCGCCAATGCCCTGGTAGGCTTCGATCATGGCGGCTTTAAGGTCCTTATAGTCCTCTTCGACGAGTTCTCGGTTTATTATTTTCATAGGAATATTTCGGGTTGTTATAAAAAATAATTCAACCCAAGTATAGGTTGGGTTGAATTATTCCACTTTCAACAAAATTACAAAAATCGTCCCGAAATGGCAAACTGGACTGGCTAATGGAAACATCAGGTCAATGACGCGATCAATTTATGAAAGACCTGGCTTTTGTGGCTAGAAGGGTTGATTCGATGTAAATGGGATCGTATCTTCACTGATAAATAAAGCAAAGGGGAGCCATTCAATGAACGGCTCCCCTTTGAACGGCTCCCCTTTGCTTTGAAATGACCCGAAAAATTTAGAACTCGATTTGACCGCGTATTTCACCACCGGGATTAGCGGCCGTATGGAAATTAAAGTAAAACAGCCCGTTTAGAAGGGCGGTCTCCTGAGCCGCTGTGAGCAATACCGAGCCATTCACCGCTCCGGAAGTAGCCGCTGGAATGACCGGGAAGGGGAACAGCACCGGGGCATTGACTCCCCGCGCGGCGCTACCATGAATATGGCCAGCTGCCGGGTTGCTAGTAAGATTGCTGTATGTGACGGAGTAGCTCAAGAGTTTGGTATTTTTGTTATAGAACACCGTTCCGTTTCCAGTGCCCGGAACTGCTTTCGGGGGTACTTCCTGATCACCACCCAGGGGTATGTTCATCTTGCTGGCTATGAAACTCTGGTTTAAAAACTCGATTTGCCCCCGTAGCTCTCCGCCAGGGAAGGCAGCCGTATGAAAATTAAAGTAAAATAGCCCGTTTAATAGTTCGATTTCCTGAGCCATGGTCAGAGTGACAGTACCATTCACGGTGCCGGAAGTAGCCGACGCACTGCCTGAAAAGGGGAACAGTACCGGTGCATTGGTACCACGAGGGGCACTACCATGGATATGGCCCATTGTGGGATTGCCCGTCAGGTTGCTATATGTGACGATGTACGACAGCACTTTGGTATTCTTGTTATACGTTACGTTGGCCGATCCGGTAGCCTGACTATTAATAGAATTAGGCTCCTGGGCAGAGCTCAGGGGGATCCCGGTTTGCGAGAGGTTGTTGCCATTGCCTAAATCATGGTCTTGGCAACCTGCGAGAAAAACCACAAGGGCTAACAGGGGAAAAAGTTTGGAGATTGTTTTCATAGAAAGATTTGGTATAGTGTAGGTTCTGAAACAAGAAAAGTAAAGATATGTTTAAAAAATCACCTTATTTCTTAACCGTTAAAATAAAGCCCGTCACTAAGGATTGAGGTACCCTGTTCTACAAATAACCGGGCCGAATTCACCATGGTGGTAAGGGCTATGAGTTGGATTTACGGAGGTGTGTGAAGATCAACCAATATTTGGTATAAATATTCAATAATTTTTTTGAAAATTTCTAAAATTTTAGGAAATATAAATTAGACCTCGCTGGGCAAGTCATCTGCGGTTATCTTGTCCAATATACACCTATACCACTGATTATCCCATTTCGGATCGGGGAACGTGTTATTAGTAGAATAATAAAAAATGACTTTACGATTTTAACCTTGGTAGTTTGACTAACAGGTCATTTTTAATATAAAGCTTCACTAAAATTCTTGTAAGTAGAATTCCATTGGCCGGGCTTTTCCATTCGAACTTTATTTTCAACTACACAATTTTTTTTCCTGAACGGCTATGCAGATCCTCATTACTGGTGGCGGTGGCTTTCTGGGCCAACGCCTGGCCCTTGCCCTGCTCCGAAGTGATATGCCCTTCGATGAGTTGGTATTGGTGGATTTGATACTCCCCGCCAACCCTACCCATGACCGTCGGGTAATTTGCCATCGGGCCGATCTTTCGGAGATGGGGATAGCGGAATCCCTCGTAAATCCTGACACTACCCTTATTTTTCACCTCGCGGCTATAGTTAGTAGTCACGCTGAGGCTGACTTTGATTTGGGCTATCGGGTTAACCTGGACGTGACTCGAAATCTGCTCGAAGCGTGTCGGCATACCCGGCCGGGGATTAGGTTTGTATTTTCCAGTTCACTGGCCGTGTATGGGGGAGTACTTCCGGCGGAAGTCACGGATCATACGGTGATCACGCCGCAGTCGTCCTACGGAATTCAGAAAGCGATGGGGGAGTTGTTGGTCAACGACTATTCGAGAAAAGGCTTCGTGGATGGGAGGGTAGCCCGCTTGCCCACCGTATGTGTACGTCCGGGCCGCCCCAACAAAGCGGCCTCTTCCTTTGTGAGCAGTATCATTCGGGAACCTTTGCAGGGTGAAATGGCGGTGTGTCCCGTCACCACCGACCTGGCCCTATGGCTTTCTACGCCGGATACCGTTGTGCAAAACCTGCTCCATGCGGGCAGGCTCGATGCCGAAGCACTGGGTAGCTGGCGCACCTTAAACCTCCCCGGCATTGGCATTACGGTGCAGCAAATGTTGGACGCCCTGCAACACCACTCCGACGCCGCTACTCTGGCCCGGGTGCGGTTTGAGCCTGATGATGCCATCCACCGCATTGTTAGTAGCTGGCCGGGGCGGATTGATACCACCAGGGCACTGCAACTAGGCTTCGGGGTAGACCACAGCTTCGATGAATTTATCCAGCAATTTATTTCCCACGATATGATCAAAAATCCATGACCGGCCTGCCGATCCCGATCATTGGACTGATGGTGGCCGTACTGGTACTTATTTTTCTGGTACTTCGCACCAAAGTACACGCCCTCATTGCCATGCTGATCGCTGCGAGCATCGCTGGTATCATGGGTGGGTTATCCATGGACAAAACCGTGGCAGTCATCGGGCAGGGCTTCGGCTCCACGCTGGGTAGTATCGGCATTGTCATTGGCCTCGGGGTCATGATGGGGCGGTTGTTAGAGGTGTCCGGTGCGGGCGAAAAAATCGCGTATAGCCTGATTCGTTGGTTGGGCCAACGAAAAGAAGAATGGGCTATGGCCGTGACGGGCTATATTGTAAGCATCCCCATTTTCGTCGATTCAGCTTTCATTATTCTCTACCCGGTGGCTAAGGCCTTAGCCCGGAAAAGCAATCGCTCTTTATTAACGTTAGGAATTGCTCTGGCTGGGGGCCTCATGATCACCCACTCTACCGTGCCACCTACCCCT
>JBBRDE010000249.1:0-8524 GCA_038204185.1 Cytophagales bacterium
TTACATGCATACCCGTGACATCCGGTGAGGTATCCACGTGGGAGCAAAAGCAGATTACCGGCACGTTCGGTTTCGGGCTGGTAGCCGGAATGGTCGCATATACGTAGCCGTACTCGTCCAGGTGAGCATCCGTGACGCCCAGGGTCTGTAATTCCACAATGAGCAACGTGCTCAGATCCCGCTGTTTTTCCGTACTGGGAAAACTAGTCGAATGCGGATCGGACTGGGTGTCGATTTTGACGTAGCGGAGGAAGCGATCTAGGACGGAAGACAATGTTAATGGATAGTTGATAGTGGATAATGGATAGTGATTTTTTTAGGGCACCCCCTCAGGTCTGTGGGCTAACAGCTGTTAGCTATCCGCTTTTTTATCCAGGATACTCACCAGATCGGCGGGGGAATAGTGGATGCTTTTCAGGGTTTTGTTGTCGGCCGTGCGGTACACGAGGTACTTGCCGCCGTCTTCCTTAAAATGGCAATTGACGCCCTTGTCTTTGTAGTGCTGCATGGTTTGTTCAGCTTCTTCCAGCGAGTTGCAGGCTTTGGACATATTGGAGCGCTGCACTTCATTGAACAAATCGACGAATTTTTCGCCTAGCCCAAATTCCAGCACAGCGCCCGAAAGTACGTATTGGAGGTCACAGAGGGCATCGGCTACCTCCACAATGTCGTTTTACAAAATCGCCACTTCCAGTTCCTTCAATTCCTCGGCCAGTAACGCCACCCGCAAGCGGCTGCGGTCTTCGGACGGAATCATGGGGAGTTCCAGTACGGGATGCTTGAAGGTACGGTGGAAATCGGCTACCTGATTCAGGCTGTCCAGTTGCTGCATCTGCGATTGATCTCCTGATGGAGTGTAGGCCAGTGGTTTTGGATTTTTTTGCTTCACTTTTATTTAGTTGAAAATGGAAAGTTGAAAGTTGAAAGTACGGGAGTACGGGAGTACGGGAGTACGGGAGTACGGGAGGAAAAGTTGGCTTTATCATTCCATATACTCTCCGTTTCGGCCCTGTTATCGATTCCCAACTTAGGTACTTTTGTACTTAGGTACTCCTGTATTTCTGTACTCCCCCCCCCTCTCACAAAAAGTTGACTTTTAATAATTTCACCGCAATGGCTATCAAAATAATGCCAAAGACGCGGCGCAGGATGTCAGTACCAGCCTGGCCAAGCTTGCGTTCGATCCAGGCCGAGGACTTCAATACAATATAGACCAATATTAGATTGAGGACAACGCCAACCAGAATATTGGCCAGTTCGTAGGTAGAGCGCAGTGAGATAAGCGTAGTCATGGTACCGGCCCCGGCGATGAGCGGGAATGCCAGGGGGACAATCGACGCCGAGGACGTATCCACGTCACCGTGCTTGAAAATATTTCGTCCCAGGATCATTTCAAGGCCCAATAAAAAGAGAATCAACGCACCGGCGGCCGCAAAAGAAGCCACATCGACGCCAAATAAACTCAAAATTCGCTCGCCCAGAAAAAGAAAGGCAATCATGATGAACCCGGCCACCAGAGTGGCTTTTTCGGATTCGATGTGACCTGTTTTTTTACGCAAATCCACAATGATCGGTACGGAGCCAATGACGTCGATCACTGAAAAAAGGATAAGGGTAACCGAAGCGATTTCTCTAAAATCGAACATAAGGAGGCGTGCTAGTGACCAGGCGCGCAAAGGTCAGGAAAACCCCCTTCATGCCCAAACGTTTGGTCGGAAAGAAGCCTGATCACGGGATTCGGGGTAAATAAAACCGGAAAATCAGACTATAAAGCCATTGGGAATGAAATTCAGGAATGAATCAAAGACTTTTTTATACTTCTCGGTATTGATGGTATAGAGATAAGCGCCTTTTTTAGAATAGCCTTTTTGCTTTTCGTCCAATTTGTGAAGGAGCCCTGTAGAAAGGATCTTGCGACTGAAATTGCGCTTGTCGAACTGGGTAGCAAAAATAGCCTCGTAGAGTTTTTGCAGCTGAGGTATCGTGAATTTTTCGGGCAACAGTTCAAAGCCGATCGGATGCTGGGTAGCCTTGTAGCGTAGTCGTTCAATCGCCATGTTGACCATGTTGCCATGATCGAACAGCAGGTTTGGCAATTCGTGCATCGAAAACCACTGGGCTTCGTAGGTATGCGAAATGATATCGGCATAATCCGCTACGTTGATGAGGGCAAAATAGCCGATTGAAACCGTCCGCTCCACGGGGTCACGGATCGGATCGCCAAACACGTAGAGTTGTTCCAGGTAAATATCGCGCAGGCCGGTCAGTTCGATCAGGATCCGGGCTGAGGCGGATTCGGGTGCTTCGTCAGGCTGAAGCCAGCCCCCCATCAGCGACCAGGTACCGTCATACTCTTCTATGCCCCGCTTAACCAGCAGTAATTTCAGTTCATCACCATTAAAGCCAAAAATAATGGAATCGAGGGCTACCAGGCACTTTGTCTGGGCCTGGTACTGTTCAAGCATTCGGTTGGTCACGCGAGGGGATGAGGTTTCAGGGTTGCCATGTTCTGGTATTGTATCACAAAAGCCCCGCTCTCCTCTACACCTACTCAAATTCAACCGGGGATTTATAATTCCATAAATTTCTTTAACCGATTCATGTCGGTGTCGGTGATTGCCGGAAAATTAGCAATGCGAAGCGTGGTATTTTTCCAGATACCATAACCTTTTCCCAAAACAATCCCATTGGCCATCGCTTTCTCCCGCAGGGTGGTCATTGTAGCCTCCTCGCCCCGCAAAACGATGACCGTATGCGACCGAACAGCCGGATTATCGACCAGTACCTCAAAGGCGTTGTCATGAAGAAAGTCATACAGTTGTTCGGCCCTCTTCACGATCTGGTCATCAATGAGTTCAATCGGCTTCACCTGCTGCATAACGCGATCCAACAGGTAGATTCCCATCGTGTTGGGCGTGTAGGGAGTCTGATTCCTGAGATAATTGTCCCGTAAAAAAAGCAGGCTATTGTAATGGTCCCGTTCTCCGAGGGACAGTGCCTTATCAACGGCCTGTGGGGAAACCACCAGTACTCCCAGGCCTGGCGGTAGCCCAAAACATTTCTGCACTGAGGCAAACCACAAGTCGCCCGTTTCCCAGGGCAAAAAAACTCCACCCATCGACGAAGTAGCATCTACGGCAATTAATCCGTGATAATTCTTCCTGATTTGTTTGAGCGATTGGTTCGAAAGCGCCGTGCCATTGGAGGTTTCATTATGGGTCAGGCACAGCACGTCTGATTCAGCAAAATGTTCGCTGGCTTCGGCATCCGGCAGGTTGTTCAGGTCAAACTCCTGCGCAAAGGCAGGGTGAAGCCGTTGGGCGTATTCCATCCATTTCTCGCCAAAAGCGCCATTGAAAACGTGCAGGCTGCTTGTTTCGACCAGTGATTGCGAAATAATCTCCCAGCATTCGGTGGCCGAAGTGGTAAGATAAATCTCGTAATCCGGCGGAATATTGAGTTTTTCGTACAAGCTGGCGAGCGTATGCCCCAGCATATCCATGAAAGCCGTCGAGCGGTGGTTCATGCTTAGGATGCCCGATTGGTAGGCGTCCTGTAGGTACCCCTCCACCTGCGAATAGAGTTGAGAAGGGCCGGGATAAAAAGTCAGGTTCATTTACAGATATAGACCTTGTTCGTTAAAGGAAACATCCTGCCATTGTCCCTGCGTGAGAATCCGAAGGGTTTGAAAGCCCAGGTTTTTGAGTTGGATCAGGGTAGGTAGCAGCTCAGCCGTAATTTCCGCCGGGGCGTGACTATCGGAATTGACCATGACCGGGATGTGGCGTTGCCGGACTTTCTGCAAAATCGGCAGCGAGGGGTAGGTGTTCAGATTTTTCTTGTACACGCCCCGCGTATTAACTTCCAGCACACAGCCGGATTCGGCGATTACGTCCAGCGTTTGGTCAATTTCCGCCTGGTACCATGGATCGTCTTCATCGTACAGGCTATTGCCCAAATTATGAATTTTGATTTTATCAAGATGCCCCACAATGTTGGGCGGATCGCGCTCGATCATCTCGCGGATGCGGCCGTAGTACAGGCGTATCACTTTCTGAATATCGCCGCCATGTACCTCCACCAGCCCTCGCATGAATTTTTCGGTCGAGCCGTCGATTTCCCAGGGGGTACCTATTTCGTTTTTATCCAGATAGTGTACAGAGCCGACCACGTAATCCAGTTTCGGCGCGTAAGTGGACGGACCTCCGTATTCCGAAGCATTTTCCGAAGGTAAATAATCCACTTCCAGCCCGACGTATAGTTCCAGTTGATTGGCATATTCGGCCTGTAAAGCCCGCGTTTCGGCCAGATAATCGTCCAGCCGCTCGGACTTCATGCTCCACGCATTGTCAAAATGCACCGGCCCATGCGACGAAAGTCCGAATACCCCTACCCCCTGCTTTATCGCCGCCTCCACCTGTGCTCGGGGCGACTCGACGCCGTCGCAATAGTGGCTATGGCTGTGGTAATTGGTTAGAAAATGATCCATTGGCATTGAATCGGGAGAAGTGGGATTTTTGTTAAATCAATAGTTCAAGAATTCGTACATAAAAGACCACCTACTCCCAAAACCTACCAATCAAATCGCGCCATAAGCCACAGGCTGCGGCCGACGCCAGAAATCCCCGAGCCGTGGGTGCGGTAGGCTTCGTTGAAGATATTCTGGAGTTCGGTGCTGAGGCGAATTTTTCCAACTTGGTACCCGGCCGCGGCATTGACCACATTCCAGCCGGGGGTACCCCCTTTGGGAATGCGGTTGTCGTCCCGGTCACCCTTGGCCAGGCGATCCTGTTTGGCAGCGGTGTACAATTCCAGCCGCGCCCAGGTAGCCGCACTAGGCTGATAGCGCAAGGCCACCTTCCCGTTCAGCGGCGGAATACGTCGGTAGGGTTCGTTGCCGGACAAATTCTGCCCATAGGTGTAGTTCACATAGCCCGCCAGCAGCCACCTGTTCAACAATTGCCATTCGGCATCGGCTTCCAGCCCCCGAATGAAGGCTTTGGCTATATTTTCTTTCAGATAGACCGGGTACCCTTGCCGAATTTCGTCCGTTTTTACGCGGCCAATCAGGTTGGTCAACTGGTTGTGGTAGGCAAAAGCCGAAGCCGAGAAAGTACTGGTTTTGAGTTTCAACCCTACCTCCTTACTAAATCCCCGTTCGGGTTGGAGGGTCGTATTGGGGATTTCAAACCGAAAATCCACGATACCCAGGGTACCCAGGTCGTCGATATTGGGAGCGCGGAACGACGTGTTGGCGTTCGCAATGACTTTCAGCCCATTAATCAGCGCGTACGATACGCCGGCGTTGCCCACCCAGGCCGACGGCGTGAAGGTACTACTGCCCAGATCTTTGTCGGGAATGGTGATGGCAAATGTATTGAACCTCCCCCCGGCCGTCAGTGTCCACTTGCTCACATTGACACTATGCAGGGTATAAAAAGCCAGATTGCTCATGGTGGCATTATCGGGGTATAATCCGCGCTGAATGGGTTGCGGCCCGGCTGAACTCCATAGCGGCTCTATTTCCTGTTTTTGACTATGCACGCGGTCGTAGTACCACTCAGCCCCGGTTTGGATAGTCCAGGATCGGGTCGGATGCGACTGGATAGAGGCCAACAGTCCGTAGGTACGTATCGCATCGTCCTCATTGAGGGTGCGTACCGCACTATTTTTCCGGCTCTGACGGCTTTCTTTCGTGTTAATCGCCAGCGGAGTAATCTGCCATGACTTCACCCATTTGGTATTATTGAAACCTTCCAGTTTGGCATAAACCAGAGTACGGATTTGGGGGTTAAATTGGCTGAGGGCAAAGTTCTCCAGTTGTACTTTATGAAAAACCGGAACGCTATCCTGCCGCAAATGCTGTACCGTCGCAGTCAGGCGTAGGGTGGGGCTAATCTGGAAAAGGGATTTCAGGTCGAGTGAGTACTGGTCGTAGCCCGTCGGAATTTGCTTTCCGATCCCTTTCCCCCCAACCAGGTCTCCGAAATTACGATACGAGAAACCGCCCTGCACCGCCGCTTTGGGGCCACTTACTCCCAGGGCTATGCGTCCGCTTTTTTCCATGCCCCCACTAGCCAATTTCCCTAGTACAGAACCGTGCAACTCGGGACTATCCGAAAAATCCGGCGTGGAGGTGAGTACATTGATGGTCCCCCCCAGGGCATCGCTGCCGTATTGCACCGAGCCGCTTCCCCGCGCAATCTCCACGCGATCGAGCAGAAAAGGATCGAGGGTATTGAGGTACTGATTGGGGCCGGAACGAAACGTAGCGTTGTTCAGCCGGATGCCATCAATCAGCAATAAAGTCTGCTGTCCGGTGAGCCCCCGCACAAAAGGCGAGCCGCCCCCATGGTTTGTTTTTTGGATAAAAACCCCCGATTGTCCTTCCAATACTTCAGGGGTCGAACGCAGCGCATTGCGGGCCAGGTCGCGCGAACTCACGACGGTCAAGGCTTCGGGGCGCTCGAACGTGGGCGTTTCGTAGCGTTGGGCCGTAACGACCACCTGATCGTTCAGTTGAATCAGAGCAGGGTGTAAGCCTACATTCAGCATAGTAAGTGAATCAACAACCTGAACCACCCGAACATCGGAAGAGAAGCCTACACTCGAAAACCGAACGCGATACGTACCCGGCGCATCCAGTAGCAGTCTATATCTACCCTTGAAATCCGTAATTGTGCCGCGCCCGCTATGATCTACCTGCACTGTCACGCCCGACATGGGGGCCTGGGTAGTTGCTGATGTGATGTTTCCCGAAACAATAAAAGTATCCGCAGAAGATTGAGAATAGCCCATGAAAGAAAGGCCCAGCCCCAGAAACAGCATTATAATTAGTAGCATGAACGGATTAGGCTAGTTGAGTGCGGGACCAGTGTAAGGGAATCCGCTCTGGTAATAAAAGTAACCCATGTTACGTACTAGTGACGGTCTCCGCCTTCAGATCCAGCAGGTACCTTACGGCCAATTCGTAGCCTTTAAGCCCCAGGCCGCAGATCATACCCTCGCAGCAGCTGGTCAAGTAGCTGTGGTGGCGGAAAGATTCGCGCTTGTGAATGTTGGAAATGTGTACCTCCACGGCGGGCATCGGCACGGCCGAAAGCGCATCGGCCAGCGCCACAGAGGTGTGCGTATAAGCCCCAGCATTGATCACCAATCCGTCAAAAGTAAAGCCTACTTCGTGAATTTTGTCCAGCAAAGCCCCTTCGTGATTGGACTGAAAATAGTGCAACTCGGCCTCGGCGAATGTTTTTTTGATGGTTTCAAAATAGCTCTCAAACGACTGGCTGCCGTAGATGCCGGGTTCGCGTTTGCCCAACAAGTTGAGGTTCGGGCCGTTCAGGATCAGGATTTTTTTCATGATATGCGTCGATTGATTACTCCTTTCCTTATGTTCGCTCAATAATACCTAGTTCAACATAAAAAAGGCTAATAGCTACCAGCCATCAGCCGATAGCCTCACTATGTGGCAAAGCTACATCAAACATTTCAAAAACTACCTCCGGCTCGAACGCTCACTATCGGGCCATTCGGTGGAAGCCTACGTACATGATGCCGACAAACTACGCGAGTACGCCGAGCTGCATGGATTAGCGACATCGCCTACCGATATTACTGAGGAACACCTGCTGGGTTTTCTAAGGTACCTAACCGAACTTGGCCTTTCAGCCCATACCCAGGCGCGGCTGCTGTCGGGAGTCAAAGCTTTTTTTAAGTACCTTTTATTAGAAAATCTCATTCAGGAAGATCCTTCCGAGCTGGTTGAGTCGCCCCGGCTGCCCCGTAAGCTGCCTGACGTACTTTCCTACCCCGAAATAGAACGCATGCTGGAAGCCATCGACCACTCTACCCCCGAAGGTACCCGTAACCGCGCCATCCTGGAAGTGTTGTACAGTTGCGGGCTACGCGTATCGGAACTGACTTCGCTACAGCTGACCAACTGTTATTTCGACATTGGTTTTATCCGGGTGTTGGGTAAAGGCGATAAGGTACGTCTGGTACCTATCGGGAAAGACGCCATCAAATACACGGAAATTTACCTGAATACGATTCGTAATCAACTGGATGTCAAGAAAGAAAGCGAGGATATAGTGTTTTTGAATAAGCGAGGCAGCCAGCTTTCGCGAGTCATGGTGTTTCTTATTATCAAAGCTGTGGCCGAAGCGGCGGGCATCACCAAAAACGTAAGTCCGCACACGTTCCGGCATTCGTTCGCCACCCACCTTATCGAAGGTGGGGCCAGTCTGCGGGCCGTGCAGGAAATGCTCGGCCACGAATCCATCATCACTACGGAAATCTACACCCATCTCGACCGCGACTATCTTCGACAGGTCATTACCGAGTTTCACCCCAGGGGCTAGGTACCCCACAGGCGGCATAATCGAAGATTTTTCTAATTATTTTCATTTTCTGAAAACCAAACCACCTCTAAGCTCGTATATAGTATTGTTGACCACATCAAACACGGTTCAATAACATTAGTAATAACTTAGAGGGGACGGTAGTGCTTAGACCTGCTTCAATG
>JBBRDE010000250.1:0-8470 GCA_038204185.1 Cytophagales bacterium
TTAGTCGAGCCTTAAAAAGCCCATTTGTTTGAGAATTGGTGTTCACATTTTCCCCGGCAGATTCCCACAACCCATAAGACCAGGTTTTCGAGCCAGCCGAAAAGCCCCTTTTTGTACTTGTTGATCATTCTCTTGAAGTTGAAGCCCGCCGCTCCCAGCAGAATATTGATTTGATCACCCTTGATGCCCTTGTAAAAGTTCCTGCCCACCCGGTGATCCGTCTTGACGTGTCCGATCACGGGTTCTATGGCCGCCCTACGCCTGAACTTGCCACGGAGTTCCTTCTGCCTGTACGCGGTCAGCTTCTTGCTGTTGAACGGCTTAGGGATGTTGATGGCCGTCTGGCCGATGAGCGCCCTGCCCTTGTAGCCGCGGTCGACGGTGATGTCTTTGGGCGGTCTGCCGAAGATCGACTCGTATTGCGCCATGACAGCCGGCAGCGTGTGGCCGTCGTAAGGATTGCCGAAGCTGAGCGCCCCGACAATGACGCCCGTGTTCTCAGTCACCGTCAGCGAAACCTTATTGCGGTTCGCCGCCCGTCCAAACTCATACTTCTTGTGGTCTTTGCCCTTGCTGATACACTTCACGTCAGGCTCGTGTAGTGAGTAGACCTTGCCCGAGTCTTTCTTACGCTGGGACAGCACCCGGCGGTAGAGGGCCAGGTCGGCCTGGTGGGGGCTGTCAGGCGGCAGGTTACGCTCGACCTCCCGCAACAGCCGCCCGGCGATAGTCCTGACCTTGCGGTCAGCCCGCAGGGCCTTGCCCCGGTTCTTGGGGTGGCTGCGGAAGCGCTGGTCGACGCCCAGCCGCCGCAGTGTGCGGGTGTAGCTTTGGCGTTCGGGCAGGCCCAGCTCACGGCTGATTTTGCGGCACCGGCCGATGATTTTCCTGTGCAGTTTGGCGTCGGTGGGAAAGGCGATGTTTTTTTCCTGCACAGTCGTGTCGGCCTTCACGCTGGGTTCTTCGGCGTCTGCGCCGTTGATGCGGATGCTCTCGCGGAAGATCAACTCGACTCCCCCAGGGCCGATGCGGTTGCGGAAGTGGACCAGCTCGCTGGCTTCGCAGGGGACGCCGGGTACGAAGCTGTCCTCGCCACAGAAATACTGGTAGTAGCTGTTCTCGGCCCACTGCTCGACGACGCTCTCATCGGAGGTGTTGCGGATGTGTTTGAGCATCAGCAGGCCCACCATCAGTCGGATGGGCTTGGCAGGACGGCCGTTGTCAGGACAGTACAGAGGGGAGAAGGCGTTCTGGAAGTACTGCCAGTCGATCTGGTCGGCTAACACAAACAGCGGGTGCTTCTGATCCAGCTGGTCGCGGAAGGTGAAGAAAAAGCCGAGTTGGGCCGTGTTTTTCTTTTTGGCGAGCATAATATCTGCAAGGTTTTTAGAAGTGAAAGGCGTTTTCTTGCATTTTCTACCCTAAATTTAACCATTTAATTTTCTGATAATCAAATGATTAACCCCTTTTTAAGAACCGACTAATTATTAGAAGTTTAGTGAATTTAAAAACGCGCTCTGATTTCCTAGGCCACTATTTGCCCCTATGCCCCTGCGTAAAATTTTGTACCTTGCACCCCGACTCGAAACAGAGGAAACACCCCCCATGTTTGTACAGAATACCCTTCCTTTTGAAGAAGAAACCACGGTTTTTGCCGACCTGATCCTGCCCGTTCCCATCCCGAAATTGTTCACCTACCGGGTGACGCGGGCCATGAGTGGCCTCATCAAGGTAGGGGCGCGGGTAATTGTGCAATTTGGCAAAAACCGCGTCATCACCGCTGTGGTGGGCAAGCTGCACACGACTCCGCCCGCCAACTATCAGGCTAAGTACATCCTGGAATTGCTGGACGAAGAGCCGCTTGTGATGGCCAGCCAACTGGAACTGTTTCGTTGGATGGCTGAGTACTACCTCTGTACCATTGGCGAAGTCATGAACGTCGCCCTACCCTCGGGCCTTAAAATCACCAGTCAATCCAAAGTACAATTCAATCCCGACTTCGATTACGCCGAATTGCTCACCGAAGAGGAAGTAGGTTTGCTGGAAGAAATAAAAAAGCATCCGGCACTTTCCTACGAGGAAATCGCCCGGCTGGTGGAAGATACCAACGTCAATGCTGTCATCAAGTCGCTGGTGGGCAAGCGGGCGGTGATTCTGTTCGAGCAGGTGAAGGAGAAATACAAGCCCAAAATTGCCCGCAAGGTACGTCTGACCACTGCCTATGAATCGGCGGTGGCGTTGAATACGCTGATAAAGGAGCTGGAAAGGCAGCCCAAACAGCAGGAGGTACTGCTGAGGTACCTCAGTTTCATACCAGTCCAGAACAATCCCGCGCTGAATCAGAAGGGGTTGGATAAATCCGTTTTCACGCAGGAGGAAAACTCACTTTCTTCTTCGCTGAATACCCTGATGAAACACGGCGTGTTCGAGCCGTTCGAGATCACCGTGTCGCGCTTCGCCGACATTCCCGATACGCCTACCGTCGAGATCAAACTCAGCCCGGGCCAGCAGGGAGCGGTGCAGCAGATTCAGGGGTATTTTCAGGATAAGGAGGTGGTACTGTTGCACGGAATCACGGGTAGCGGCAAGACCGAAGTTTACATCCACATGATCAAGCAGGCGCTGGAAAGCGGTACGCAGGTACTTTTCCTATTGCCCGAAATAGCCCTGACGACCCAAATTGTCGTGCGATTGCGCAAGGTCTTTGGCGACAAGATGGGCATCTATCATTCCAAATTTTCCGACAATGAGCGCGTGGAAGTGTGGAAGGGTATCATCGAAGGCAAGTTTCAGTTTGTCGTGGGGGTTCGCTCGGCGGTGTTTCTTCCCTTTACCAACTTGGGTCTGATTATCGTGGATGAGGAACACGAAACGTCCTACAAACAATTCGATCCTGCCCCGCGCTACCACGCCCGCGACGTGGCCGTCGTGATGGCCTACATGCACCACGGCAAGGTACTGCTCGGCTCGGCGACGCCCTCGCTGGAAAGCTACTACCACGCGCAGCAGGGCCGTTATGGACTGGTGGAAATGTTTGAGCGCTACGGCAATGCCGCCCTGCCGGAGTTTTTATTGATCGATATAAAGTTGGAGAAAAAGCAGCGTAAGATGAAGAACGAGTTCTCGTCGGTGCTGCTGGAATACATGCAGTATAATCTCGAACACAGCGAGCAGACGATCCTTTTCCAGAACCGGCGCGGTTACTCGCCCTATATCCAATGCGAAGAGTGCAACTGGATTGCCGAATGCAACAACTGCGACGTGAGCCTGACCTACCACATGAAGGTAGCCGAACTGCGATGTCACTACTGTGGGCATAAGGAACAGGTACCCCGCACGTGCCCCAACTGCGGATCGCCAAAGGTGAAAACAATGGGCTTCGGGACCGAAAAAATCGAGGACGAACTGCACCTGATCTACCCCAATGCCCGCGTGCAGCGGATGGATATGGACACCACACGCGCCAAAAATGCCTACCAGCAAATCATTCAGGATTTTGAGAATGAGCAGATCGATATTCTGGTAGGCACCCAGATGGTGAGCAAGGGATTGGACTTCGGCAACGTGAGCGTGGTAGGAATCTTCGACGCCGACCGAATGATCCATTTTCCGGAGTTTCGGGCGTCGGAGCGGGCTTATCAGATGCTCACGCAGGTGAGTGGCCGCGCGGGTCGACGAGCCGGACGACCCGGTAAGGTGCTGATTCAGACCCATAACCCTACCCAGCAAATTCTGAAATGGGTGATTCAGAATGATTACCGCACGATGTACGACACCGAAATCAGCGAACGCGAGCAATATAATTATCCGCCCTTCACGCGCCTCATTAAGCTCATAGTGAAGCATCCCGACCGCGACACCGCCCAACGCGCCGCCGCCCAACTGGCCGAAAAACTGCTGGCCGAATTGGGCCATAGCCGCGTGCTGGGCCCCGAACCACCGCTGGTGGAGCGGGTTCGCAATCAGTTTTTGTTTGAGATTCTCATCAAACTTGAACGGGAAAAGATTAATTTTAAGGCCGCAAAGTCATTCATCCAGAACAAAGTCACCGATATTTTGACCGATAAAACCCTAAAAAATATCAACGTCGTGGTGGATGTCGACTCTATGTAGTTGATAGTGGAGAGTTGATAGTGGTTTTCTGCTGTGCATGAGTCGTTTGCAGATACTTTTGTTTTTTGATTCCCACTTAGGGAATTTCAATACACCAAATCGTTTATAAATTTATTCTGAATAATATACATGGTTGATTTGTAAGAAATTTGATCCAAAACTCATCCAGCGAGATACTATCAACTTTCCACTATCAACTTTCAACTAAAAAAAATGTCTTCTTCCAAAAAAACCAAAATCGTCGCCACCGTTGGACCTACTTCCGAAAGCAAAGAGCAGCTGCTCGCACTTGCGTATGCCGGGGTCAATGTATTTCGTCTCAATTTTTCGCACGGTACCCACGCTGATCACCTCGAACGCCTGAACCTGATTCGGGAAATCAATGAAGAGTACGGAATGAGCCTGTGCGTGTTGCAGGACTTGCAGGGCCCCAAGATTCGCATCGGTAACGTGGCCGAGAAAGACGGGGTACTCATTACTTCAGGCCATAAACTGATTCTGACGAATGTGGAAGTACTGGGCACCGCCGAAAAAGTAAGTACCCCCTACGACGGCATGTACAACGACGTGCAGATAGGCGACCGCATTCTGATGGACGATGGCAAACTGGAAGTGAAGGTGACGGGCATCGAAAACAGCGACGTGATCACCGAAGTGGTGTACGGGGGCTATCTCAAGTCTAAGAAAGGCGTGAACCTGCCTAATACGCAGGTGTCGATGCCTTCGGTGACCAAGAAAGACTACGAAGACCTGGAATTCGGGCTGGAACATGATGTGGAGTGGATTGCACTCTCGTTTGTGCGTCGCGCTTCGGATATTCAGGAGGTTAAGGATTATATCAAAGCCAAGGGTAAGGATACCCGCGTGGTAGCAAAAATCGAAAAGCCCGAGGCCATTGACAACATCGACGAAATCATCGCCGTCACGGATGGCATCATGGTAGCGCGCGGCGATCTGGGCGTGGAACTACCCGCCGAAGAGGTACCCATGATCCAGAAAATGATTGTTGAGAAGTGTAACAGGGCAGGTAAGCCCGTCATCGTGGCGACGCAAATGCTGGAAAGCATGATCGACAGCCCGCGCCCGACCCGCGCGGAAGTCAACGACGTAGCCAACTCGGTGCTGGATGGTGCCGATGCCGTGATGCTGAGTGCCGAAACGGCTTCGGGCAAGTATCCCGTGCTGGCCGTCGAGAACATGACCAAGACCATTGAACAGGTGGAAAAAAGCGGTGATATCTACTTCAAGTACCACGCCCACGTGAATGAAACCCCCGGTCCCGACCAACTGAACGATAATGTGGTGATGAGCGCCTGCCGTTTGGCGCGCGATACCAATGCAAGGGCCATCATCGGCATCACCCGATCGGGCTACACGGCTATCCGGTTATCGCACCACCGGCCCAAGGCCAACCTGTTGGTTTTTACATCCAACCGTCGCCTCATGAATACACTGGGCCTGTATTGGGGTACCAAGGCTATCTATTACGAAGGAGAGGAAACTTCCTCGACCGACGAACTGATCGAAGACATTAAGCAATTCCTGGTCGAGCGCGGCGAACTGGCAACCGGCGATGTGTTCATCAACACACTGAGTATGCCCATCTCCCGCCACCGCAAAACCAACGCCTTGAAATTAAGCGTGGTGGAGTAGACTGTGGTACGGTCGAACCCGCGCATGGGCGGGCTCGCCCGTCTGGGGTAGAGCTTTCTTGAAAGTTATTTCTGTAAAAAATATTTTTATAAAAGCCGCTCTGCGAAACGCAGGGCGGCTTTTTGCTTTAAAAATGAATATTTTTCTGTATAAACTATTTAATTAGTTTTGAAACTAATTAAATAGTGATAACTTTGAATGTATAATTTACTTGTAGCTGTCGAAAACAATCAAAACACCCCTATGGAAATTCGCTCACTGACCCGCGCCGAGGAAGAGATCATGCTCATCCTGTGGCAAATGGGCAAAGGCTTCGTCAAAGACGTGCTGGCAGAAATGCCCGAACCCAAGTCCGCTTACAATACCGTTTCCACCATTATCCGTATTCTGGAAAAGAAGGGCGTCGTGGGCTACACGGCCTATGGCAAAACCCACGAGTACTACCCGCTCATCAGCCGGGCCGAGTACAAGCGCTTCGAAATGAAGCAATTGATGGAGAACTACTTCGACAATTCGCTGCCGCAGCTCGTATCATTCTTCGTAAAAGAGGAAAAGCTTGACCAAAAGGAATTGGACGAGATTATGAAGATCATGAAGAAACAATGAGGGTCAACGGTGAAAGGTCAATGGTTAACGGATTTCAAAGAGAAGTCCACCCTGTTTGACCTCTTGCGTTTACCCTTTACCTTTAACCCCCTTTTTTACCGTGGAACTCCTAACCTACCTCGCCAAACTCAATGCATACTGGATTGCGCTGTATGTACTGTACGCGCTTTTCCTGCGCCGACAGACGTTCCTGCGGTGGAACCGCGCCTACCTGCTCGGTTCGCTGGTGCTCTCGTTTGCGTTGCCGTTGGTGCAGTACCCCGATGCCGCGCCGCCCCTGCCCGTGGTGTATCAGGTATCGGGGGTACCCTTTGCCGTAGTATCGGAGGTACCTTCGCCGTCGCTGCTGACCTGGGAGAATTTGCTCTGGCTGGTGTATGGCGTGGGTGTGTTGGTGATGCTGGTACGTTTGGCCGGAAATTTCCGCCATTTGTTTTCCTTTTTGCAAAAAGGTGACAGCATCCCGATGGAAGGGTACACCCTCGTGCTTCTGGACGACAACGCGGCCGGTTCTTTTTCTTTCATGAAGTGGGTGTTCATCAGCCCCGCCGACTACGCCCGGAATTTCGACACCATCCTGACTCATGAACTGGTCCATGTGCGGCAGCGGCATAGCTGGGACATCCTATTGGTGGAAATCCTGCAGGTCGTTTTCTGGTTTAATCCGATTTTACTAGGCTACAGGAAAGCCTTACAGGAGGTTCATGAATTCCTGGCAGACCGACAGATAGCTTTGACTCAGGCTCTGACCAATAACCGCGAACACTACGCCGAATTTTTGATTGCTTACGCCTTAGGTAATCCGACTAATATTCTCACAAACCCCTTTTTCAACTCTAAACTCTTAAAGAACCGAATCACCATGCTTTACAAATCGAAAAATTCCAACTGGTCGCTCGGCAAGTACGCCGCTGTGGCCCTGCTCGTCGGCTTTGTGTCCCTGATGGTAGCCTCCTGCGAGCGCGAAGTAATGCCTACCGCCGCGAATGGCGAACAAATGGTAAAAGGTAGTATTCTCGTCACGGGTATTATTAACACCCCCGACCACAAACCAGTATTAGGAGCTACCATCACTGACAGCCATGGAAAGAAAGGCGTCACTACGGATGAAGCCGGACGGTTTTCGCTCAAAGTACCCGCAGGTACCGACCTGAAAGTAAGTGCCCCCGGCCTGGGAGCGATGGATTTGAAAGTAAATCCTAAGTACAAAAATGCGAATTACGACGTGACCTTATCCGCCCAAGATGGCAAACCCAACAACATGGTATTCTCACCCTCGGCGGATGGACAATCGGTAAAAGTGACTGTTCAAACCGGGGACATCAACGGTGAGACTATTTTCACAGTAGTCGAGAAAAGCCCCGAATACCCCGGTGGCATTCAGGAGCTATTCAAGTATCTGGGCGAGAATATCAAGTACCCCGAAGCCGCCTCTAAAGCCAATGTACAAGGCAAAGTGTTCGTAAATTTCGTGATCACGAGCGAGGGCGAAATCAAAGACGTACAAATATTGAAAGGATTAGGCTTCGGTGCTGACGCCGAGGCGGTTCGGGTAGTATCTAAAATGCCCCGGTGGAAGCCTGGATCGCAGGATGGCAAGCCCGTGAATGTACGGTATAATCTGCCGATTGCTTTTCAATTAGACAATGATAAAGAAGTGAAAGCCAACGAAAGTGATAAGAAAGTGGGCCAGACTGGATCAGGTACCTTGAATTTTAAAGGAACGGATGGACGCTCCTTGACTTTTAGCGGTGATCCAAGCATTACGACTATTAGTGGCGCAGAAAAAGCACTCGTGGTGCTTGATGGTGTTGTTCAGAAGGCAGATTACGACCTGAAAAATATCGATTCAGACAAGATTCAAGCGATCAACGTGCTAAAAGGTCAGAAAGCCACCGAAAAGTACGGTACCAAAGGAGCCAGCGGGGTAGTGGAGGTCACTACCAAAAAGTAGGAAAGAAGATACCCCGTACCCGTACCACGGCTTTGAACCGTGGTACGGGTACGGGGTATCACGGATAGAGCGGGGAGTCCTGTGGCCACCCTTGTTAACCTGACGGTACAGGTAATAAATGATACCCTAGCAAACTCCTCTGAA
>JBBRDE010000251.1:0-8364 GCA_038204185.1 Cytophagales bacterium
AGACCAGCGGTGCAACATCACCTGCAACCAGGCGTGTCAGCGGCGCAACTCGGGCTGCTGCCCGCCCCTGTCAGACAACTATCCCAAAATTGTACTTTTTACCAACATGTCAATGAACTTCAAAGATATGAGCGGCGCACCTGTCAATTATCCACTAATCACCCTTACGCTACGTTTTACCAACTCTACTTTTTCCTTCAAACGCTTCGTGCTTTCGTCCATGATCGTAACGTGGCCCATTTTGCGGTAGGGCTTGGTGATGGCCTTCCCGTACAAGAAAGGAAACACCTCACTTATCGCCAGCAAAGTTTCCATGCCTTCGTAAAGGACGGGACCAGTAAAACCCTCTTCTCCCAGCAAATTCACCATCGCGGCGGGCGTGTACTGGTGCGTGCTACCCAACGGTAAACCCAGGATGGCCCGCCAATGCTGCTCGTACTGTGAGGTAGCGTTGGCCCGGATGGTTTGGTGACCGCTGTTGTGCGGGCGTGGCGCCACCTCGTTGATCAGTATTTCGCCACCCTTCGTCACGAACATTTCTACGGCCAGGATACCCACGACACCGAATGCCTCGGCAGTTCGACTGGCAATTTCCTCCGCCCGAAAGCGGATCTCATTGGTAATTTCCGCCGGAGCGAACAAGTACTCGACCAGGTTGTGCTCGGGATGAAACACCATTTCCACGACTGGGAATGTCTTCATTTGGCCCGCCGGATTACGCGCTACGATTACCGCAATTTCTTTGTCAAAATCCACCGCCTTTTCCAGCAAACCCGGTGCGTCGAATGCTTTATCCAAATCACTTTCGGTAGCGATCCGCTGTACCCCGCGCCCGTCGTAGCCGTCTTTGCCCAGTTTATGAAAAGCCGGAAGAAAATCGGGGTACCTTGCCGCATCCGATCGATTTTCGGTTAGGATGAAATCGGCAGTGGGTAGGTTATGGTCTTTGTAAAATTGTTTCTGAATCCGCTTGTCCTGAATCTGCCGGATTACCGAGGGTTGTGGATAAATTCGCTTACCTTCCTTTTCCAGCGCTTCCAGTGCCTCCACATTCACTTTTTCGATCTCGATGGTAATCACATCCAGCGCCTGGCCGAACGTATATACAGTATCGTAGTCCTGCAAGGAACCTTGCCGGAAGTGCGGCGCGATGCGACTGCACGGAGCATCGGGATCGGGATCGAGGACATGAATGTCCAGATTCCAGTCGATAGCGGCCTGCAACAGCATCAGACCTAGCTGGCCGCCGCCGAGGATGCCGATTTTGGATGAAAGAGATGAGGTACTTGGGACGTTGGACATTAAATTCCTTTAAAGGCACCTGGTAGCATAAAAAACCTTATTGTGGGCAGTGATCGGGTACACTCAGCGCAAAGTTGGCGCAAAAACCCCAAACATAAAACTATTCCCATCCATTTCCACCGGGTCACAGGTGGAGCAGTAGGTAGAGTCTTTCCTGATTTTCCACACTCCGATGTAGGCGAACATTCCTGTGTAATCTCATAGGTACCAGCTTTCTACCAAAAAAATTTCAGTTCCCACAAGGCGGATGTTAAGAAATTACGATTAACTTACTAAAAAATTAAATAATCCTTTACCGAGCTAAATCGGGGTACCTGTCGAGAGTGGATACTTTTGCGTTCGAATTCAATTCACCGAGTTTGTTTTCTATAAATACGTACAATTTAACCTCCAATTCAAAGCATGAAGTCAACCGTACCCCCGCTCGCAAGCCGGTGTTCCTATGGACACCGACTGGCCCTCCTCCTTGTGGTTCTCTGGTCACTGACCGGGATCGCTACCGCGCAAAACCTCGTTTCCGGTAAAATCACCTCCCAGGATAATGGCGAACCCATTCCCGGCGTGAGTGTCGTCCTGAAAGGCACCAACATCGGCACGACCACAACCAACGAAGGCACCTATAAACTCACCGCCCCAGCTACAGCTACCACGCTGGTGTTTTCGTTCGTAGGATTCACTACGCAGGAAACACCCATCAACAACCGCTCCATCATCGACATTTCGATGGTAACCGACCTGCGTCAGTTGCAGGAAATCGTGGTGACGGCTTTGGGAATCAAGAAAGATATCCGCCGCATTGGGGTGGCGATCCAGACCGTGGATGGTTCATCGACGGTGAAGGCGCGTGAACCCAACGCGGTAAACGCCCTGGCCGGTAAGGTAGCCGGGCTTACGGTGGGCATTCAACAGGAACTGCTGCGCAAGCCCAATATCATGTTACGGGGCAACTCGGACGTACTGTTCGTGGTCGACGGGGTACCTGTCAACTCCGATACCTGGAACATCTCCCCCGACGACATCGACACTTATTCGGTGTTGAAAGGTGCGACGGCGTCGGCCCTGTACGGGTTTCGAGGTAAGAACGGAGCTATTTTGATTACTACCAAGCGCGGCACCAAAGACAAGCGGGGCTTTTCGGTGGATGTAAATTCGTCCACGATGATCGACAACGGTTTCTACGCCATTCCCAAAGTACAGGACGAATACGGCCCCGGTGACCACGGGCGCTACGCCTTCGGTGACGGAAAGGGCGGCGGACTCAACGACGGCGACTACGATGGCGGCTGGGGGCCCAAATTCGAAGGTCAGTTGATTCCGCAGTACGATAGTCCAGTTGATCCGGTTACTGGCAAGCGGCAGGGTACTCCCTGGATAGCGCGCGGAAAAGACAACCTGAACCGATTTCTGAATCCTGGGGTACTTTCGACCAATAATATTTCGGTGGCGGCTTCGAGCGAGAAGTACAACCTGCGTTTCTCGGCTTCCCAGATCTCGCAGAAGGGCATCGTCCCCAACACCAAGTTGAATATCTCGAACTTCAACGTCACGGCGGATTATAATTTCTCGAAGAGGCTGACTTTCCAGTCGGGTCTGCAATACAATCGGCAGTACACGCCCAACGTTCCTGACATCAATTATGGCCCCAATTCCATTATTTATAACATGACGCTCTGGGCCGGAGCCGACTGGAATGTGGACGACATGCGCAACTACTGGCAGCCAGGTAAGGAGGGGATTCAACAAATCTACGCCGAGTACCAGCGCTACAATAACCCGTATTTTATGAGTTACGAGTGGCTGCGCGGCCACTACAAAACCGACGTAATTGGTCAGGCTTTGATGAACTATAAGGTCACCGATTTCCTCGATGTGATGTTGCGCACCCAGGTAACGACCTGGAACCTGTTTCGCAACGAGAAAATGCCCTACTCTGCCACCTCATACGGCCGTGAGGAGGCACGCGGCGACTACCGGGAGGATCGCCGGAACCTGTTCGAGAACAATACCGACGTCCTCATAAAGTTCGACAAAGATTTGTTCAAAGACTTCAACGCTAAAATCTGGGCAGGGGGCAACATCCGCACGTTCGAGTACAATTCTCAGTTCGGTTCCACGGACTATCTGAACGTACCCGGCTTGTACAATTTCAACAATTCGGCCCGTCCGGTGCGTACCTCGAATTTTGCCTCAGCCATGCGCGTCAACTCCGCGTATTACTCGGCGGATTTTACGTACCGCAACCTGTTTACTATTTCGACTACCGGTCGGGTGGATAAGCTTTCGACGCTGCCTAGCGGCAATAACACCTTCTTTTACCCGTCCGTGGCATTTTCTACGGTGCTTTCCGATTATATCCAACTGCCCAAATTCGTGTCCTTCTTCAAGCTGCGGGGATCTTATGCAAACGTAAAAGACGCCCTTACCCGCTCGACGATCGGCACCACCCCCGCCCTGGGCGATGGCAACCCGCAGGGATACGGCGACCAGTATTACTCGCCCTACGACGGACCCACCTACCAGAACGCAGCCGTTTACTCCACTCCGTTTGCTTACAACAACACGCCCTCTGCCTACTATACCAATACGCTCAACAATCCCAATTTGCAGCCCAGCTCGACCTCGCAGTCGGAGGCAGGTCTGGACTTCCGGATTATGGACAATCGCCTGGGACTGGACGTCGCCTACTTCGTTTCCAACGAAGGTCCCCGTATTTTCTCATTGCCCATCTCTACCACCACCGGCTATAATTCGGCGCTGGTAAACGGTATCAAAACCAAAAAAACCGGCTGGGAAGTGGCATTAACTGGTTCTCCTTTGCGCTCCGCCAAGGGCCTCAACTGGAATATTGTAGCGAATTACTCTACCTTTAAAGAGGTACTTACGGAAATTTATCCTGGCGTGGCCGCTCTGAACACTTTCTTTAAAGTGGGTGACCGACTGGACAAGTACTATGCACGGGCTTTTGCCAAAACGAATGACGGACAGATCATCAACGACGCCTCGGGACGCCCTATTTACCTACCCGTTAATCAATTTTTGGGCTATGTGAATCCCAAGTTCGTGTTTGGGATCAATAATAAATTCAGCTACCGTGACTTCAATGTGAGCTTCCAGTTCGATGGCCGCATCGGCGGAGTCATATCCAACTACATTCAGAAACAAACTTTCCGGGGCGGTCGCCACATTGATCTGGTACAGGGCGTGATGGGTGAGGCCCGCTACCAGGACTACCTGGGCAACAAAACCTGGGTTGGTGAGGGTGTGCAGGTAGCAAACGGCAGCAAGCTCAATTACGATGCTGATGGTAAGATCACAAATATGAGCGAACTCACTTTTAAGCCTAACGAAACGAAACAGTTTGTGCAGGATTGGGTAAGCCGCTACTATAACTCTGATGAAGGCAACCTGATGAGCCGCTCGTTCGGCATGCTGCGCGAGGTGGTAATCGGCTACTCCCTGCCGGCTGGATTGCTGGAAAGAAGCAAGTTTATCAAGAACGCATCGGTTTCCATCGTGGGTCGTAACCTGCTGTATTTTGCTGAAAAGAACGACATCGACCTCAACCAGTACATTTCAGGTGGAAGTTCGGGTTTGCAGACGCCCTCGACGCGACGGTACGGCCTCAATTTGAATTTGACTTTTTAAAAAAGGTACAAAGCGGGACGACCCGTGCCGCACAAAGTAGTATCGGAGCGGCATAATGTGTAAATCTAAAAATCAAATTTTTATAAGAATTTCATTATGAAAATATTCAATCAAATCAACTACGCATTTCTAGTGCTGGGCTTAGCGCTGAGTAGTTGCGATAAATCATTCGAAGAACTCGAAAAAGACCCAAACCGGGCCGTGTCGGCGCCGGCGTCCCTGGTATTGCAGGGCGTGGAGTATGACATGTACAACAACACTGGGCGTCCATTTAGCTCGGAGATGCGCTGGAACCAGTTTTATGCTATCAATTACAACTACTACGGTACCAACGAATACCAGTGGTCAGAAGCGGCTAACCACTACCCCACTCTGAAAAACGTGGTGCAAATGGAGTTAGAAGCCAAGCGTGCCGGTGCAGCCGATGTAAACGGCTATGCGGCCCTGGGGAAATTCTTCCGGGCGTTTTACTTCGATCAGATGTCGGTGCGCATGGGCGATCTTCCGGTGATGGAAGCACTTTCAGGGATCAATAACCTGACCCCCAAGTACGACTCCCAGAAAGCCATCTACGTACAGATTCTGAAATGGCTGGATGATGCCAATGCTGACATGACCGGACTGATTGCCAAAGGCGAAGCCACCGTGGCGGGCGATTTTTACTTTGGTGGTGACCTCCGTAAGTGGCAAAAAGTCGTCAATGCTTTCAAATTGCGTATGTTGATTCGGTTGAGCAAAAAGGAGTCCGACCCTGAGCTGAACGTGAAAGCCCGCTTCGCCGAAATACTCAGCAACCCCACGAAGTACCCCCTGCTGACGGGCATGAGCGATAACCTTCAATTCATGTCCAATAACTTCAATAAGTACCCGTCCAATCCCGACAATTTCGGTTTTGACGCCACCCGTCAGAACATGGCCAAAACATACATCGACTTACTGACCGCCCGCAAAGATCCACGCGTGATGATCACCGCCGAGCCAGCCGGAGCGGAGTTAAAGGCCGGGAAGCTGCCCTCTGACTTCACGGCTTTCGTGGGAGCTAGCTCCGGCGAAGACCTGACCGACATGTCAGACAAGGCGGGCCGCAGCAATGGAGCTGGTTTCGCGCCAGGGTTGTACTCCTTCCAGAGCCGCTCCCGTTATTACACCAACTACGTAGGAGAAGCGGTATTCATTGTGGGCTATCCCGAAATGTGTTTCAACCTGGCCGAGGGGATCAACCGCGGCTGGGCCACCGGCAACGCCGAGCCGTGGTACAAGCAGGGCATCAAGGCAT
Organism: Cytophagales bacterium; assembly: GCA_038204185.1. Classification (GTDB taxonomy): domain Bacteria; phylum Bacteroidota; class Bacteroidia; order Cytophagales; family Spirosomataceae; genus Salmonirosea. Next base: position 6,224 of record JBBRDE010000251.1, read on the forward strand.
CACAGGAATTTTACGGTGTGAAGGACGGTACCCTCGCGATGCGCTACTCCCGCACCGGGGGCCGCGATGCCGCCGACTTTGGCACCTACACCATCAATTTTAATTTCGATACGTACTATGCCCAGCCTTTGGTGCAGTACGATGGCAATAATGCCGCCGGATTGGAAAAAATTCTGACGCAAAAGTACCTGGCTTTTTTCATGAACTCGGGTATGGAAGCCTACTTTAACTACCGCCGCACGGGTATTCCCAAGTTCTACACGGGTGTCGGCACGGGCAATTCGGGCCGGATCGCTACGCGCTGGCAGTACCCATTCTCGGAGCGTACCACCAATGAAGTTAACTACAAGGCGGCTATCCAGAGCCAGTTCGGCGGTAACGACGGCATCAACGACGTCCTGTGGATTTCCAAATAAATTTTTTCTCTTAGGTTAGATATTTGTAATAAGCGGGGGTACCTTACTCCCGCTTATTTAATTCCCTCCACTCCACCCATACCTTAGGAACACTCATTGGCACTCAACTCATAATCTCTTTTTTCGTGCGATACCTCCTATTCCTAATCCTGCTTATCCCCCATTCCTCTTTTGCCCAGAAACGTGTCGTCGTCATTGGCCTCGATGGCCTGAGTCCCGACGGCATCCGAAAAGCTCCGACTCCCGTCCTGGATTCGCTGATGAAAAATGGCAGTTATTCCCTGAATGCCAAAGCGGTATATCCCAGTTCGAGCAGCCCCAACTGGGCTTCAATGATCATGGGTTCCTCGCCCGCCCACCACGAGGTCTGGTCGAACGACTGGAAGCGCACCGACATCGCCGACAAGTCGTACTGCGGTGGCCCCAATGGGCAGCTGTACCCCACCATTTTCCGCGCCGTGCGCGAGCACAACAATGAAGCAGTCATTGCCTGCTTTTACGACTGGGACGATTTCGGAAGATTACTAGAGGACAACGTCTGTACCGTAAAGGAAGACCGGAATGGAGAAGACGACACCGCCCAGCGGGCCGCGGAATACATTGCTGCCAATGCTCCCCTGTTTACGTTCGTGCACCTCGACCACGTGGACCACGCCGGACACGACGCGGGGCATGGTACCCCTACTTATTATCAATCGGTAAGCAAGGCCGATTCGTTGATTGGTCACATTATGAAAGCAATTCGGGCATCGGGAAAGGCTAACGAAACGGTAGTACTCGTCACTGCCGACCACGGTGGCCTCAGCAAAGGCCACGGGGGTTCCAGTCGTGCTGAAATGACGATTCCGTGGATTATTTCCGGCAAAGGTATCCGAAAAAATCACGAACTTACCACCGCTATCGACACCTTTGACACCGCCATGACCGTCGCCAAACTACTGAAAGCAAAACCTTTTGAGTGTTGGACGGGAAAAGCAGTGGTGGAGGCGATGAGATAGATGTGAGATAGGAATTGGGAGATAAGAGATTTTTAATCTGTTCTCCACCTCATCAATTCAGGTGATTCCCACTCGCTACCCACAACTCCCATAAGCGCACGGGTGCCCCCGTCATATCTCATAATTCATATTTCATATCTAAAAAACGTGCCCTACTCTAACGAAGAAACCCTAACCCAAATCCGCTCATTATTCGAGAAGTACGGAACTGAGCCTTACTACGGGGAAGATGTCTCGCAGTTTGAACACGCTGCGCAGTCCGCCGAGCTGGCGCGGCGCGACGGCTTCAACGAAGAAGTGCAGATAGCTGCTTTCCTGCATGATATTGGCCACATGCTTCCAACGGACGACCCCGCCGACCTGATGGATGAGTACGGGCGCCGTGACCATGAAGGCGTGGCGGCAGACTGGCTTCGGGAAAGGGGCTTTTCTGACCGAGTGGGCTTGCTGATTGAAAACCACGTCAATGCCAAAAGGTACCTCACCTGGAAGAATCCGGCTTACTTTGCGACTCTTTCGGAAGCTAGTCTGCAAACATTGACCTACCAGGGAGGCCCCATGGAAGAGGGAGAGGCACTCATATTTGAAAACAATTTGCATTTTGACCTCATCATCCGCATGAGACGCTGGGATGAAGCTGCCAAAATGCAGGATTATAAAACCCCCGATCTGGAGCACTATTTGAATAGTATTCGAGATTATTTAGAAAATATTGACTAAATAACAA
>JBBRDE010000252.1:0-8318 GCA_038204185.1 Cytophagales bacterium
GGGATAGGATTATCCACAGGCTTTTTTAACCCTGCTTCCCCTCTCCTACGTAGAAGATATGCTCACAGCCGTTGGTTATGGTCACGTTAAGAAAAGAACGCTGGATGTAAGTACCAAAGCGGAATGCTAAGGGCCCGGCACGGATACCCGATAAAATTACATGCGTTCAGCATGAAGGTGGGAGAACTTTTATTCCAAAAGTATTTTTCGGATAAATACCTCGGTGGAAGTCTGAATTCTAAGCAGGTAGGTGCCCGTCAAAACGGAGCTCAGCGATAGTTCTTCGTGCCAATTCCCCACTCTTTTATCACCCTGTCTTTCCAGTATTCGTCGTCCGGCCATGTCGGTCAGTTCCAACAGTACCTTACCCACATAGGGCGACTGCCATTGAACATGGATCGTATGCCTTCCTGGATTAGGATACACGGTAAGATCCAGTACCCCCGATGGAACTGAGGTAACCGGCGAAAACACGTTCGTCCAGGGCACTAGTCCCGGCGGTGGAGTGGTTACTTTGGTAGAGGTAAAAATATGGAATTCTCCCGGTTGCAGCGTCATGAGTGCGGCAGGATCGGAAATGGTAGCGGATTCACCGGAAAAATAATCAAACCAGGTACCCCCCGCCGGGAAGCCCGCCGGAACAGTTACGGACTGAAGATCAAAATTCCCGATCACGAACACTTTACCTACCGGATCGTTTAGGGTGATTCGCTTGACCTGCCCACTTACATCCAATTTAAAATCAGTAGTCCGAAAGGCCGGGTAGGTAGCACGCAAGACCAGCATAGCCCGGTACACATTCAGCAGGTTCTGTCGCTCGGGACGCTGCAGGTAGCTCCACAGCACGGGTTTGGCCGAGGTGCGTCCGCCCTGGTCGATCGAAATATCGTAGCCATACTCTCCAAATTGCCAGATCATTTTTGGGCCGGGAATCGGCAAGAAAAACGCCGCTGCCAGTTTGGCTCGTTCAAGGGCTGTTTTTTCATCCCGGATGGAATACTGTCCCCGGCTACCCCCCGTTTGTTTCAAATCATACACCAGCCGTTCTTCGTCGTGGCTTTCCATATAGCCGATCAGGCTGGGAGCTTGCATGTTGCGCTCCTGGTACGACAGCGAGGCCAACGAACGGGCCTCCCCCGCAGCTGCTTTACGGTAGTCGAAATTGGCATTTCCCCAGAGCATCATTCCGTACGCTGCCAGCTCACGTTCCTCCTGTCTGTCGGAAAAATGTTCCAGAATTACGTAAGCGGTGGGGTCGTAGCTTCTGATTTTATCATATATCCGCTTCCAGGTCTTTATCCGACCGTCGTCATAAGCGCCCCAGGCTCCTACATCATTGCCCGTGTTTTTTTGGGTAAATCCTTTGGAAAGGTCAAACCGATAGCCGTCAACCCGGTACTCTTTTAGCCAATGCTCTACTACCCTATCTACGTACGCACGCGTGGCCTGGCTTTCGTGGTTAAAGTCAAAAAACACACTATACGGATGCGTAGCCTGCTGGTTGAAGAAGGGGTTATTAGCCGAAGGTTGCTTTCCATTCCAGTACATTTTGACGTAGGGAAACTCATAATCCGCCTGATTCAATACAATATCAAGGATCACCGCAATGCCATTCGCATGGCAGCGATCTATCAGTTCTTTTAATGCTTCCCTATTCCCGTAGGCCTTATCCGGCGCAAAGTAGTAGGTGGGATTGTACCCCCAGGAATCATTGCCCGTAAACTCCATGATGGGCATGAGTTCGAGGGCATTGATTCCCAACTTTTTCAGATAGGGCAATGAGTCCGCCACGGTTTGGTAGCGTCGGGTTTCCACAAAATCCCGAACCAGCAACTCATATACTACCAACTGCTCGGCCTTGGGACGTTGGAAAGCCGTATTTTTCCAGACATAGGGTACCTGTGCTGTCTGGAATACCGACACAATCCCACTCGCACCGGCCGGATACGCTTTTGAACCAGGATAAGTAGCGGCGGGGATAAAACGATCATTAGCAGGATCAAGGATTTTTTCTGAATAAGGGTCACCCACGGCCAATGTACCATCCACGAAGTACTGGTAAGCATACTCCTGACCTGGTTTGAGGCCATCGAGTTGAAGCCAATACCGGTTACCCTCCGGGGTTCGTTTCATCAAGTGGGTAGGCAAGGGCTGCCATTGGGTCATGTCTCCCACTACGTAGATAAATTTTTTGGCCGGAGCGTACAAGGAGAGCAGCACGCTGGTTTCGCTCAGGTAATTGATGCCATCTTTTATGCCCGGCGGAAGGGGTGCAATCTGGGCTTGGGGAGCTACCGTGAAATAAAAGGTATCTGCCGCTGTTTCGGCCCCGGCAGTGGCCTTGAATACCACCATGCTGCGATTTTGCGAGGCCTCCGGGGTTAATACGTACAGTAGCGAGTCGCCCGTTAGCGTTTTTAACGGAGTGGAATCAAGGGAAAGCGTAAGTTGGCTGGGTTTGGAAGCGACGGCTTTAATGTCCAGCGGCTTACCGGCTTCCACGAAAAAGGAGGTTTCGGAGGGCTTCAGAAACTGGGCTCGAAGAACATTGTTTTCGTAGATGGTTACGAACAAATCCTCCGTTTGTGCCTTTCCATCGCCACTTTTCAGCAGTAGCCCCAGCTTTCTGATGGGTGTAGAGGCCGGTACGTCAAAATACGTCCGAGGGGTGAGCTTGATACTCCACCGGTCATTTCCGAGGGGAGTCATTTTACCCGGTTCGAAAGGCTTGGAGAAATCAGTTTGTCCTTTTGGGGTAAACTCAAAGGCATTTCCTGAGCCCGTCGATCCCGCTCCCGACCATAAGAATACATCCGAAGTTTTTCCCAACAAACCCTTGGCACGAGTATCCTGTGCTAGTTTCAGATCAAAAATGAGGGTGATTTCGTTTTCAGACGAAGGAAAGGCGGGCAGGGTAGTGACTACCTGCCCCCTGCTCTGAGAGGAAAGCGCAAATAGAAAGAAGATTTTAAGGAAATAAACCTCAAAGTGGCGGGCCGCAATTCCTTTCATAAATTATTCGATTAGTATGGGATCAATACCAAAGGAACAAAACAAATCCTGACTAATAGTGACGTAAGTACAGATGTTTCTTGGGCATCGGGTAAGGGCTACTCCCTAAAACCCAAATTCCTTCCCGCAAAAACTCCTGGACCATCACCCCGAATGGTTTGGGGCAAATCTGAAAAAAAACTGAGTGACTACGGTGTATATATTTTCTACCCTAAAATAGACCTTTTGGGCAATAGACCGATAGGGCAGAGTTGAAGTCCGGTGCAGGGGGGTAGTGACGGTCCCCGTCGAAATTCCGGTGGGGAGGCCTACGACCAACGTGGGGTGTGAATGAATTAATTACAATTTTCGAAAGTGAAGGTAGCCTGCCCGGTAAGCCCCCTAACGGCATCATTGAATGTGTAGGAGCTGGGATATCCTTTTGAATTATAGATATAGGCATAGATCGTTTCGGACTGCTTTCGCATAATGCTCATATTATCAAGGCCGTAGTAGGTGAACTTTGTATAGTTATTTGGATAGATGCCGTTGGTATTTACGACCGGATGTCCCTTAAATTGGGGACTGGTACTTTCGTAGTAAGGTTTCTTATCATCAAATTCAGTCAGGCGATAGGAATTGAGCTTGTTTAGATACCAGCTCTCTTCTCGTACCTGACGGAGCTGAGAATCATATTCATAGGTATCGTAGGAGGTACTTCCCCGCACGAGTTTGGTAATAAGGCCCTGACTATTGATGGTAGCAGGCTGTGTCTCGTTGCCATTGCTGTCACGATTTACATACTTAGTCAGTAATCCCTTCGTAAAAGTTTGAATGTATTGACTCCCCCGAATGGTAGTGGTGATTTTAGAAATGGTACCGTCACTACCGTATTCGTTTTTAATGGTATAAATTTCAACTTCACCCTTGGTTCCGATGCTTCTGGTAGTCTGATTGACCAATCTTCCGCTTACATACTCATACGTAATAGTGTTGGATTGCACCGTCGTTTTGCCATTCTCTTTAGTCTCATAGCTACTGGTTTGAGTAGTAAGATATCCATCAGTGTCGTACACAAGAATGTTTTTGACGAGCGTGCTATACCCTGTTCCTGTTTTGGGGGTATTCGTGGATTGGGAGGTTTGGCCAACAAAGCGCCCCGAAGCATCGTAGTTATACTGGTAGTCAGTGGTGTAGGTTCCCTGCGAACCAGTTTGAGAGTACAGCTGGCGCGAAAGCTTGCAGGCATTATCAGGGCTTGCATCATCGGATTTCTGGCAGGACTGCAGAAGGCACAAAAGGCAACACAGGCCTGCTTTGTAGTTACTAATAGTTATTTTTTTCATCAGCTTTAGAAATGGATTGAAGTTTTAGTTTGTGGAGAATCATCCGTGTAGTCAGGAAGCTTCATGGTGCAAAAACAACTTTATAGACCGCAAACCGCAGGGTCTGACTTGATACATCGTTCTGGGCAATTACGTACAGTTCACCATCGGCCCCGAGGGCTATATCCCAGGAATCGAAGCGAAATCGCATCCGGTTGCCTTTTCCGGTCTGAGCGGTAGCGGTAGATTTTCCGGCGACGGTGGTTACGTTGCCCTGCGGGTCAATTTTACGGATACACCCGCAGCCATAATCTGCTACGAAAACATTCTCATTCTCGTCGGCAACTAGGGCATTTCCTCTCGCATAGCCTCCTTCTGTAAATCTTGCATTACCGCCTTTAGCATCTACATAGCCCGCCTGCCCCGGTGCACCTGCTACCAATTCGAGGGTATTGTTACTCAACAGTTTCCATATCGCGTGATTGGCACTTACATAGATAGATTTGCTATTGATAGCCATCATGGCCGAGGCATTATTAGGGACACCTTTGAGTTGGGAATTTAGCAAGGTCTGGGTATAGCTGGACGCTGTATTTCCCCCGGCAGTACTATTTGAAACACCAATAATCTGGTTGGTAAAATCGGTAATCAGGTAGCTGTATTTATTACTAGTTGCCGTCCGGGCTAGTTTGATAGAAAACACCCCGGAGGTTAATGAGCCCGTGTAGGCAGCCTTTGTAAGATTGCTGAAACGAAAAGTAAAAAAATCACTGCGCCCACCGATATAGTACTGGTCTCCATCGGAGCTGATACCCACCGGACGATCCAACGTAGTTAAAAAAGGAGATACCCCCAGGGTTGTAAGATCCAGCTTATAGACTATGTTCTGGCCAGGACCCGTGATGTACAACCCATTCTTAAGGAAGACCATTCGAACACCATCTGCGCCAGTAGTAGGATAGGCAGGTATTCCCGCCAACTTCGTCACAGTGGCTTTGGCGGTGAGGGGAATAATAACCGTAAAATTTGTAGGTGTGGTAGCGATATTCCCGTTTCCTTCTATTGAAATTTTACCAGTAGTGGCTCCATCAGGAACCACGGCGATGAGTTTTGTGTCAGAGGTACTGTTGACCACCGTGGCCGTGGTTCCGTTGAACTTGACCACCATTGGACCCTTCTTGAAGCCCGAACCATTGATCGTTATTTCCTCCCCTTCCTCCGCCTGGATAGGTAAAAAACTCGTTATGAAAGGTTCCTTTATCACCACAAAATCAGTGGTGGAGGTAGCGAGGCGTCCCTCAACTTCTACCGTAATTTTGCCGGTAGAAGCCCCCGGAGGCACAGTGGTGGTCAGCTGGGTAGCGGAGGCCGTGAGGACTGTAGCGGTGGTACCGTTGAACTTAACAATATCCTTTACCGATTCGGCAGAAAACCCTGCCCCGTTTATAGTCACTGGTGTGCCTATTATGCCCTGATCCGGACTAACGCTTGAAATTTCAATTGGTTCAGGGTCTGATTTTTTGCAGCCATCCAATACGATCAGGTACAGGCATAGGGTCAGTATTTTCCTGGATATGTGTGTATTCGCATTCATACCTTGTGCTAGTCGATGAATCTATAAAGTTCTCAATAGTAGCACCGTGTTGCAATAACCCTTTGCACACATTGTGTAAGCGGTTCAGGTAGGTATCTTTTTTAGTATTAAAGTTTTATGATTCGTTCGCGCAGTGCTTTGGCTACTGCTTCGGTCCCACTTTGGACGTGAAGTTTCTGATAAATATTTTTGAGATGCCGCCTGACCGTTTCGGTGGAAATAAAATAGGATTGGGCAATCTGCCGATACGTCATTCCCTGAGTCAGGAGTTCCAGTATTTCATGTTCACGAGCCGTGATATGGTATTCATTTTCGCTCGCGCGGAGGGGTGAACGAAATGTTTGCAACACGCGGTGCGCAATACCGGGAGACATAGGTGCTCCGCCTTCGGAAACGTCGCTTATCGCAGGAATCAACTGCATGGAGGTATCCCTTTTTAGAATATAGCCATCAGCGCCCGCTTTCAGACAGGTAAAAAGAACATCGTCATCCTCAAAAACGGTATGTATAAGGACCCTAACGTCCGGGAGTGCTGCCTTAGCCCTACTGATGGCCCCGATGCCCGTTCGAGATGATTCGGAGGACTCGAAGCCCTCCTCCGGCATATCTATATCCATCACGATTACGTCAGGCTGATCGGCACGTACCTGTTTTTCAATATCGCGACAATCGGCATAACAACCGACGATCACCAGATTCGCCGTACCTTTGATGAGAAGCGCGAGGAGGTCACGTAGCTGGGTATTGTCTTCGTATATGGATACCTTTATCATCATTCAGCAAGTAACAAAGGAGTTATTTCACTGCCAATACCCTTTATGGGTTATTTGATTAAACGGAAACGTAAGCCTGAGTGTCGTTCCTGCTCCGGGTAGAGATTCAATTTTAAGCTTCCCATTCAAATTTTTGGCCCTCTGCTGCATATTAAGCAATCCATTACCACCCGATTTGACCCTGGTATCAAAGCCAATGCCATTGTCCTGAATCAGTAGGGTGAAAGTAGAAGACTGTATCGCGATTTCGATACACACCTTTGTGCTTTTTGAATACTTGATCAGGTTGTTGATACTTTCCTTGAATAGTAAATACAAATCGCGTCGCTGCTCCATGGACAGCTTTAACTGACTGATATCCAAAGAAGATACTAATTCAAATTTAAAGTCAATTTTTTTTGCCTCCAAAAGTTCAGCGGCGTAACGATTCATTCGGCTGAGCAGGCTCTCAAGTTCATCGTTACGCGGATTGATACTCCACACAATGTCTGCCATAGAACGACTGATATGCCGGGACTCTTCGGTTATGCTCCTTACAAAATTAAAGGCCGGATGTTTTTGATCGAGGGAATTCCCTGCTAATGTCCCTAATATACTTATACTGCTCAGTGAGGATCCGATTTCGTCGTGCAGGTCAGCAGAAAGCCGGTTGCGGATCGCCTGAATTCGCATCAACTGATTGATCCGATACCGATAAAAAACATAGAGTAATCCGGCGATTATCAGGATAATCACTAATACGAACCACCATCTTTCCCATAGCTGGGGGAGAATGGTAAAGGATAGTTGCGCCTCGTCCGAACTCCAAACCTCGTCATAGTTAGCTGCCTGCACCCGCAAGGTGTACGTGCTGGCGGGCAAATTGGTATATCGGATATAATTCCGGGTACCGGAGTTGGTCCAGTTTGACTCGTACCCGTCCAACTTATAGCGAAACCTATTCCGCATGGGTAATGAAAAATGCAGGGCGGCAATGGTTACGGAAATGGTTTTCTGATCGGGCGTGAGTGAAAGCGCATGAATCATTTCCGGAAGTGTATCATTCGAAATCGATTGACCATTGATTTCTATGTCCGTAATGGCCACTTGGGGCGGGAGTGAACGGCCCTTTATTTTACCCGGCCGAAAGCCATTGAATCCAGCTACTCCACCAAAGAACAGGTACCCTTCGGGACTGCGATAGTAGGCACCTGTGTTGAATTCCATGCTTTGTAGTCCATCGTCGGTCGTAAACCGGCTAACATCAGGCCGTTGATTGCCTCGCCCTTCCCTGAAACGACACAGGCCTTTGTTGGTACTGAGCCAAAGGTACCCCTCCTGGTCGGGCAATATTCCATACACGACATTGTTTGGGAGGCCCTCCTGATCGGTATACTGCCTTATCGCCCCCGTTTGACTATTGAACCGAAGTAGCCCCCCGCCAAGGGTTCCGATCCAAAGTATTTTTTTATCCTTCTCGTAATAAAGGCATTTAATTACATTTCCAAAGTCCTGAGATTTGAGTTTCCATTTCCGGCAAATTCCGGTCGCCGGGTCCAATTCGTTCAAAACCATACCTTCGGTTCCTATCCAAAGTTTACCTGCATCGCCTCCGGTAATTACTTTCACGTCATTACTTGTCAATATCCCTTTTTT
>JBBRDE010000253.1:0-8296 GCA_038204185.1 Cytophagales bacterium
ATTTCCTCAAGTAAGGTGGTTTCTTCTGCATTCTGGCAGCCCAGGCTTAGCACGGTGGCACCGGCCACGTTGGGGTGCGTGATGTATCCCGCCAGCAGGCCACACAGGGCACGGGCATCCTGCCGAGTACCGCCGCAGCCCATCTGGTGGGTAATGAACTTGATGCCGTCCACATTGGGAAATACGGGCGAAACGGGTTTTGTTTTAGTCACCAAAGGCATTTCTTCACCCAGTAGCAAATCATCCTGCCCGCTCTGGAGCATGGCCAGGATTTTCTCGACCTTATGTTGGTAGGGGGTAGCTACTTCATATCCCAAGGCGCGGGTAAGGGCTTCTTTAAGAATGCTGACGTTGCGATTTTCACAGAATACCAGCGGTACTACGAGCCAGTAGTTAGCCGTGCCCACACTACCATCGCTTCGCTGGAAGCCTTGGAAGGTAGCTTTCGCGTATTTCGACACATCGGGCGGCGACCACTCGTAATGGCTTTCCCGCACGGCCAGGGGCGTGGCGGCGTGCTTTGTGTTGAAGATGGTAAGCCAGCTCCCCCGCTTGATTTCACTCTGTGCTTTGCCTACCAATACCCCATACATGTGTATTGCATCACCCGGCGCGAAGGTACGCGCCGCGAATTTGTGCTTGACCGGAATACTTTCGGTCAGCGTGTAGGTCTCGCCATCCAGTACGACTTCCTCCCCTTTTTCGAGGTCGGTCAGAGCGACGATGACATCGTCGCTGGGATGGACTTTCACTATTTTATTCACAAGTTGTCTGGTTTAAAATTTCTGATTTGACTGAATAGGCGCAGGTGTCCCGCTTTAAGAAAATCCTTACTTCGAATGAGAGGTCAATACATCAGGGTAGCTCAAAAATCTTTTCCATCAACACCCACTTTTCGCCGGGTTTAGAACCCGGTACGGCTTGCTGAAAGCCCCACATCAAATTTTCCCACTCCTGGTTTTCGGCATTCTGCCGGCTCATTTCGTCCATGTGTTCAAAAGTAAAGTCGTCGCCGACCTCCATGATCATGCACATCCGGGTACCGAATAGAAAAATTTCCATACTTTCCACGCCTGTGGCCAGGATATGCCGGTTGATGCCCGCCCATTGATTCTCGGGGGCGTGATGTTCCCTATATTTTTCAATCAGAATAGGGTCGTCTTTCAGGTCGAGGGTCAGGCAGTAGCGCTTCATGGAGGAATTTTAAAATAGAGACGATGTTTTAACAGGAATCACCCGGCTCTGTGTCAAAGTAACAAATGTCTTTACTTTACCTCATGGAGACACCAATTTGCTGACCGTTTTTTAACAGGCCTTCGATCCGCCTAAAAAAAACAAGCAGCCGTCGTTCTAGCGACAACTGCTGTTTGCGATTTAACCCACTAAAAATAAAGTCTTTTGGCTACCCGTTTGGGGCTTAGGCGCTAATCCGAGTCTCGACTTGATCAAGTATTTCGGCTATTTCTTTAATTTTCCGGCGTGATACCATCGCCTGCTTTCCGCACGACATCCGTATTACCCGGTCGTCATCCAGTCGCTCGACAATGTAATCTGTATTGATAATGAACGATTTATGTACGCGTAAAAAGCTTTCGTCCAGGTGCTCGGTGAGGGATTTCAATGTCCTGGATACCAGGTAACGCTTGCTTCGGCAGGTATAGATGAATGTATAATTCCCCTCCCCTTCCAGACACGTGATATCCCCGGGTTTCAGCCAAAGCGTTTGGTTCAGTAAGTGGACGGCAATATCTGATCCCCCTAAGGGTTGAGCGAAATCAGAAAAATCATTGATGGAGTAATTAGAGAGGGTGTTCATAAGTTTTGGTATGTTTTGGTTTTAGGAAATCGATGTATCAAATTTACCCTATTACCCCCTCCAAAAAAAATACGTACAATTAGCTATCTCTTATTAACACACTAAATATCAGCTATTTACAAATTATCCCTATCAAAAAAGGCGTATCGCCACTTGGTAAAACACGTAGTTTTACGTATTGCTAATCTGGGATAAATTCGGGTGAATTTACCCTGACACAGAAGAATTGAGGCGTTGTGAATAATTTTTACCCTGCCCTCGTCCTGACAAGCCTTCTAAAGATTTCCTATCTTTGCGTTCCTTTTAATTTAGTTTTGAACGCCTTTTTTGCCTACTTATGATTACCGAACGAGTGCACGCTTTGCTTACTGAAATTGATCAGATCGATGTCGTTAGCCAAGAACAACTGGAAGCCTTCCGACTACGATATATGAGCAAAAAGGGTGTGGTCACCGAATTGTTTGAGCATCTGAAACACATTGAACAGGAGCAGCGTCGTGCGGTGGGGCAGGAACTGAATATCCTGAAAAATCGGGTGCAGGAACGTTTTCAGGAGTTTAGCCAGCGTTTGGAGACAACCGGCCCGACTCAGACGGAGTCGTCTATGGACCTTACTTTGCCCGCCGTCCCCAACCTACTGGGTAGCCTGCATCCGCTTACCATCGTGCGGCGGCGCATTATTGAAATCTTCGAACGGATCGGCTTTACCGTAGCCGATGGCCCCGAGATAGAAACCGACTGGTATAATTTCGGTGCCCTCAATTTCCCCGACAATCACCCTGCCCGCGAGATGCAGGATACATTTTTCATTGAGAAGAATGGCGGCCCTACCCGCGACGACGTATTACTTCGTACGCATACTTCCAACGTGCAAGTGCGGCTCATGGAGCACAAGCGGCCGCCCATTCGCTCCATCATGCCGGGTCGGGTGTTTCGCAATGAGGCCATTTCGGCCCGCGCGCACTGTGTGTTCCATCAGGTAGAAGGCCTCTATGTAGATACCGACGTAAGTTTCCGAGACCTGAAGGATACCCTCTATCATTTCGCCAAGGAGATGTTCGATAAGGATTCGCAAATTCGACTCCGCCCGTCGTATTTTCCTTTTACAGAACCTAGCGCCGAAATCGACGTATCATGCTTTATCTGTAAGGGTGCGGGCTGCAACGTGTGTAAGTATTCGGGTTGGGTAGAGATTGCGGGTTCGGGCATGGTAGACCCCACCGTACTGGCCAACTGCGGTATCGACCCCGAAGAATTTACGGGCTTTGCCTTCGGCATGGGTATCGAGCGGATTACTATGTTGCGCTACGGTATTAAAGACCTGCGCCTGTTTACAGAAAACGACGTCCGGTTTTTGGGGCAGTTCAAGGGAGCTTAGGGAGTTGAGAGTTGAGAGTTGAGAGTTGAGAGTTGAGAGTTGAGAGTTGAGAGTTGAGAGTTGAGAGTTGAGAGTTGAGGAAAATTGGGCGTAGTGAGTCATCTACTGCTTTTCCAAAAAAAAATCTGTGCGCCACGGGACTGTTCTCTCTACCTTTTTCTCCTTTAGAACTTTCACCACTTTGTCCCTCCTCTAAAATCTCGTTTCCAGATAATGCGGTAGCATCCGGTGCCATACCCACCACTCGTGCGGCATGTCGGTGCCCCAGATGTCCAGCTCGTGGGGTACGTACTTGCTTTGTAGAATTCCCGAAATATGGCGGGCTGAATTAGGGTCTTCATAGGCACCCGATCCCGACACAAAATGGATGTGCCGACTTTGCCGGTATAGGTCTAGGTGCCATTCTGCGTTGAGGTTACGCAGGTAATGCGCAGGTGAATTAAAGTACACGTTGTCGTCGTAGTAACCATGGGTGTAAACACTCAGATCATAACAACCGCTCATGGCTAGTACCCCGTGGATGATGTCGGGATGCTTAAAGAAAAGATTGGCCGCATTCAGGGCACCAAACGAAATACCACAAGCGATAATCGGGGTCTCGGGACTGGTACTCTCCCGCACAAACGGAATTACCTCCCGCACTATATGATCATTGTAGAGCTGATGCCGCACGGCCTGATCATATCCGTGCATGTGGTCGTTGAGCCAGCTTTCGCTGTTGATGCTCCCCACACAAAACACCTTCACTTTTCCTGATTCGATAAAAGGTCGGATGGACTCGATCAGTCCGTTACGTTCATAATCCAGGTGGTCGGAGGCAGCCGTGGGAAACATCAGCAAGGCCGTACCGTAGTGGCCATAGACGGCCACGTTCATGTTCTTATTTAGGGAGGGGCTGTACCATTCGGAAATTTCTCGCAGCATACTGTATGATTATAACGTAGAGGAAACCTGTTTTTTAAAGCCCAGATAACTGACAACGGGAATGTACCCACTAACCCGGGCCTCCGTAAATAGAAGGATAAAGACTGTTCCAATTCGCACCAGGTTCGAATTAAAAAGGGCGATACCGGTTAATTTCCCAACCAAATTTTGGAATCGATGGTTTATCCTGGGCACTGAAGCACCACATCAAAGGTACCTATTTTTTACAGATCTAAAAATAATACAATTTAAATACTTAATTTACCCCTTAAAGTCCTAATTCATATCGTCATAGGGTTGGTTCATGATCAGAAAGTGTCATTTAAAGGTATGACTATTTGCTACTAGTATTTGTACTTGATTCAAGAATGACGGAATGACAGGTATTGTAGAAATATCGGTACAAAATGCGCCAATATTTCCGATTATAGCCAGCGGTACGCCCTTTTAAGCATTCTGAATACATTCCTTTTCGTGTACAAGAACTTAAAAAAAAGATACACTAACCATGAACTTTGACCAATATACTATAAAAGCGCAGGAGGTTATTCAGCAGGCAGCGCAGATGGCCCAAGCCAATCAGCAACAGGCTGTTGAAACCGGACACGCGCTCCAGGCTGTTTTGCAGGAAGATGTCAATACTTCGGCCTTCCTGATGAAGAAGCTAAACGTGAACCAGGTAGCCCTTACTCAGGCCCTGAAAGCCATCATAAACGGTTACCCTAAGGTGAGCGGTGCCCAGACTTACCTGGGCACGGACCTCACTAATGCCCTGAACAAAGCCCAAACTTACCTGAAAGAATTTGGGGATGAGTTTGTCAGTATCGAATTGATACTGTTAGGGATTGCATCCGGAAAAGATTCGGTGGCCCAACTCATGAAGGATGCTGGACTGAAAGAGAATGAGTTGAAACAAGCTATCAAAGAACTTAGAGGAAAAAATAATCCCGTGAAAGACCAAAACGCCGAAGCCAAGTACCGCTCTCTGGAACGGTACAGCAAAAACCTGAATGACCTGGCGCAAGCCGGAAAGATAGATCCCGTGATCGGGCGCGACGAGGAAATCCGCCGGGTGCTGCAAATATTGAGCCGCCGGACCAAGAACAATCCTATCTTGCTCGGTGAGCCGGGCGTGGGCAAAACCGCCATCGTGGAGGGACTCGCTCAGCGCATTGTGCAGGGCGATGTACCCGAAAATCTGAAATCTAAGATCATCGCTTCGCTCGATATGGGCCTGCTCATCGCGGGCGCTAAGTACAAGGGTGAGTTTGAGGAACGCCTCAAATCCGTGATCAAGGAAGTGACCGATTCGGAAGGGGAAATCATTCTGTTTATCGACGAAATCCATACCCTCGTTGGGGCAGGTGGCGGCGGTGAAGGCGCCATGGATGCGGCTAACCTACTCAAACCCGCGTTGGCGCGGGGCGAACTGCATGCTATCGGTGCCACAACGCTGAAAGAGTACCAGAAGTACATGGAGAAGGATAAAGCCCTCGAGCGTCGGTTCCAGGCGGTAATGGTAGACGAACCTTCGGTACCTGATGCCATCAGTATTCTGCGGGGAATCAAAGATAAGTACGAACTTCACCATGGGGTACGCGTGCAGGATGATGCGGTGATTGCCGCCGTGGAGCTGTCAAACCGCTACATCAGCGATCGCTTCCTGCCTGATAAGGCCATCGACCTTATGGACGAGGCCGCCGCTAAGCTACGCCTGGAAATGGATAGTGTCCCTGAGGAGTTGGATGAATTAAACCGCCGCATCATGCAATTGGAGATCGAGCGCGAGGCGATTCGCCGGGAAGACAACCGGGAAAAAGAAACGGTCCTGAATAGGGATATTGCCGACCTGAGCGAGAATCGAGATGCTTTGAAAGCCGAGTGGGAAAATGAGAAAGGCGCCGTTAATGAAATCCGCGCCTTAAAAGAGTCTCTGGATCATCTGCGCCTGGAAGCCGAACAGGCCGAACGCGCCGGGGATTTTGGCAAGGTAGCCGAGATTCGCTACGGACGGATTCCCGAAGCCCAACAGAAAATGGACACCCTGCAATTATCCCAGGGCGACCGCCGCTTGATGCAGGAGGAAATCGGGGCTGAGGACATCGCCGAAGTGGTAGCCAAGTGGACCGGAATTCCCGTGCAGAAAATGCTACAGAGTGACCGCGAGAAACTCCTGTACCTCGAAGATCGCCTGCACCAGCGCGTAGCCGGGCAAAACGAGGCTATCGAGGTAGTGTCTGACGCCGTGCGCCGTAGCCGGGCGGGTTTGCAGGATGCCCGGCGCCCTATTGGTAGCTTCCTGTTCCTGGGCCCGACGGGGGTAGGCAAGACTGAACTAGCCAAGACCCTGGCCGAGTACCTGTTCAACGACGAGAACGCCATCGTGCGCATCGACATGAGCGAGTACCAGGAGCGCCACGCCGTGAGCCGACTGGTGGGAGCGCCTCCCGGCTACGTGGGCTACGACGAAGGCGTGCAACTGACGGAGGCCGTGCGCCGCAAGCCCTATAGCGTGATTCTGTTGGATGAGATCGAGAAAGCTCATCCCGATGTGTGGAATATATTATTGCAGGTACTGGACGAAGGTCGGCTGACCGACAGTAAAGGCAGGGTCGCCAATTTTAAGAATACGATCATTATTATGACCTCCAACATGGGTAGTCATATTATTCAGGAGAAATTTGCCGAAGACGAGGGCTGGAACCATAGCCTGATCATTGAAGAAACCAAACAGGCGGTGCTGGATTTACTGAAAGCTTCCGTACGTCCCGAGTTCCTTAACCGCATCGATGAGATTGTGCTCTTCGAGCCATTGACCCAGGAAAATATCCGTAAGATTGTGGACATTCAGTTCAAGGGCATCCAGAAAATGCTGGCCGAACAGGGCATCACGCTCGATGCTACCGAGGAATCACTGACTAAACTTGGCGAAGAGGGCTTCGATCCGGCTTATGGAGCACGACCCCTCAAGCGGGTATTACAGCGCCGTATTCTTAACGAACTGTCCAAAGGAATCCTCAGCGGACAGGTAGCAAAAGATGCCGTTATTATGATGGAATTGGATGCCGCTGGGGAAATTTCCTTTGAGAATGTCAGTGGTGGAGTTGAGATTTAAACTCTCTCCTGTTAAGTAGTTGCAAGAGCAGGCTCCCCTTTTAGTAGTCTGCTCTTGCTATTTCAACGCTGTTAGCGTTCATATCGCTGACAGCGTAATGGCACGTAATTTTTACCTGCTTGTGGTAACAAGAATAAATAAACTAAGAAATTATGGAGAATTCACTGGATAAAATAAAAGTTGCCATTCTGGTTACCGACGGCTTCGAGCAGGTGGAATTGACCGAACCTCGGGACGTACTGAATCATCAGGGAGCTACCACGCACATCGTTTCTCCCCAGAAAGATTCGGTTAAGGGCTGGAATCATAATGAGTGGGGCGAAACCTTCAAAGTAGACGTACCCCTGGACAGCGCCCGCCCCGACTACTACGACGCACTCCTGCTACCGGGCGGCGTCATGAACCCTGATTTACTCCGTACCGACAAACAGGCGGTAGAATTCGTAAAGGCATTTTTTGAAGCGGGCAAACCCGTAGCTGCCATTTGCCATGGTCCACAGATGCTCATCGAGGCGGGCGTGGTCGACGGACGCAAACTTACCTCCTTCCCTTCCTTGCAGACCGACCTCAAAAACGCCGGGGCCAATTGGGTAGATGAGGAAGTGGTAGTGGAGGATGGCCTGGTGACAAGTCGCAAGCCCGATGATCTCCCGGCCTTCAACAAGGCTATGGTGCAGGAATTCAGTAAAAAAATAGTCAGCGAAACCATCGCTTAGCAAGTTGATTTGCTGCTTTTCAACGAGACCGCACCATACAGGATGCGGTCTCGTTTTTTAATGAAACCTGGAAAGGACACGGATTACTATACTACGCATCAAGGCTAATCCGATTTTTCTCTTGACTTTTTGTCCAGGATTTTAGCCCAGTCAGTAAAATTCCCGTAAATTTTTTTGTAGGCTTTATGATGAACGGCATTGGGTTTAAAGATGTGGCTGATTTGGGTGAAGTCCTTTGCATCGGAAAAATCTTCGATATGCCCCAGAGCCTTTAGTCCCATCAGGGCTGCCCCCACCGAACCCGTTTCCACCGTATCGTTCAAATTAACGGTGATCCCAAAAATATC
>JBBRDE010000254.1:0-8293 GCA_038204185.1 Cytophagales bacterium
AATCTAAAAAGAAGTATTCACCCGAAGAGTATTTGGAACTCGAACGCGAAGCCGATTATAAAAGCGAGTACTACCAGGGAGAGGTATTTGCCATGGCCGGAGCCGGGCGCAATCACAACCGGATTACGGAAAATTTATCCATTGGCATAGGCTCTTTTTTGGGAGGCAAGTCATGCCGCTCGTATTCCCGCGATTTTCGGGTTCACATTCCATCGAATAGTTTATATACCTACCCAGACCTACTGGTGGTGTGCGGAAAAGAAGAATTCTTAGACGAAAATACCGATACGCTACTGAATCCTAAGATCATTATCGAGGTACTTTCCAAGAGCACAGGAAGCTACGATCGAGGTGAAAAATTTCAGTTGTACCGCAATATTCCTTCACTGGAAGAATATGTGCTGATCGATTCGCAACGGATAGCCGCCGAAGTATTTCGAAAAAGCGAACGGGGATTCTGGTCGCTGATGTCGGAAAGCTATACCCTCGAAGGCAATATCGAACTGGCCAGCATCGGACTCACCCTGCCGATGCGCGATATTTACGACCAGATAGAAGATTTGAGTTCCTAGTTTAGCGTTTTGAACCCCGAACTCTGAACGCCAAACCCGGAACTTTAAATCCCCTAACTCAACTCTTCCACTTCCAACATCGCTACTTCCCAGGCCTGGGTGGTGTCGGCGATTTTCTTTTGGGTGTGCGCGTACTTTTCGTTCAACCTGTCCAGGGTACCTTTATCGGCATAGGAAGCCGGATCGGCCAGTTGGGTTTCGAGGGCTTTCTTCTCGGTTTCCAGTTCCGAAATAGTCGTTTCCAGCTCTCCGATTAATTTTTGTGCCTGTCTCAGGGCCTTTTGATTATCAGGTTTTGGGGTGAGATCTTTTTTCTGTCCATTGGTAAGTGCCGGGGCGGCGGTACTTTTGGGCGGCGGCGCACTGCTGACGATGGCCTTGTCGCTTACCGCCGATTCCAGCCCGCGCTCTTCCAGCCAGACCTCGTATTCGTTGTAGGTACCAGGGTACTCCTTGATCTGATGATCCTCGATGTACCAGATTTTATTGGCGATATTTTCCACAAAATAGCGGTCGTGGCTCACCACAATGTAGCTACCCTCATACTGCTGCAACGCCTGAATCAGGCTATTGACCGACTGCATGTCAAGGTGGTTGGTGGGCTCGTCAAGCAGCAGGAAGTTGGCCTGCGAAAGCAGTACTTTCGCCAGGGCTACCCGCGATTTCTCGCCCCCGGAGAGTACCTTGATTTTTTTGAACACATCATCCCCCGAAAACAGGAAGCAACCCAGCACCGTCCTAAGTTCTGTTTCGGATTTGGTTGGGTTGGCGTATTTCAGTTCCTCAATCAGATTGTGAGTGATGTTCAGCGATTCGAGCTGGTGCTGAGCGTAGAACGTGAACATGACATTGTGCCCCAGTCGCCGGGTACCTTCAATGTCTTCCGTACCGGCCACGATCCGCAGTACCGTTGACTTTCCGCGTCCGTTGGCACCGATCAGGGCAATTTTGTCGCCCCGCTCCATGCTGATGCTGGTATCGTCCAGAATGAGCTTTTGTCCGTAGGCCTTGCCCGCGTCTTCCAACTGGAACACGTGCCGGCCGGGCTGCGTCGTGAACTGAAAGCGGAAGTGTACCTTGGCATTCTCGTCGATCACCTCGTCCACCGTGTCCATCCGATCCAGTGCCTTCACGCGGCTTTGTACCTGACGGGCCTTGGTAGCTTTGGCCTTAAAACGCTCGATGAAGCGCTCGGTTTGCCGGATTTTGGCCTGCTGATTTTCGTAGGCTCCCCGCTGAATTTCGTTGCGCAGCGTCTTTTCTTCTTCGTAGTAAGAATAATTGCCCGAATAGAGATTCAGCTTGGCGTTGGCCACTTCCACGATCGTATCGACCACGTTATCAAGGAACTCCCTATCGTGAGAAACCACAATGACCGCTCCTTCATAATTCTGCACGTATTTCTCCACCCACTGAATCGAGGGTAGGTCCAGGTGGTTAGTTGGTTCATCAAGCATCAACAAAGCAGGCTTTTGGAGCAGTAGCTTCGCGAGCATCACTCGCATCCGCCATCCCCCCGAAAACAGCCGGAGCGGTTGCTGCAAGTCGTCGGTCGAGAAACCCAGCCCTTCCAGAATTGCTTCTGCCTTCGACTGAATCGTGTAGCCATCCAGTGCGTCGAATTCGTCCTGGGCACGGGCCAGTTTATCTACCAGCTCATCGCGGTAGTTGGCTTCCATCTCATGCAGGATTTTATCAATCTGTACCTGCAATTCGTTCTGCCGTTCAAACGCCTGCATAGCCACCGACAGAATGGAGTCGTCGCTTTGGTAGGAAAGCAAATCCTGATTCAGAAAGCCAATAGAACAGTCGCCGGACTTGGAAATACTGCCTTCGTCGGGCTGGTATTCGCCATCGATCAGGCGTAGCAGCGTCGATTTACCCGTACCGTTCAGGCCGATGAGACCAATTTTTTGCTTGGGCTTAATATGCAGCGAGGCACTGTCGTAGAGCGCGCGGTCGCCGAGGTAATAGCTGAGGTTCGTTATCGCAATCATGCCGCAAAGGTACGGCGAAAATGCCAAAATTCATGCCCGGCCGCTGGGCGAAATGCGCACGACGGCTCAGGTAGGCTGTGGTTCCGATAAGGTACCCCTTTGCTTTTCATTTTATCCGATCCAGAATATGCTCCCCTACTCGGATGGCGTTGGCGATGATCGTGAGCGAAGGATTCACCGAGCTACTCGACACAAAAAAACTGGCATCCACTACGTACAGATTATCGATTTCGTGGGTTTTGCAATAAATGTCCAGCACCGAAGTGGCGGGATTGGTACCGAAGCGCATCGTGCCGTTCTGGTGCGAAACCCCCGCCAGCGGAATGGTTTTACCAAAATATACTTTATGATCCAGTGTGGTGTCGCAGGCGTTGCATTCCTGCAAAATAGCCTTCCATTTTTTGCGCAACCGGTCGAAACCTTCTTGGTTATTTTCCTTGTAGTGCAGAATTTTGTGCCCTTTCCTGAGTTCGATCCGGTTGTTGGGATCGGGTAGGTCTTCGGCCATCAGCCACCAGTCGGTGGTGCGGTGAGCAATTTGTTCCAGCAAAAAGCCCGGTGCCAAGGCAGATGCGTCGGCGGCCAGCATGTCCTTACTGGATTTGCCCATCAACTGAATGTGGCCCATCGGGAATTTAAAGTCTTTATCGCCATAATAAAAATCATTCAACCCCATCGTTTTCTGAAAAACCGTGGGGTTGGCGTGGCGACTGAGGGCCATGATCGAAGCGTTCTGGTGCTTCATCAAATTACGACCTACCTGTCCCGATTTGTTGGCCAGGCCATTGGGATGCAAATCCGTGGCCGACTGCATGAACAGCAGCGCACTGTTGATGGCTCCGCACGACACGATGACGACATCGGCAGAAAATTGGCGGGTAGCGCCGCCGGATTCTACTTCCACCGCCTTTATCTCAGTACCCGTAGCATTGCTCAGCAACCGGGTGGCGCGGGCGTTGGTCAGCAGCGTGACGTTGGAATCGTTGAGCGCGGGACGGATGCAGGTCACGTCGGCGTCGGCCTTGGCGTCGATAAGACACGGGTACCCATCGCAGGTGTCGCAACGGATGCAGTCGCTGTGCAGCGGATCTTTCTCGTTGAGACGGATGCCCAGGGGTAGGTGGAAAGGGCGGTACCCTTTCTTAGTCAGGGTATCGCTCAATTCCTGAATCACAGGCTCGTGGCTGATGGCTTCGTGGGGGTACCCTGCGCTGCGGAAAGGGTCGGTGGGATCAACCTGGCTCTTCCCATGGACGCTGTATAGTTTTTCGGCTTGGGTGTAGTAGGGTTCAAAATCGGCGTAAGTCAGTGGCCACTCGGGCGAGGTACCCCCCGCGTGCTGCACCCGCTGAAAGTCGGTTTCCCGCAGGCGGAACATAGCCGCCCCGTAAAACTTGGTGCTGCCTCCCACCCAGTAGGAGGTTTCGGGCTGGAAGGCTTCTCCTGCTTCATCCTGAAAATCCTCGGCGTTGTGGTAACGCTCTTTCTGAAATACTTCCTCGGCGTTCCAGTTGGCTTTTTCCCTGGGTAGAAAGGTACCCCGATCCAAAATGAGAATCTGTTTGCCGGATTTTCTCAGCGTGTCCAGCACCGTGCCGCCTCCGGCCCCGGTGCCGATGATAATGATGTCGTAATGGGTGTCGCTCATAAAAAAGGTGTGGTACGGGCGGGCCGCCCGTTATGGAAGTTTGAAACAATACTATAAGGCCAGGAGCGAACTACCGTTCTGAAACCAAGGCTGCATGGCCATCCGAGTCCCGCACCAGAAATCCACGCTTTTCTTCACCTTGTTGGTTTTTAATGACAGTGACTCTCCGGGAAATCAGGGGGTACCCTTCATCCGTCAACTGATCGAAAAGGGTACCTACATCGTCCACCGTAATCGCGGTATGGCAGTGCACGAGGTCACTGGGCCGGGCATCTTCTGGGAAGGGTCTTCCCTCCGTCGGCGTTGTAAAATCAAGAAATTCGACGCCCATGCCTTGCCCATACTTCAGACCCGTTATGAGCAGTTCCGCACCCTCCACCTGATTGAGGTTCTCCTGTTCCGGGCCATAGTTTTGGGTTTGGGAATCTTTTTCCATACCTAGTTTCTGGTAAAAGGGCAGACTCTCCGCGGTATTTTCTACGACAATGGCCGTGTGATCGATCCCTAAAAAAAGACCCGTTTTGTGTGAGTTTCCTTTCGACTTGCTTTGCTCGGCAGGAAAATGGATGAGTTCCAGCACGTGTCCGTCGGGATCTTTAAAATAAAAAGCAGAAATTCCGGCGGCTTCCAAATAGTCGGGTAGGGTTTGGGGCGCGGGCGATATTTGCTCCACGTTGAAGAGCCGCACATGTTCGTAGGCCGTATCCATGTTACTGACTACGATAGCCAAATGCTGAAACCACAGATCGTTGCTTCGGGAATCAGCCGGAATTTCGCGGGCGGGTGTAGCCCTGTGGAACTCCATCAGCTCGATGGTTTCATGGCCCAGGGAAAGTACAGCTACCTCCACCGTCAATTCCTCATTGTCTATGCCGAATAACAGCCGTGCCGCTTCGTGATCAATGGTGTAGCTACCTGCCGATTGGAAATTCAGCACTTTTTCATAAAAAGCCACCGAACGAGCGAGGTCTTTGACCGTAAGAGCAACGCGGGAAATCATATCGTTTTTTAATAAATGTTAAAAGGCAAAACCCTTCATGGAGGATCCTCTGACTTATTGAAATACCATTTATGGGAAGCTTTTGTTTATTGATGCACTCACTCGATGGCCATCTCGGGCCTTTAAAACAAAAAATCCACCCCCTAGGCAGGGAGTGGATTTCTACAATCTTAACCTAAACTAATCGTATGAGGATTAGACTCTTTCGCGCTGGCAGTAGACGCGATAAATCGCGTCTCTACCCGGCACTAATTCGTTTGTACGCGCTGCTGTAAATCGTCGGCTCCAGTGTTGCGCTGCCGCGCTCCCTTCACATTCTGATTGCCGAAGCGGTAGGTAAAGGTCAGGCGTACCTGGCGGCTGGGCCACGTAGAATTCACCCGCAGGCTGATGTCCTGAAATTCGGAGGTACCCTGGAATTTGTTCATCCAGAAAATGTCGCTCACGTTCAGGCGCAGGGTACCTTTTTTCTCCCAAATGCTTTTCTGTAAGCCCAGATTAATCATACCCTGCGGCTTGGCCACAAAAAATCCAAAGACCGAGCGGCTGTTGTACCAACCCGACAACTCGGCGGTCCAGTCGTTGGCCATTTTGAATTGATTGCTGGCGTTGATATTGTAATTGAATTGCTCCACATCGTACAGCGCATCCTGATAGAAGGACTTATACCGGTTGTACGATCCCGTAAAATTAGCCTGCATCGTCCACCACTTCGTCACCGGAATCGGTAGCGACACCGTCAGATTCAGGTTGTCCTGATTATCGAGGTTTTCGGTGGTTACGTAGGTTTTGTTTTCCGACGCGATCTGATGGGGTACCTCATTGGCGATCAAGTCGTTGATGCGGCTGTACGACAGGCTGGTGTTCAGGAAGTTCTTGTAGACGTGCGTCAGTTGCACGGCGTGGGTGTACTGGGGACGCAGATTCGGATTGCCGCGCGAGAATGTGTAAGGGTCCAGGTAGAACTCGAACGGATTGAGCGACTGATAATTAGGCCGGTCGATGCGACGGCTGTACGAGAAATTCAGCACGTTGCTGCTGTCCAATTGCCGCGACAGAAACACGCTTGGAAACAGGTTGAGGTAGTTGCGGTCCCGCACATCATTCAGCGTCACCGAGTTGCCTACGGAGTGCGTGTGTTCGGCCCGGAATCCCAACTGGTAAGAGGTTTTAGCTCCCAGCTTTCCACCGTAGTTCACATAGGCCGCGTTAATGTTTTCGGTGTATTTGAACTGGTTGGTGCGGGCAGGGTCAATAGTCCAAACATCCTGCTTTACCTCAAACGTCATGTTGTTGTCCGAAGCTACGTAGCTGGTTTTCAATCCGGTTTCAAATTTTCCCTTGCCCAGCGTCTGCGCAAAGTCCAGCTTGGCTACCCCGATGTTGATAACCGAAGGCATCTGATTGCGCACTAGCTCGGGAGCAGCATCTACCGCGCCGTTGGGTTTGTAGTAGCTGGTATTGAGATTATTAAAACTCTCCCCGCCGTAGCGCACGTAGTCGGCGTCGAAAGTCAGTTCCTTGCCTTTATCGTCAAATTTGTGCTTCATATTAACGTTGGCGGTCACGTTCTTAAGTTTTTGGCCGCTGTTGGTTGTGGTTTCGAATGACCGCTGCAAGTCCAGATTTCCATCCAAAATCTGCGTAGTAGCCACTCCTTTGGGGGTAGCCCAGTCGTTGGAAAACGCCGAGGCGAGTACGCCCACCGTCGTCTTGTCCGAAATACTGTAATCCATCCCAACGCGGGCGCTGTAATTCTGCGATTCCCAGATCCGCTTAGTGTGATTATCGAAGATGGTCACATCTCCTTCGTAGGGTATCTTGCGGTAGATGTTATTGTCGTTGAAACCCCGGCCCGCAAAAAAGCTACCGTTGCCGAACACATTGATTTTGCCCTGCCGATGATTCAGCGCCAGCGAGCCGTTGCCACGCCCGTAGCGGGAGTATCCCGCCCCGAGGGAGAAGTTGCCGTTGGTGCCGAAGTTCTTGTTTTTCTTGAACTTGATGTTGATAATTCCCGAATTGCCCGCCGCGTCGTACTTGGCCGAAGGGTTAGTGATGAGTTCGATTTTCTCGATGTTATCGCTGGGCGTATTGCGCAGCAGAGTCATGAGTTCCGTTTGGGAAAGGTAGGTCTGCTTGCCGTCGATCTGCACGATAATCCCGGCTTTGCCCCGCAATTGCAGGCGATCGTTCTGCTGATCCACCACCACACCCGGCGATCGTTCCAGTACTTCCAGTGCCGTAGCCCCGGCCGACACGATGCTGTTTTCGACGTTGACGACCGTGCGGTCAATCTCCTGTTCGATGAACGGCTTCTGGGCCACGATTTTCACCTCGTTGAGGAGTTCGGCGCTCACCGCGAGCGTTACCGCCGAAAGTTGAATGGATGTATTGGCTACGACGAAGGCAGGACTGTACACTTTTTGGTACCCTACCATCGAAACCAGCGTCAGGTAGCGGCCCGCCTCCACCTGCTCGAACGCAAACTTGCCATCGGTGTCGGTAGTCATACCCTTGGCCAGGGTAGAGTCTTTGGCTTTTAAAAGAAGTACATTGACAAAGGGAAAGGCGGCCTGTTTTTCGTCGAGGACGGAACCCGATACGGAGCCGCGACTGGTATTCTGAGCCCATAGCAAGGCCGGTGCCAGTAGCAGGGTAGCTACCAGGGAAGTAAAAAATTTCATGGCTAATAGATGGTTATGTGTACGCTGCGCTGGATTTCCGTAGCGTTTATTTATGCTTCAAAGGTAGGTAGTGTGTATAACATAGAACCTTTTATTACACAAAAGGTAGATAATTTGGATGAGTGGAAAAATCGCTACCTACCTAATTTTTACCTTCGGTTTAGGGATGCGAAGAAACGGCACAAAGTTGCATGAAGGGAGAAAATTATTTCAAAACGGCTTATTTTATGGATGAAAGGGCTTTTTTTAATTATTCCTTTTAGGTTGATAAAATCGTATTATTGTGTATGGAAAAAATACGAAACAAATTCAAACAAGTTGGCTTAAATGAATTGGAGTACCAGCGGTACTTTCATCAGAATCATGCCGAATACATCCGCCGTAAACTG
>JBBRDE010000255.1:0-8278 GCA_038204185.1 Cytophagales bacterium
GTTCCGGTGCGGATGACCGACAAGCGGGGTACCAACCGCATACTGCTGAGTCCTGATTTTCAGTACTATTTGGAATACAATAGTTCGGTGCAGGCTGTGCCGACGGTGGCCTTGCGCAAGGCTCCTTCGGCCGAGGTGGTGCGGACGCTGGAAACCAACGAAACGCTCATCAATACGCTGGCGCAGTACCGCACCGTGAAACCAGAGTTTTTCCAGTTTACGACTTCCGAAAGTGTGGTGCTGAACGGCTGGATGATCAAACCTGCTACCCTCGACCCGGCCAAAAGGTACCCCGTGCTGATGTTCGTGTACGGTGGCCCCGGCTCGCAAACCGTCGTGGATAGTTGGGAAAGCCGCGACTACCTGTGGCACCAAACGCTGGCCGACCTGGGGTACCTCGTGGTGTCCATCGACAACCGGGGTACCGGGGCGCGGGGCAAGGCATTTCGCACGGGTACCTACGCCCAGCTCGGCAAGCTCGAAACGCAGGATCAGATCGAGGGTGCGAAGTACCTGGGTACCCTCCCCTACGTGGACAAGGCCCGCATCGGGATTTGGGGGTGGAGCTACGGCGGCTACATGGCCTCGCTCTGCATGACGGTGGGCGCCGACTACTTCAAGACGGGCATCGCCGTGGCTCCCGTCACGACCTGGCGCTTCTACGACAGCATCTACACCGAAAGGTACCTCAAGCGCCCGCAGGACAATCCCGCCGGCTACGACGACAACTCGCCGCTCACCCACGCCGCGCAACTGAAAGGCAAGTTCCTGCTCATCCACGGCACGGGCGACGACAACGTACATTTCCAGAATTCGGTAGCCTTTGTGGATGCGATGGTAGCCGCCGACCGCGACTTTGAAACCTTCTACTACCCCAACCGCGCGCACGCACTACGCGGCGGGAATACGCGGCTGCATTTGTACCGGATGATGACGAAGTTTTTGGTGGAGAATTTGTAGATTTATGGGATGTTATGATTCTTGCGTTGCAACACAAGGTGTTCCGACTCCTAATTGTAGATTGGGCTTGCATGTCAAATAAAGGGATTATGAATCCATACCAAAATCATATTAAGGATTTCTTTCAAAGAAATATTGAATTACAACATTCCATGTATGAAATAAGTGAAACCATAGAAAAGTCAATGAATCTTTTTGAATCTTGTAATAATTGGGATTTAAAATCTTTTTCCCAACTAGTAATAAGCGATTGGTCTGTAAAAAGCGACAATGGATGGGTAATCAATAATTCTACTGGAAATTCTAAAACTATTCGCAAAGAGAATCATCAAGAAGAACTCAGAAGAATTATTTCAGCAGAATGCTGCTATACCTTTGCACAAACTTATGAATCTCTTGAAAGGTTTATTAAAGATTGCATTGTTACAAGAACTAAAACAGATGTTCGATACAAAGAATATTTAGAAAAAAAATATAAAAAAGTATTTTGCAGAGATATTTTGAGGGGTAGTTCCGATATTTTTGATTGTATTAAGAAAGCAGGCAATCCTTATTTTAATAAAATATCGAACTCAAACAACTCTACAATAAAATTTAAAGAATATTGGGATATTATATCACAAGTTCGTCACGGAATCATTCATTCAAGTTCCAAAATAGAAATTGTTAAAATTCACAAAACACCTTATCATTTTAAATTATTTGACCGTCTATTTTCTTATAAAAATATAAACGACGAAGTTCTTGAAATTCAACTAGATTATAAAAAAACAAAGAATTTACAAAAAATTATTTCAGAATTCGGCTTTCAAATTTTCAAATCAATAAGTATGGCGGAGGGTTTAGATTGGGACATACTAATTAAGCACGATGGGTAGTAAGTTCTGAGTACTGTACCCCGCTAACCCCGATCTGTGATCGGGCGTTGCATCACTTCGCGTTCTGATACCGTTGTTGGTAAAAACACCAACAACTCGCCGCGAGATAGCTGAAATATCAAGGCGATGACACTAACTTTAAGTAAACTTGACTGATTAACTTTCCCGATTCACTTTTTAGATATTTAAATCATGAAAACGATAGCTGTAAAATTCTCTTCTCTATTTATTTTCCTACTGCTCGGCGGCCTCGTTAACGCCCAATCGAATTTCAGCAGCAAAGTGCTTGGGATAGGCGTTGTGGTAGCCGACCTCGAACGCTCCCTGGACTTTTACGTCAACGGCATTGGTATGGTAAAAACCGGAAGCTTCACCATCAACGAAGAATTCTCGAAACGCTCGGGCCTGGCAAACGGATCGTCGGCTGCCGTAACGATCCTGAAGCTGGAAAATAGCCCTGAGGCTACCGAATGGAAGCTAATGAGCTTCAACAGTAAAGCATCGCATCCAAAGCCCCAGTTCATCCAGGACGATACGGGTATGCAGTATATTACCATCAACGTGAAAGCCCTGAGGCCGATTATTGAGCGGCTGACGCAGATGAAGATGCCTCTGCTGGGCAGTACGCCGACACCCCTGAACGATAAATCCCACTTTGTTCTGGTGCAGGACCCCGACGGGACATTCATTGAACTTATTGGTCCACTGGACTGATTGGGCGAGTAGTATATCATAAAAATGCGTTCTGTACTGAAATATGCCTGTGAAGAAAATTTCAAAAAAATAAAGACTTTGCCAGAACTCATACCTTTTTGATTCTGGCTTGCCCGCTAATTCCCCGCTAACCCCGATCTGTGATTGGGTGTTGCATCTTCCCACATTTGCGATGCGAACCAGAGTACCCTTCATGTACTCACCCACTCTTTTGAAATTGAAAACCACCAAACCCTATGCTATAGCAATTAGAAGATTGCAGAGTGTTTTATGAATGGGGTGAATGGATCCATAACACGCATCAACTCACCAGTACTTCGTAGTCTTCCATCTTCGCGGTGTTGTGCGTATGTCTTCCGAAGGGAGACTGCGTACTAAATATGAAAAGCCGTCTGTGACGGCTAGAAGTCAAATGTATCCAAATAGCGACAGAGCAAGCGTGAAATCAGCGTAAACATAGCAACGAAAGCCGTTACAAACGGCTTAATATTTTGAGTTCGCAGTGTCGAACACTACAAACAACAGTGATCTTGAGTCTATATCGCCATTTTAGGACGAGAGACACGTTGTTGTCTATTAATTTTCCTCCTCAGCCTCCTGTTTTATAATCATCCTGATTACCGTGAAACCTACCCCTGCGATGATGATGTAAAAAACAAAGGGAGGAGAGAACGCACGCATGGGTTCGTAATCGGTCTGATGAAGAATAACCAGAAATACGGGAATCAGGTAGAGGAAGGGAACAATGAAATTAATGGCTTTTTTCATGACGATGTCGCTAGGGTACGTCCCTGTAACTCAATGTATGAAAAAAAGTTGGGCAGAACGAGAGTGTAAACTAAACTGTGTCACCTTAGATTGAGGTAAAAATAGCTAAATTCAAATCGTTATTAGACACAGATATGCAAACAGAACAAATTTTCGACTACGAGCGCTTCAAAGAAGAAGCCAGGCAAGGGGTGGTCGGGCTAGGGCAGGTAATCGTTGTTTACCCGCAATAACATCATGTGGACGTGCGTAGGGGAGTGCTCCTTGTGGGCATTGAGACCGGTACGGCCTACTTCGCCGAGTTTTTGCCCTGCCTTGTACCCCCACCTTCGGAACACCACGTCCCCCAGTTGTGCGTATGTCTTCCGAAGGGAGATTGCGTACTAAAAATAAATAGCATCTGGTAGGCCAGCCCCGCTCCGACTGCCTAGCACCAATATTTCCGAACAGCTAGTCTGTTTAATGGTAAAAACAAAAGTAACTTTGGCCTAAACTTAGCAGCGGAGGCCGTTACAAACGGCCTGATATTTTAAGTTCGTAGTGTTCGACACTACGAACAGCAGGGTATTCTAAATAACCAGGTAGTTTACTGGCAAAAACGAAAGTAACGCCTGCGTATAGCTGACAGCGGAAGCCGTTCAACAGACACAGACAAACAAGTACCAGCCCAAAGAGTATGAAACGAATTAGTCTGGACAAAAAAATTGCCTTGTTATTTCTGGCACTGACAAGTTTGTTTTTGGTTCTATCGATGACCAATCAAAAATTCTTTGATTGGGTTTTTGATAGGCACCATAACCAATGGAGCTGGTATATACGACCCATCTTTTTAATTCCATTTTGTTTTTTTGCCTATAAGCGAAGCTGGGCTGGAATTTCATTAACGATATTTTGCCTTTTCACCAGTATGCTTTGGTTCAACAGACCAGAAGTTGTAAGTGACGATGTTAAGACATTTCTCCAATTTGAAAAAGACTGGCTATATGGCGCATGGGATTATAAAAAAATACTATTACTTAGTACGGTCCCTGTTTCATTCATTGCGCTAGGCCTTGCGTTTTGGAAACGCAGTTTGTTTATGGGACTTGGCGTTGTGGTTTTAATGGCTACAGGCAAAATAGTGTGGAGTATTCAAAACGCAGGTGAATCAGGAAAATCTATCGTAGCTCCTGCCCTACTTGGATTAATATTGTGTAGTGGACTACTATTTTATGGATTTAAAAAACTTGAAAAGTAGAAACCCGCTAACCCCGATCTGTGATCGGGTCGGCCCGCAGCGACGGTCGGTCGCTGCCGTTATATCACCTCGCGTTTGCAACGCGAACCAGAGTACCATTCATGCACCCACCTACCCTTTTGAAACCGAAAACCAGCAAACCTTTTGCCAGCGCATATAGAAGATAGCAGAGTGTTTTATGAATGGGGTGAATTGATACATAACACGCATCGACTCATCCCATTCATAAAAACCCTAGACTCAAAGTTCAAAAACTTCTACACTCCCTTTATCACCCATCGCTGGGTGTCGTTGTTCTGCGCGGGGCGGGTCACGACATTGAAATCGTTTCCAGCCGACTCGTGGGCATCCATAAAACGCCCGTTGCTCGACTGCTGAATTGTAAAGGTGTTGTTACCCAGGGCCATTATAACCCAGCGTTGCGTGCTGTTAGCCTGGCCGATACGAGTCACGACCGAAAAATCGTTGGCCGCAGTTTCGTGGGCATCCACGAAACGCCCGTTGCTGAGCTGACGGATGGTGTACACGCCGCCAACGGGTTTCAGAATCCAGCGTTGGGAGTCGTTGCTCTGCGCCGTCCGCGTCACCGCCGAAAAGTCTTTGGCCGAATCTTCATGGGCATCCAGGAATCTTCCGTTCACCTGATGCCGAATCGTGTAGGTATTGTTCCCGAGTGCACCCAATTGCCATCGCTGCGAACTGTTGTTCTGGGCGGGGCGGGTCACTACATTGAAGTCGTTGCCGCTGTCTTCATGGGCGTCCAGAAACTTCCCGTTGCTCAGTTGCTGGATTGTGTAGGTCGATAGCGCGCCGGGCTGGTGCATGAACACCCAGCGTTGGGTATCGTCGTTCTGGACGGTACGGGTCACGGCCGAAAAATCCTTTTGCTGAATCTCGTGCGCATCCAGGAACCGACTGTTCAGTTTTTGCTGCATAGTATACACCGTACCCACGGGCACGAGAGTCCAGCGCTGGGTGTTGTTGTTTTGGCCGGGACGGGTCACGAGCGAGAAATCCTTCTGCGCTATTTCGTGGGCATCCACAAACCGACCACTGCTTTTCTGTTTGATGGTGTAGGTACCCGGCGACAGGGGCGGAAACACGCTGGGAAACAGGCTGTCGTCCCACCCGAGCTGGCGACGGCTCCACTTACACAGTTGCAGTACATTTCCTTCCATGAGGCAGCTTTCGTGCGCACCTGCGCAGTTGACGCAGTTGTTGTTTGGCGCGCCCAGGTACCCGTGACTACCCCCGCAGGTGCAGCTGCCGTACTCGTCGGCGGCGCCGAAAATATGGCAGGATTCGTGCGCAAAGACCTTATTGATGTTGTCTACACCCCAGCCATCGTTGCCGTAGTGCATCACCGTTTTCTCGGTGACAGCATAGGCAAAATGGTGCAGCGGGTATTTGGTAAAGTACCCCACATAGGCCCAGTTGGTACCGCGCGACTGCCGCAGATCCTGCACATACTGAATAGAACTTTCGCGCTGGGGAGGGTACCCCATCACCTGCAGGGCGGCATTGCGCCACGGTCCTTCCGCCGACTCGTAGCTGGTAGTGGGGCCAGCTGCTACGGATACATTAATCACCCGAATGTCATAAACGAAGCTAAGCTGGGCCTTGGGTTCGGCATCAGCCAGGAACGTCAGTCCTTCCTGCACTTCCTGAATTACTTTCAGTTGCTCGTCGGCTGAGAAAGCCAGATCCCCCTGCCCCGACACTATGATTACGCCCACTGCCACCGAACCCGTCAGGTACAGACTGGTAGGCGTCCCCGTGGATTGCTGAATGTCCTCCCCTCGGGGGGTCGGTGCGTTTCCAGGTCCATCACGGTCAATGAATTGGGGCGGGGTGAAGCCGGGGGTGTCCCAACTCAGCCCTTCGGTACCATCGAGTGCGCGGCTGGTCGTTTTATTTTGTAAATTTTTCCAGGCATCTACCGATAGTTGCGATGCCTGGTCCAGTGCAGTGGGTTGTTGGGGCGACGAATCCTGTAAGGAATCCGGGGCGACAGAGTCGGGGAGGTTGGCTACAAAGACGGTTTCGGTAAACTGCTGCGTAATTCGTCCACCGACTGAGCCAATCTCCTGTTTGGCTCGCTCGATGTTTTGCGTAAACAAAAGGATGTTTTGTTGCATCGTAGTAACTATTTAAAGGGTTTAGGAATAATTCGTGTTCATACACCACATCGCTTGCCCGCAGAATTAACCTGGGTTGGAGGAGTTTGGCCGAAATGTGAATACTCTTCATGAGGGAAAAGCGCGATTCACACAATGAATTTACCGAAGGAATCAGAAGCTTACAAGGAGAATTTAGTATACGGTAGGTTGGAAGGACACCTTTTGAGTAAACGGCAGTTACGTGGAGTTTTTGTGGAGTTTTGAGTTCTAGTTTTAAAGAAAATCAGAATTCTTCCATTCGATTCCGCAGTTATGCGTAACCGCAACAAAACGGCTTTTGCACATGCGTGGAGCAACCCTGGTAAACCGCTTTAATTAAATAAAAATCCTGTTGTGGGAAGTCTTCCGAAGGGAGACTGAGTATTATAAATAAATAGCATCTGGTAGGCCAGCCCCGTGGTAGGCCAGCCCCGTGGTAGGCCAGCCTCGCTCCGACTGCCTGGCACCCATGTTTCCGAACAGCCAGTCGGTTTACTGGCAAAAGCAAAAGCGGCGGCGGAGTAAACGTAGCGGCGGAAGCCGTTACAAACGGCCTGATATTTAAAGTTCGTAGTGTCGAACACTACAAACAATGAAGGAATCAAGACCCCTACCAGCAGTTAACCCAGCCACTCCAGGCAGAAAAAACGCCCCTCTGTAACAAAAGTTACTGTGCGACCGCTTTACTAGCTGCATCTTTGTTGTGAACTTATCAAGTCACTACAAAAACTTACGCAATGAAACCAAATATGGGAACAGTCGACCGGGTCATTCGGATAACGGCGGCTATCGGAATTATCGGTTTGTATTTTGTCAATATCATTTCAGGCACCACAGCCATCATTCTTTTAGTACTGGCGGGGGTCTTCATCCTCACGAGTTTTATGAGCTTCTGTCCGCTCTACCTGCCTTTCGGAATTTCCACCCGGCGAAAGGACTAGTAACATTCGTTAGTCATTTAGATATCACAAAGGAAGGCCGTATACCATGAAAGAAAGAATCTTAACCAACTGGACATTCATGCGAGGGTTTTACCTCGTCGTGGGACTGTACATCGTCACGCAATCCGTTCTGAATCAGGAATGGTTCGGCGTCGCTTTTGGGGGCTACTTTGCCTCTATGGGCCTTTTTGCGTTTGGGTGCGCTTCCGGCAATTGTAGGGGAAAAAGCTGCGCATCAACCCCTACCCAACACGTCGACACAGTCGTTTTGGGCGACGACTTTAATACCGTAGTTGGTGATCACATCAACAACTCGCCGCGAAGTAGCTAAAAAAAACCACCCACTCTGTCAATAATTCTCCCGATAATTTGTCACAAAACCAAAATCATCCGGTGGTGTGTGATAAAACCAACCGGTGGAATACCAGTAATCCACCGGTTGGGCAGCCAAATTACATCTTTCCCGCAATCCTGTCAGTGATTGTTGTGGGTATAGATCAATTCCCGATTTTACTTCGCCGTGGCCACGGCGGCCAATCCTGCCAGCGCATTTTTGATTTTTTCAAGCGTGTCCGCGTTACCCTCCACGCCGTGGCGATCGGCCAGATAAACCGGATCATT
>JBBRDE010000256.1:0-8266 GCA_038204185.1 Cytophagales bacterium
GGTGATCGTTCAAAATTTGTTCCATAATTTGCCAGCGGGCATCGGAAAGTTGATTGAATTCGACTTGCATTCACTTCTAAGTTTGGTCACCCAAAAGTAAATGCACCGATGCCCTTTCTAAAATTTAAACATGCTCTAAGACGACTTTTAAGTCAGGTGGGGCGCTATCCGTAATTAATTGGCAATTGGATCTGAAATACACTTACTTCTCCTTCCTGACTCTCCACCCGCATCTCTCCACCATGTCCCTTGGTGATGATGTCGTAGCTCAGGCTGAGGCCCAAACCCGTGCCCTCGCCCGTGGGCTTGGTGGTAAAGAAAGGCTGAAAAATCTTGTCGCGGATGCCATCTGGGATGCCAGCGCCGTTGTCCTTTACAGACAACTCCACAGAGCCGTTAACCTGCCGGGTACTCACCCATACCGTGGGCTGGTAGGCTTCGGTTGCTTCCAAGTCCCCGGCGAGAATCGCTCTTGGTGCCTGCAGTTGCCTCTGCCGCACGGCGTAGAAGGCGTTGTTGTATAGGTTGAGCAGCACCCGGCCGATTTCCTGCGGAGCCACCTCCACTAGCGGCAGTTCCGGATCGAAATCTGTGATGAGCTGCACCTGAAAGTCGGGATCCTGGGCCAGATCGACGGGGGTGCGGACTTCCGACTGCCTCATGCCGTGGTAGGCCAGCCGCAGGTACTCGTCGGCCAGCTCGTTGAGGTGGGTGGGCCGATGCTCGTCGGAGCTGCTGCGGCTGTGTTCGAGCATGGCGCGAACGATGCTGCTGGCCCGCAGTCCGTTTTCGGCGATGTAGCCCATGTTCTCGCGCAGGTCGTTCGACAGGGCCGTGGCCGCCGGTATGTCTCCCGCACTGACGGTCTGCGCCAGTTCTTGGGCCAACTCGGCCGACACTTCAGCGAAGTTATTGACGAAATTGAGCGGATTCTGGATCTCGTGGGCGATGCCGGCCGTCAGCTCGCCTAGGGAAGCCATTTTTTCTTTCTGGATGAGTTGTTTTTGGGTGGCTTTGAGGTTATCCAGAGAAAGCTGCAGTTGGACAGTCCGTTCGGTTACCTTTTGCTCCAGAACTTCGTTCTGTTGAGCAAGCATTTGCTGTTTTTCCTGCT
The DNA here is from genome assembly GCA_038204185.1 of Cytophagales bacterium. Taxonomy (GTDB): domain Bacteria; phylum Bacteroidota; class Bacteroidia; order Cytophagales; family Spirosomataceae; genus Salmonirosea. Next base: position 1,115 of record JBBRDE010000256.1, read on the forward strand.
CCTGGAAGAGTGTTTTGGCAGATAGTCCCTTTACTTCCTGAAGCTTTTGACTCAACTGACGGTTGGCCCAGGCAAATTCCAGTGATAAAAAGAGAGACATAGCAACTGGAAGGGACAGATAGGCAGTATTAACAAAAAAATGGGTATAAACACGGTAAGGACCCGAAGGCAGATATCCATTATAGGTTAAAATCGCTAGTGAAACGGCAATAGCAGCTACAAGCGATCCGGTTGCAATGAACCAGGCTCCCGGTTTCTTTTTTAAAACCGCTACTAAGGCAACTCTGCAAGAGTCGATATAAATAAGGACAATTACAAACATGAATGTTTGTGCCTCATAAATGAAAAAGGGAAGTGGTATACAAACCAGGGAAGCTGTACTGAGCAACCAGAAGGGCAGACCTTTCTTGAAGTTAAAAAGAGCATAATTAGTCGCTAATGAGCAGAGCGTAGGAAAGCAGTAGATCGAGTTGATTGTGGCTAAAAGATACATTCGCAGTTCTACAGACGTAGTTGTAAGAGCGATCACATAGAGAATCCGGGTAAAAAGGATAGACGAAGCTGTTAACAGAAAGTATAAGTTTGCCATACGCTTTGGGGCGTACCAGTACAATCCCAGGTGCAGGATCGTCAATAACAGAAAAAACCCTAATTTAATAAAATCAAGCAGCAACGGCTCAAGCCTCTTTGCAAAGAAACCGGCTGTTTCCTGATTGGTCTTATTGAGCCTGATAATGAGCAGGGGATTAGGCCGGTTACCGTATCGGAACACAGGAATGCTCTTTTTTAACGCGAATCGTACAGCCAGAACCTGTTCTGTTCCGGCTGAAATCGGCAAGGCCAATGGCTGTCCCAGGGGGTCATACGCTATAACCTTACGCTGATCGGAACTAACCTGACCAAAGCGGTAGATTTGCTTTCCGTTCAGAAAAATTTCTGAGGCTCCCATCTGGTTTATTGTCAGCACTAAAGGCTCATTCACCAGGGCACTGTCTACTATAAGCCTTAGCCGAAACCAGCCCAAACCGTTCTCTCGAACTTCCGGTAAAAAGTAGTAATCTTCGGTAGGATCAATACTTGTCCACGCACGATCATTGAATGCCGGTTTTGCCCAGTCGGAATTATCACCAGGGTGCCATAGCCAGCCTTTGTTGAGCAATAGCCCTTGTGGCGGCAAACTGTCGATGAGAACAATGGGCGTATTAGTGGATTGCGCCCGTGTGCCAGTGAAAGTGAGGCAAACCAGCATGAAGATCAGGAGTTGTTTCATAGTGGAGCCTTATGGAAATGGTATACGAACAATGATTTCCGAACTTTCTCCCTCCCGGCTCTCCACTACCCTGTGAAAGGGTGAGTATATAACAGTGTTGTATAAAACATCATTGGCAAAAAACGGACACACTGAAAAGAGATACCCTAAAAACAGGGTAGTTTCCAGATTCTTTTTGGGCAAACTGAGCAGGTAACCAAGGAGTACGGCGCAAAGGGTAAACTGAGCCTTTGCCGCAACAACAGACACTTTTAGTTCAAACCAGTCAGGGTTCATCGGATCTTAGGTCAAGGTATGATTCCAGAGGAATTCGAATAATCGGTTCAGTAAAGTAGCCGAATACCTACCCATGCTATCTCAGTGCGTAGAAGGCGTTTTTGGCCAAGTTCAACCGGACCCTCCCTGCCTCCTGCCGACCTCTCCCTTGCTACTGGTGCATTGCGTGCAGTGCCCGAATTATGACACCATGTTCTCCCAATGTCGTCATCCCGGTAGCTTTCGCCGATTGTGAGGTAATTTATTCATTTTCTTTACATTAATGGTAAGATAGTAAAGATTTGCCGTTACCTAATTGGTTACGCCTCCCCGGCTCCGTTCCTCTTCGGAACCCGTGGCCCGGCGATTGACCGCTTTGACCGTTTTCTTGCCGAAGGTGTTGGTATACGTACATTGTACCACCCGCGGTTCATAGGTCAGCCCCCAACTACCCATCTGCCCCACCGCCGGGTTGTCGGTAATGACCCTGATGCGATTCGTCCAGAACAGATCCGTTACATTCACCAGAAGATTTCCACCATTCTTGAATTTTTTCTTCAAACCGGCATTGACGCTTCCCATGGCTTTCAATCTGGAAATACCCATGAACGAAGGCGTGGTGTAAAACAGGGCGAGTTCCGCGGTCCAGGACTTGGAAAGGGTAAAGGTGCTGGCGTTGAGCGCGTTTCCGGCAAAGATCCGTAATGATACGGGTTTGTCCTCTGCCACTGTTTGTATCGACTGCCCGTACGCGATCAAATTAGTTTGCATTTGCCACCAGTTGGTAAGGCGAAGCGGGAACGTGAAAGTCGTCGTCAGCCCGTTGATCGAATTAATATTTTCCGGCCTGCCAATAACCGTACCGGAGGTCGAGTCTACCCGAACCCGAAACCGATCCAGCGCATTACGGTCGTGGGTATACCTAACCGAGAACAGGTAGCTGCTCTTGAATTTATAGGTAGCCTCCACGGCCTCCGTAAAAGTGGGAAGGAGATTAGGGTTGCCCGTTACAAAGGAATAGGGGCTGGTAAAAATCACCCATGGAGCCAGGAGTGAATACTGAGGCCGGGCGATCCTGCGGCTGTAGGCCAGCCGCAGGCTACTGGTTTTGCTCAGGTCCTTCGACCAGAATACACTCGGAAAAAAGCTTCCGTAACGGCGGCGAACCACCGGCGGCTCGCCTGGCTCACCCAAATCGGTACGGGTGTATTCATAGCGCAAACCGGCCTGTAATTTCTGACCTTTAGCGAGCTGAAATTGCCCGTTCACATACAGCGCGTCAATAACCTCATCCAGGTCATACAATTGGCTGAGGCCCGCATCGCGCCGCCAGGTACCGTCGCGGTTATGGCTGATGGCCAGATCGTTGCTCAGCTGCATCCGGGTAGATTTCACCCCCATGTCGAGCCGGTGCTGCTTTCCCAGCGCCTGCGTATAATCGGCTTTCAACACCCAAATCCGGATGGGCGATTCTTTCTCAATGTTGGTCAGGTCAGTCTTGCTGGTTCCTTGCCGGGGAAACGAGGAAAGATTACTATAATCGTGCGGATTCTGGTTATTGTAGAGCAGATAGTCCACGTCCAGGCTGAGTTGCTGCTTACCCACAAACGTATGCCGCACATTTGCATTGACCATTTGGTGCTGCCATATATTCTTTTCATCGTCGGTCATAGTACTCTGTTCCACCAGTGGACCGCTTCGGCGAATGTTCGTCAGGCGGTACGCGTCCCCGTAGAATCCGTCCGAGAAACCCGATAGCATTCCACCGATCACGGTGTTTGCCCCCAGACTGTAGTCAAAGCCCAGACGGGCGTTGTGGGTCTGTCTTCGGCCGTAGTTCTGGCTATTAATGTCCCACAGACTCACTACTCCTTCGTTGCTGATTCGCAGGTTGGAGGTGAGTTCCCTCCAGGTCCGGGTGTGCAGCACCGAATAGTCACCGAACAGATTCAGGTTCTTCTTCCGGTGGTTCAGCAAAAGGGAGCCGTTCAGGCGTTCGAACCAACCGGCACCGGCCGATAACGTGTAGCTGCCGTTGGTACCTTCGTTGATATTCTTTTTCAGAACAATATTGATGAGGCCGGCATCCCCCTCGGCGTCGTATTTGGCGGGTGGGTTTGTAATTAGTTCAACTTTGTCGATGTTCGAAGCATTCATGCCGCTTAGCATCTGCACCACCGCCTCCATGGGCAGGCGGTTCAGTCGGCCATCGATCATCACAAGTACCCCATTTTTTCCGTTCAGCGAGAGTCCACTGTTCTGACGATTGACCGTCACCCCCGGCGAACGTTCCAGTACATCGAGCGCCGAGCCCCCGGCAGCGGTCAGCATACTTTCCACATTGACAACCAGCTTGTCCATTTGCTGCTCGAACAGTGGCTTTTTAGCCAATACATTTACTTCGGCCAGTTGGTGGGTTTGGGGTAGCAATACCAGGGCAGGGAGCTGAAACCGGGTACCGGTGGTCAGTGAAAATAGGGCTGAGTATGTTTTTTCGTACCCTACTACCGAAACCGCCACCCGGTACGATCCTTCCCGAATGTTTTCAATTTCAAAGTGTCCGGTTTCGGTGGCTACAGCCCCTTTGACCAGGGTTGAATCGGTTTCATTGAGAAGTAACACAGAGGCGAACGGGATTGCTTTTCCGTCCGATTCGCGAACATTCCCCTGAATGGATTGTGCGGACGCAGCCAGGGAAAACAAGAATAGAAACTGTGCGGTGTAGAATAAATCTTTCATAGAATGTGAGAGGTTTGTTTTGTACAAACTTCCCACATTCTCAGGAGTAGGACTCTTTCTTTTAGGTCAACTATGTATGATTTTCGGACACATTGCCCGCTTGTCTATCTTACTTCTCCCCCGCCTTGGCTATAATCCGCTCCGCGGCCCGGATGTCGTAGCTACCGTCGGCCTTTTCTCCCACAATCACTGCCTTCACAGCCGGGTAGGCTTTGCGGGCGTCGTCTCCAAACTGATCCAGAATATTGAGGGCCTGTACCCGGGCCATCTGATTGCCTTTTTTTAGAGCATCAATCAGGGCATCTACGGCTTTTTCTTTTTCGCCCAGCTGCGCCACGGCTTCGGCCGCCGCAATGCGGACGCTCACTTCCTTGTCGTTCAGCAGCGACAGCAAGTCGTACTTGGCGGGCGTGGCGTGGTGGCCCAGGATGGTGCAACCCGTGGCGGCCCAATAGCGGATGATTGGGTCTTTATCTTCCAACATCTTCATGATTTTGCGAATATTTTTCGGGTCGCCCAGAGAAGCCAGTTCGGCGGCTTCCACCACTTTTTTTACGTCATACATGCCACAACGGGCATAGTCATACAGCGGTATGATCCCGGAGATTTCCTCCATCATGGCTTCGGGCAAAAAACCCACGTCTATACTTTCAATCACATAGTCGTGGTTGGCCTTCCGCATCCGCTCCAGCACCGCTTTATACTTTGGATTACTGGCCAGATTGTTGACATTTTGCGGGTCGGCATCCACATCGAAGAGTTCTTCCACCGGCTTGGTCTCCCAGAACTTTTTTTGCACGTCATTGAGCTTTCCGGCTTTATAAGCCGCTTCCCACGAGCCCATCGAAGGGGCCTTCCACAAATATTCCAGGTACTGACCGTAGATTTTGTGGGGCATGTAGTTGCGGATGTAGCGGTATTTCTTGTCACGAACCGAGCGCACCAGGTCGATGCGCTCGTCCATGCGGCCTCGGAAGGCGTGGGCGTATTGTCGCTCGGCAGCCTTCTGGGCACCCAGGAAAGCCTTGCCGGGCATGTGGTCAGGGAGGGGTACCCCGGCCAGGCTCAACAGGGTGGGAGCAAAGTCGAGGAATGTCACGATACGGTCGGTCTTGGTGCCGGGCTGGCCGGGGGCCAAATGCGCGTATTTCTTAGGAAAGCGGATGACCATCGGAATGTGCAGCCCCGACTCGTACATGAACCGCTTGCTACGGCCCAACACCCCACCGTGGTCGCTGTAATAGAACACGATGGTATTCTCGGCTTCGCCCGACTTTTCCAGATCGGCCAGGACTTTGCCCACGAAGGTGTCCATGTCCTCCACTTTATCGTAGTATTGTGCCCAGTCGTGCCGCATTTCGGGTGTATCGGGGTGGTAGGGGGGCAGGGGTACCTTAGCCGGACTGTGGCGTAGTTTGTCGTTGGGGATAGAATTATGAATGGAGCTTTCGTGGGAGATTGTGGTATTGAAAATGGCGAAAAAAGGCTGACCCGGCTTACGGTTGTGGTAGGTAGCCTTATTGCTTGATTCGTTCCAGGCGTCTTCCTGATCCTCGGCGACATTGTAGTCTTTCTTGACATTATTGCTGGTGTAGTAGCCCGCCTCACGCAGGTACTTCGGATAAAACTTGACGAAATCTGGCACTGGGTAGGTACTGCGCATGTTCTCGGTACCCAGCGAGGGCGGGTACATGCCCGTAATGAGGGTAGACCGCGAAGGCGCGCACACGGGTGCGGTGGCAAAGGCATTGGTATAAAGTACCCCCTGGGTGGCCAATTTGTCGATACTGGGCGTGGTGGCGAATGTATCGCCATAGGCCCCGATCAACGGGCTGTTGTCCTCGCTCACAATCCACAGAATATTAGGTTTATCAGGGGTTTGGGCAAATGCTCCGAAAAGAGGCAGAAAAAGAAGCGAGAAAGCTAGTGTACGTAGATTCATAGTTGACGTGTTTTGTGTAAAGTGAGTGTATGTTCGCTCCTTCACTCATTCACGATTGATTAAAAAGGTCCTTTTTTAGTAATCCGGTCTGCATTTTTGGCCGCTCCGGGCATTTCGCCCCGCTGATCTTTGGTGGGCACAGGCTTGCCCGTATCACGGTGGTACCAGTCAGGCGTGATATTTCCGGGGGAGGTGTCGCCCGTTTCGTCCTGCCATTGTTTAAGTACCTTTTTCAAAGTTTCTACTTTCTGGCTATACGCCGGAACAGTAACTAAATTTATTTCCTGAATTAAATCGGTACGGACGTCGAAAAACTCTTCGGATGGGCGCGGTGTACGGAATACGTCCTCCTGAATGGGCGTCAATACCCCTTTGGGGCGGGCCGCCTTCAGATCCAGGGCCGAAGGACTTTGAGTGGCATCGATGGGGCCCTCGTTGGTGAGCTCGGGCCGCTTGTTAATTACATACAGGTAGTCTTTCGTACGTACAGCGCGCTCGTAGGCTTCGTAGTCGTGCCAGTTGTGTTCGGAGAAAACGTAGTTTCTGAATGTCTTGCCGGGATTTTTTAACAAATCAAAAAAACTGACGCCCTGTACCGTAGCGGATGGCGCGACCTGAGCGGCCTGCAACAGGGTGGGAGCCAGGTCGATGCTGCTGACCATGCTCTCACAAACGGCTCCCGTTTTTTTGATGCCTGCGGGCCATTTGATCACGAACGGGCTACGCATACCCGTATCGTAGACGCGGGTCTTGCTACCCGAAAAGGGACGGCCATTATCTGCCATAAAGACAATGATCGTGTTGTCGGTGATGCCTTGTCGTTGCAGTTCCTGTTGCAACACACCCAGGTAGGAGTCGAGGCGACTGATTTCATTGTAATAGGCAGCCAGGTCGATGCGCGTATTCTCGGTATCCAGCAGGGTAGGGGGTATGGTGATGTCGGTTT
>JBBRDE010000257.1:0-8213 GCA_038204185.1 Cytophagales bacterium
ATCGGGCAACTACCACCAGTATTCCTACGGTCCGGTACCTTTGTCCAACGGAGAAATGATTATTACGCTCAACCTGGACTGGGTTGGGAAGGGTGCCAGCCAGTCGAAGTGGCGGGGCTGGATGCTCAAATTGGGTGAAGACGGGAAATTGACACCCTGGGCTACCGGGCTGCGCTCTCCGGCAGGCTTCGGGGAGTTTAAAGGCGATATTTTCTACACTGAAAACCAGGGCGACTGGGTCGGTTCGGGCCGTATGACGCACTTGGCGAAGGGCGATTTTGCGGGTAATCCTGCGGGACTCCGGTGGAGCAGCGAGGACGGCTCGCCCGTCAAGCTGCGCCCCGAAGATGTCCCCGACACGGGCGAGCCACTGTACGATGTAGCCCAGCGCACGCCCGGCATCAAGCCCCCAGCGGTCTGGTTTCCGCACACGCTGATGGGAATTTCAACGTCTGATTTCAAAGAAGATACTACCCGTGGAGCTTTCGGGCCGTTCGCGGGGCAGATGTTCGTGGGCGATCAGGGTCATAGCAAAATCATGCGCGTAGACATGGAGAAAGTCAACGGCGTGTGGCAGGGGGCTACCTTTCCTTTCCGCGAAAAATTTGAATCAGGTCTGATACGGTTAGTCTGGGGCCTGGATGGCTCGTTGTTTGTGGGCCAAACCGCGCGCGGCTGGTCGGCGACGGGCAAGGCACCCTTCGGCATTCAGCGTGTGGTGTGGACAGGACAAACGCCCTTTGAAATCAAAACCATCCGATCCAAATCCGATGGCTTCGAGCTGACTTTCACGCTGCCCGTGGATGCCACCACGGCGGGCGATCCTGCTTCGTACAGTCTGAATAGTTTTAACTATAAATACCACCATACTTACGGGAGTCCGGTTATTAACGCCGAACCGCTGGCGATCAAAGGAATCGTTGTGGCCGCTGACGGACTAAGCGCGCGATTGGTGATAGACGAAACCAAGCTGCGCAAGGGCTACATTCATGAAGTAAAAGCCGAAGGATTGAAGTCGAAAGAAGGTTTGTCGCTTTTGCACAATGTAGGGTACTATACCCTGAATGAAATCGCGCCGGGTGGCAAAGCCGATGCGTCGCAGTTTACGGCCAGCAGCAGGAACTCCATGCCGGGAATGGACCACAGCCAGCACGCCGCCACCGAAGCTATGCCTGTCGCCAACTCGGCCAAGCGTGTGACAACCCAACCCACTACCTGGACCAACGGCCCCGATCAGGTCGTGACGTTGGGAACCAAGCCGGGCCTGAAATTCGATCTTTCGGAGATTCAGGTAAAAGCGGGGAGCAAGGTGAAAGTGGTGTTCAACAATAACGACGACATGCTGCACAACTTCGTCATTACCAAACCCGGCATGGCTAATCCGGTGGGAGAAGCTGCCCTCACGCTGGGACTAAAAGGGGCCGAAATGAACTACATCCCCGACTCGCCCAACGTGCTGTACCACACCGGACTCATGCAGCCCGAAAGCAGCGAGGCCATCTACTTCGTAGCCCCGGCCAAAGCAGGTGATTATCAGTACGTATGTACCTTCCCCGGCCACTATACTTTGATGCAGGGTAAGTTGAAGGTAGTGAAGTAGGGGGTGAAGCAATAATTGACAACTTTTTACCAGGGCGGCGTTCCGTAGGTTGTCAAAGCTGTTTTTTACACCGTCCTCATTCGCGACGGTACCTTCTACATCGGGAACGGCATCATCAAGTACCCCGTCAAGAGAGGATAGGGATGCTGTGTCTAAGTTTCGCTATAACGAAACTTGTCCTTATATTTGCGTGTTCAACGTATTACCAAATGGGAAAGCTTTTCGAGATTCAACTTTTGGATGAGGCATTTTCCTATTTGAAAAGCCTTGAGAAAAAGCACTCCGAAAAGATATTGTACAATATCCGTAAGGCACAAACAAGCCGCGATCCCGAACTTTTTAAGAGATTGACTGACGACATTTGGGAGTTCAGGACGATTTATCAGGGCAATCACTACCGCCTATTGGCATTTTGGGATAAATCAGGGACCAAAGATACGCTTGTCATATCGACCCATGGTTTCGTAAAAAAGCGTAGCAAAGTGCCTAATAACGAGATTCAAGGAGCGGTTCAGCTTCGTGCCAGGTATTTTGAGGAGAAACAGAAATCATAAAAAGCAATGAAAACATACACCTTAGACCAGGTTCAAGACGAAATAATCGGTAGGATCGGCATGCCCGAACGCGACCGATTCGAGTACGAATTGCAAATGGATCTTATTGGCAAGGCCATCAGGCAAACCCGAGAGGAGCGCCAACTAACCCAGGAAGAGTTGGGAAAGCTCATCGGTGTTCAAAAAGCGCAAATTTCAAGATTGGAAAGTAGTGCCAGCAATGCTACGATGGATACCCTGATCCGGGTGTTCACAGCGCTGAAGGCCAAAGTTAAATTTCAGGTGGAGTTGTCTGATCTAAGCATCAGCGTCGAGCGATAGCGTATTGGTTGGCTTTTTTGGTCGCAAGGTTTTTATGGGGTACTGATCCATGGTAATAAACCTTTCGTGACTTGTGCGCGAATCGCGTCACAAACGCGAGGTGATGCAACCGCGCGGCGGACGACCGTCCCAATTGCAAATTGGGGTTAGCGGGGTTAGTTGGTGGTTGAATGGGTTTAGCCTAGACTCCCGTGTAGGTAAGTATGAGCTGTACGCTTCTGACCTTCGAGACATCCACCTCCTTAAAAAGCTTTAGCCCACCCAAGCCAAATAAGGCAACACCACGTTCTTCATCTGTGATGGTTGGTTTTTCCGGGTTCACCGTTACAACGGGTGATCTTCCACTAAATTCAGAGTCCGATATGGTGAGGTCAGTTAATGTGTAGGTGTAATTAGGTTCGTTGGTTAAATCCAGCACGGTGTCATCCTGTTTCAAAGTGTAGGTGCCCGAGGGACCGTTTGAGGAGTAGCGGCCATTGCTTAGGAAGATCAGATTATCCAGCGTAACAGCCATGGCTTGCCATTGGGCTTTGGTCAGACTGTAGGTACTGCCATTGTCGACGCGAATGGCGAAGGTCGTCAGGCTCCATTTGCGGGCGATGAGTTTTTCACGGGCACTGCGTTGAACGGGGGGCGTGTTGTCGTCCGGACTACATCCAGCCAGGAAGAGGCCTATCGGTATTAAGGTCAAAAACAGGAAATGTTTCATCGGTTTACTCGTTAAGGGGAGTTGCTTATTGGCGCTAGGGATTAGCGCATCAAACAGACTATCGATGGTCTTTGCAGACAAGCTCGGAAAGGACGGCTCGAGTTCGCTAAACCGGGGCAGTCGAGAAGAGCCAGAGAAGGGGTGAATCGTTCCTCGCAAGCGTTCACCAGGCCAGCATCGGCAAACAGAGCACTTTGCCTAATCAAATGTAGTCATTTCTTCGGGTAGGTGCTAACATTTCGAAAATTTTCATTCAAAAAGGTAAACGATCTGGCTAATAAGCATTTGCCTAAGTTTTAATCCCCTTTTTACTACGAATTTCGACACCCCGATGCCGCAAATATTTTTAAAACATTACTTTAGAGATAGCCAGCTTTTTGGCAATCAAATTGACACCCAATAAACCCTCTTAGAGTTAGATTAAAAGAAAGTGCAAAAAGCGCCGTCATCGTCCGTCCGAACGGGTTTTGTGTAGAAAAATAATGTGATCAAGAATTCCTATATCTGATTCTCAGTCTAATCCATGAGGGTATTGGGAGAAACAATCCCGTAAGAAAATTACTACTGTGCTCCATCTTGTAATTTTAGATCAAAGAACCTCTTTCCAAAAGGATTGAATATACCGGGCTTACCCAAAACAAAAATTGAACAGGGAATCAGTACCGGTTTTTCCGGTGGGCGGTGCCATCCTATCTTTTAATTTAATCCTTATCCTCAATGGCGGCGATGATTTTCTAGGAGGTGAACTTCTTCAAGTCGCGCAGGGCATTGGAAGGATGGCGGCCAAATTCCCTCGAGATCATTAGCTGTACATGGTTCAACATAATGCACAACGCATGAATGCGCAGGCCCTTCTCTTTCTGGCAGTGGCAGACACTATCCAGCAGGATGCCCAGGTAAGTAGCGCGCGTGAATACGTCCACCCGCGGTGGGAGCTACTTTTTGGATAAAGAGGATGAAGAATAATAGTTCAGGAACCAAAATTATCCGTACATTTGTTGCGTACTCAACAGTTATAGATGGCAATATATGAATATGACAAGTCGTATGGTCGGATCCTGGGGGTAGCTTACACGCAGGTGTACCGTCGGCTGGCCAGGTACTTAAAGGACAAAGAGATACCGGTAACGCCCGATCAGTTTCGGGTGCTGACCCACTTGTGGCAAAACGATAACTGCTCTCAGCAGCACCTGGCCGACTGTACTAACCGCGACCGTGCTAACGTGACGCGTATCATTGACATACTCGAGCGCGAAGGGATCGTGGAGCGCCGCGAGCATGAAAGCGACCGCCGGGCTTTCCGGATCGTGCTGACCGAGAAGGGAAAGGCCATCGAAGCCGAAGCCGCTGAGTGTGGACGTCAGGCCATTCAGGATGCGCTAAAAGGCGTCAGTCCGGAAGAAGTAGAGATATGCATGCGGGTGCTGAGGAAAACCATCCATAATCTGACTTAAATTTTTTTGACCATATAATTGCGTATTTAACAATTGACTATTTAACATAAGCCTTTTAAAACCCTATGAAAACCAAACTCTCTTTCAGACAAGCGGTCATGGCCGGACTGTACGCTGGCGTGGCCGCCGCGGCGATCAACGCGCTACTTTTTCTATTTTTCCGGGCCTTAGGGCTTATCACCGATGATGTAATGGTACAGCCCGGCACACCCATGACGGTGGTACCCGTTATTATGTCCAGTATAGTACCTGCTGTTATTGCTGGTATAGTGTACTTTTTACTGGACAAATACACTTCTAAGGGTTATCGCTATTTCCTTATTCTGTCCGTTGTGCTCCTGCTGCTGTCATTTGCTAATCCGTTCCTGCTGATACCCAATGTGCCCTTAGGCTATGGTATTGCTTTGGATATGATGCATGTTGTTCTGGTGCTGTTGCTGCTTTACTTCCTGCGGCGGGCTACTACTACCACCAGAAAACTAGCCCTATAACCTATTCATAGTGGCCTTAGGAGCACGCATCTGGCTATGGAACAGCGACCACTATTATCTGAATACAAAGCACCCGGGAAGGAAGCCAGAGTACTCGTGCTTTTTGGAGGAAGTCCCGTACGCCGGGATGGCGTCATCCGCTCGTTACTCCAAATCGAAAACGTGAGCCTCTATGGGACCCTCAGTGAGGAAGAAGGCCTGCAAAAAGTAGAGGAGTTGGGAAACGTAGACCTGGTACTCATCGGGAGTCGTTACACGCAAGAGCAACGCCTGCGCATAAAGCAGTACCTGCGGAAGCACTGGCCGCAGGTTAGGGTGACCGAGCCGGGTTTGGACTACCCCTATGACGACGCTATAACCAGGCGCAAGATAAAAGCCCTGCTGGATGAACAGGCTGAGCCGCCTGCCTATTGAATATTTTTTTACTTAAACAACCAATTACCATGCCTATTACTACAACTGATGTTCTGGAAATCCAGAACTTGGTAGCTACTTACTGCGTAGCTACCGACAACAAAGACGTGGACGAATTTATGAATTGTTGGGTAAGTCCGGAGGAGTTCGGGGGCTACGACAGCGGCGCGTTTGGCCACATGAAAGCCTGGGACGAGCTCCGGGCCTTTGAAGCACACCATGTAGGGCCCGGAGGGAATGCCAATGGTAAAAGACACCAGGTAGTGAACCTAATTATCAGACCTGTATCCGACACCGAAGTAAAAGTAACGCATGACATGCTGGTACTGGAAGTAGTTGACATCCCGTATGTAGTGGCCTCGGGGCGTTATGATGATAGTATAGTCGTTAAGACTAAGGAGGGATGGAAATTTAAATGGCGGAAACTGGATGTAGACACGGGCTTCTTCAAGTTGATGGAAAAAGCCAACGCGGCGTAACCGGATCGGGGGCGGGGAAGGTGGTCTCTGCTCCCATCTGAATAGCTATAATTCCTTCACTGCTGCCAGCACCCCAGTTCGTCGTCATGTTCAGTGCTCATTTATCTTTTCGCGTTTGGGCCGGAGCGCGTAGCCACGAATACTCGCAAAAGCAAAACAGCACTCCCTTCTATGCCGAATTTTCTGGCTTTAAAGAATCTATTTCGAAACCACTTCCGGCGGATTGACAGCCTTCCGCCGCCACCAGCTTCTTTTTATTTTCCGCTTTGCGGGCTTTACCAGGTTCGTTTTGAAGTAATGCAGGGCCTCATCCATCTCGCGGTTGATGGCCTGCCGGGCAAGCCGGGATTCGGTGATGAGCAGTACACTGGTGTAAAACAGCATCATAGCCCCCACCATACTCAGTAGCACGGGTAGCCAGGTGCGCCGCGAGTTGATCACATCCAGAATGCCCAAACTCAGGCTCGTGGCAATAAAAACGCCCAGGGAAAGGTATAGCGTGGTGAGGGCCTGTTGCAGTAGCCGGGTACGGTGGGTGGCTTTGTCCATCAGAAAAAGCAGCAGTTGGGTTTCCGTGGCCGTAGTTTCTGAGGGAGTAGCGGACTTTTGCACATGTTCCTTCAACTGGTCGATCAGCGCCCGGCAACGCTCGACCACCAGGTTGAGCCGCTGCGAGGTAATGGTGATGAGGGAGCCACAGGCCAGGATAAGGATTACCGGCGCAATCATCGACGACAGGATCGTCAGCGTTTGTGAGAGTTTGTTAATGGTAATGAAATCAGTTACAGCATTCATGGCAGCACAGTTCTGGAAATGGGAGGGGCGTTAATAGAAAAGAGCACTTCCGGTAAGCAAACTACCGGAAGTGCCCCACAGGGTACCCCTAAAAAACAGGAATCGCCATACGCTTAGTTCATTTCTGCTCTCCTAAAATCCGTTTTCAGGCCCCTTTTCTTACGGAAAAATGCCCAGCATCTGGTAGCTGAGGGCGATTTTCTGGATAGAGACGTAGAAAGCCGCCGTGCGCAAATCGCCCAGTTCAGGCTTGGAAACGAGGGCGTTGCGTATTTCGTGGTAAGCGTCGATCATGGTATCTTCCAGGCCCGAGCGTACAATATCTTCTTCGTCGGAGCCGTGCGTAATGTCGGCCCGCTCAGCTGGGTCCAGTTGCTCGCCCGTCAGGCTTTCCACGGCACCAATGATGCGGTTGAAGCTTTGTTCGTCGGCCCGCTTGCCCATGCGCCCGAAGCGGACATTGGAAATATTTTTGAGCCATTCAAAATAGGATACGGTCACGCCACCGGCGTTAAGGTATAGGTCAGGAATGATGACGACTCCCTTGGAAAGAAGAATTTCTTCGGCCCGCATCGTAACAGGCCCGTTGGCGGCTTCGGCGATTACCTTGGCTTGGATGGAGTCAGCGTTTTCTTCGTTGATCTGGTTTTCCAAAGCAGCGGGAATCAGGATGTCACAGGGCATACTGAGCATCGACTGGGAGTCGGCGATGTCCGTCGCACCAGGAAATTTCGTCACGGACTTGGTGGCTTTTCGGTGCTCGTCCAGCGCCCCGATGTTGATCCCGTTTTCATTGTAAACACCCCCATCATACTCGGCAATACCGATGATTTTCGCGCCTTCTTCGTGCAGGAATTTGGCCGAATGGTACCCCACGTTACCGAAACCCTGAATGATCACTGTCTTCCCTTTCAGGCCTGTCGAAAGACCGAGTTTTTTCACATCGTCCTCAAACTTGAAGAACTCGCGCAATCCAAAGAAAACACCCAGCCCCGTAGCCTCGGTGCGACCGCGAATGCCGCCAATGCCCACAGGCTTGCCCGTCACACAGCCCTGCGCGTTGGTATCGCCGAATTTGAACGTCATGTAGGTATCAGCGATCCAGCCCATTTCGCGTCCGCCCGTACCGTAGTCAGGAGCAGGGACATCAACAGCCGGCCCGATCAGGTTTTTCTTGATGAGCTCGGCGGCGAAGCGGCGCGTGACCTTTTCCAGCATCTCGGGCGACGACTGGCGCGGGTCGATTTTGACGCCACCCTTGGCTCCGCCAAAGGGTACATTCACGACGGCACATTTAAACGTCATCAGCGTAGCCAGGGCTTTTACCTCGTCTTCTGATACTTCCATGCTGTACCGGATACCGCCCTTGGTGGGTAGTTTGTGGTTGCTGTGCTGT
>JBBRDE010000258.1:0-8210 GCA_038204185.1 Cytophagales bacterium
TTGTCGTAGTAAGCCGGTTGCCGTACATTGACCGAATCGACTTTCACACCCAAATCGGCTAATAACGTTGGCCACCGAAGGGCAGGCTGTCCCTGCGCCAGCGTAGTGACGGCCAGTTTGTTGTAGTTGGCCTTGACATCCCGACGTTCGATATTGGTTTTGTGGGCGGACGCCAATTGTTTTTCCAGCTCATAGGCCACGGCTGCATTTTTCTGCGCATCCGTCGATCCAGTTCCCGTTAATTCAAACAGGGTGGCAAGGTATTTTTTGTACGCGTTTTGAATGGCACTGGTGGACGCATCTTCTTTAAAATAATAGTCCCGATCCGGCAGACCGAGTCCGGTTTGAGAAAACTGGGCAATATTGATTGTACTCCGTTTGTTATCGGGGCCCACCTGCAAGCCAATAATGGATCCACCCCCTACTTTTTGCTCGTCAGCCACGAACTTCAACAACGAAGCCACCTCGTTTATGGCATCGATGCGGGTGAGCAGTGGCCTGATGGGTTCATACCCTCGTTTGTTAATAGCTACCATGTCCATGCCGGAAGCATAAAAATCGCCCACCTTTTGTTCAATGCTTCCGGGCTTATTAGTGCTAGCCGAAACACTGTCCAGGATTCCCTGCAACCGTATGCGCTGGGGGTAATTCATAAAGGAGTACGAACCTACCCCCGTCTGACTTGCCGGTATCTTGACGCTATCGTACCAGATGCTGTTGGCATAAGCAAAAAAGTCATCGCCCGGCTTTTTGGTAGCGTCTATTCCCGTCAGGACGACGCGGTTGGTATTCGGCACGGAAACCCGGCTACAGGCTACCGCCAAAAGGAGGGCCAGGGCGAAAAATACAAGTTGTTTCATAGGTTGGTAGTTTGTAAATACTGGTCGTTGAAGTCGCTCTTTACTAGAAATTGTCTTCGATCAAAATCCGATGAGTTTGACATTCTTGGAAAAATAGGCATTTTTTCCAAGAAAGAAACTGTTGATTTTTACAAACAAGTCCGATAAACTATTCCTAAAATAAATGGTAGTATAGAGGGAGCCTTTTCAAGCATCCCCTGGTCTTTTTCGGGGCATTCAAGCCTACGCCGTATAGCACCTATGAACATGGATAACGAACTTTTGAATAACCTGTCAGAGCGCGATCACGATCGCATCATCGAGATGGCCTGGGAAGATCGTACGCCCTTTGAGGCGATAGCCGCTCAGTTTGGGCTGAGCGAGCCGCATGTCATTGTGCTGATGCGGCGCGCGCTAAAGCCAGCTTCCTGGCGACGCTGGCGGCAACGGGTGCAGGGCAGGGCGACCAAGCATACCCTCAAATCAAGCGAAGGGATGACCCGCTTTAAGTGCGATCGCCAGCGGGCCATCTCGCGAAATCGAATTAGCAAAAGAAACTGAAAGAGTAAAGCGTAGGGGTGGCTATGTGCCCCGGTTCAAACGCGTGGGGAGGCAATATGGATACTAAATGAATGGTAGCTTAGTTTGGCTAACGCCATAGTCTATTTAAAATCAGGTACTTATTGATCGGATTTAGAAATAGTGGGCGAATTAGATATTTAGTTTAATATTTGAGAAAAAAACCTGAAACGATGAAATTTACTAAACACCTCTTCATCTACTTATTTGTTTTCGTTTTTCCGACTGAAAGCATTTTTTCGCAATCCGTCGACAAAACCATTGCGGGAATATCGCTTGAACGGCTAAAAACCTATGAAAGTTATGTGAAGAAGTCTATTCAAGACGGCGATATTCCGGGGGCGGTCTCTATGATTGTTAGAAATGGGCAGGTGGTACACCACAAAGCATTTGGCAGTAGCCATGTAAAAGACAAAACGCCCATGACTACCGAAAGCCTTTTTTACATTCAATCCATGACGAAGCCCATTATCACGGTTGCTTTCATGATGTTGTACGAAGAAGGCCATTTTTTGTTGACGGACCCCGTGTCCAAATACATCCCCGCCTTCAAAAATCTGAAAGTGGCCAAAGATCTGAGTGCAGGAAAAGACGGCGAAACCGTCCCGATGAAAAAAGAGGTAACTATTGCGAATCTGTTGAGCCACACGGCCGGGCTATCGCACGGGTTAGGGGCAAGCGAACTTGATCGTGATTATGCCAAAGCCATGTACCTTCAACCACATGCTACCATAGCAGATCGAGTGAATGCCATGCTTACGTTGCCGCTTATGGGCCAGCCAGGCGAGCAGTGGTATTATAGTGCGGCCCCGGATGTACTTTCGGTTTTGATAGAGAAATTCTCTGGCATGAGTACCAACGATTTTCTTAACAAACGGATTTATGAGCCCCTTGCCATGAAACATACGGGGTATACTATTCCTAAAGCGGAGCAGTCACACATGGTGTATGTTCATACCAAAAATAAGGAAGGGGTATTGGAATATAGCAGTAATCAACCCAAGATGGAAGGCAATACGGTCTGGAGTGGCGTAAACGGCCTATACACCACGGCGGCTGATTATATGACATTCTGCCAAATGCTACTGAATAAAGGCGAATGGAAAGGCAAACGATTATTGAGTAGAAAAACCGTTGAACTGATGACCCAAAACCACGTGGGAGATTTATACAATGGAGCTGGTGAAGGCTTCGGCCTGGGCTTTGCGGTAGTTGAAAACGTAGCCGAGACAAAGCTTTTGGGATCAGAAGGTATTTTCTATTGGAGCGGGGCCAACAATACCCATTTTTTCATCGATCCCAAAGAAAATCTAATTGCCATTTTTATGACCCAATTGGCTCCCTTCTCCAACACTTACCATACAAAGCTTCGTCAACATGTGCTGCAAGCTATTGTGGATTGAGAAATTGCTTCCCACTCTCCAATTTGCTGTCTTCCAGTGGCTCGAACTGACAGGTTTGAGCCCTGCTTTATCGGAAACAAAGCAGCACGCCGACACAGCATTGAATCAGGGCGTAAGGTTGAAAGCTTGTGGCAATCGCTGAGTCGCCCGTGCTGGTATTGACACACTAGGTAAGCAGGAACCTATTCATTTGAGGCGATTGATTCGCTGGAGTACCTCCTCCTCCCGGCTGCAAACCGGCAATAGCGGGGTTATAGACCAGACCATGAAACTCGTTCCTATGCGCACAAATGGGTCATTCAGGGAGTATAAATGGTTCATTGATCTTCTTTACAATCCGCAGGCCAAGACGATTGGCTATTTTTGACTGTGTACAACCAGACTATTTAACTCTACATGTCCCTTATTCGGTATACCCCTCTGCTAGCAATCCTTCTGTTCTTCTCCTGCACATCGAGTCCCGATCAGCAACCGCCCAATATCGTATACATACTGGCGGACGACTTGGGTTACGGTGATTTGGGGTGATACGGCCAAAAAGTGATTCAGACCCCCAACCTGGATCGACTGGCCAAAGAAGGGATGCTCTTTACCAACCACTACGCGGGTAGTTCGGTATGTGCTCCCTCCCGCGCGGCATTCATGACCGGCTTTCATACGGGCAATAACCGCGTACGGGGCAACTACGAAACGGGCCCCAACGGATTTGGGGCTTGCCTTGAACTTCGGGACGAGGACATCACTATAGCCGAAGTACTCAAAGAGAAAGGGTATACCAGCGGCATCATCGGAAAATGGGGTATGGGCGTACAGGGTACTACCGGAGTACCTAACAAACAAGGGTTTGATTATAGCTACGGCTACCTCAACCAGGGCCATGCCCATTTTCAGTTCCCCAGCTACCTGTTCAAAAATGGGGAGCGGGTGGAGATTCCGGAGAATAAAAACCTGGCCAATAAGAGTTTCTCCAACGACCTGTTTACGAACGAAGCCGTGAGTTTCCTTGAAAACAATCAGCAGAAGCCGTTTTTCCTGTATCTGGCCTACACCACCCCTCATGCCGAAATGCTGCTGCCCGAAAGTAGGATGTTTGAAAAATACAAAGGAATCGTGGACGAGAAACCCTACGTAAAGCCAGGTACCCCCGATACAACCGACAATAACGCAGGCGCGTACCGTTCGCAGCAATTCCCCGCCGCAGCCTACGCCGCTCAGGTAGCCCACCTCGACAGTTGCGTGGGGGTGGTAATGAATAAACTGAAAGCCCTGGGGCTAGAAAAGAATACCCTCATTATGTTTACCAGCGACAACGGCCCGCATAGCGAAGGCGGGGCCAATCCAGCGTACTTTACCAGCAGCGGACCCCTGCGTGGCAAGAAGCGAGACTTGTACGAAGGCGGGATCAGGGTACCTTTCATTGCCAAATGGCCCGCCCAGATAACCCCTAACACCATCAGTGACCTGGCTTCTGCCTTCTGGGATATGCTCCCCACGTTTGCGGATATGGCCGGTGCTTCTCCGGTTAAAACGGACGGTATCTCCCTCCTACCTACCTTCACCGGAAAAGCCGACAAGCAACAGAAGCACGACTATTTCTATTGGGAGTTTCACGAAAATAAGGCTACTGATCAGGCCATTCGTAAAGGAAACTGGAAGGCCATTCGACATGATCCGAAGGGAGAAATTGAACTTTACGATCTTTCTCAGGATATTGGGGAGGCCCAGAATGTGGCCGACGCGCACCCGGAAGTGATACAGGAAATGCAAAAGTTACTGGAAACCGCCAGAACCCCGCACCCGATTTGGTCGCTCAAAAGCGCCATGACGACGGAGCCGTAAAGTACCCCTATATTCAAGCCAAAACCCACTCCTACCCTAGTGCCTGCCAGATAGCAGACCCAGTCACTCCAAATAAAGTCAAAACCTAAAATAAGTCCACCCAGCGATTTCTTGCTTTTGGTCGGTCAATTGAATCAGAAGCGTTTCCATCGTCTTGATGTTTTCTTGAGGATAGTGGTAAGGCTGGAAATTACCATGCTCTGGCGTAATCCTGGGCGGCAGTCACAGACTGCTTATCTATTTTTAGTACGCAGTCTCCCTTCGGAAGACGTACGCACAGCGGCGGAAGACTACGAAGTACGGGGCCAACGCCTTTCATTGTATAAGCATTTACTCTATTTGTTTCTGAAAATTCCGGTCTTTTTCAAAGCTCCTGAGCGGTTGGACGGAAGATGATCTCGTTGATATCTATCTCTTCGGGCTGGCTGATTACAAAGGCAACTAAGTTTGCAAAAGAGGCAGGACTAAGGCCGACCGCTCCTACATACTCTTGATTGGCTTGTTGTACATCCACCTCGCTGATGTGTTCCAGCAATTCTGTTTTTACGGCTCCCGGAGATACAATCGTGGTACGTATGTTGTAAGGTTTTACTTCCATGCGCAAGCCCTCAGATAAGGCCCTTACTGCAAATTTTGTGGCAGAATACACGGCAGATCCACCGAATATTTTATGACCGGCTACCGAAGCCGTGTTGATGATATGACCCGACTTTTGCTTTTTCATGTACGGAAGGACGGCTGCGATACCATTGAGCACGCCTTTGATGTTGACATCTACCATTTGATCCCACTCATCCACTTTTAGACGATCCATGGGCGAAAGCGGCATGATGCCCGCATTATTGAGAAGTACATCCACACGTCCGAATTTTTCAACGGCAGCATCAACCAACTTCTTTACCTGATCCCGCTGGGTTACGTCGGTGGCAATGGCAAGTGCTTTTCCACCGCTTTCCTGAATCTCGTCAGCCAGTCTTTCTATTCTATCGGTTCTTCTGGCACCAAGTACTACCGCAGCACCGAGCTGTGCCAGATGTTTTGCAGCAGCTTCTCCCATACCACTACTTGCGCCTGTAATTACAATCACCTTTCCTTCAATATTCTGATTCACCGTTTTTTAATTTTTAAACTTCATTAATCCGTCTAAAATAGATTTGGATTCTATTTAGCGTTATAGTCTTCATCTGTCACTTTCTCCATCCAGTCCACCACTTTCCCATTCAGTTCCTCCTGAGTGGCGATATGTGTCATTGCCATTGTGGCCGATGCTCCATGCCAATGCTTTTCGCCCGGAGCAAACCAGACTATATCACCAGGCCTGATTTCTTCAATAGCACCACCCTCACGTTGCGCTAATCCTATTCCGGACAATACAATTAATGTTTGTCCAAGTGGATGGGTGTGCCATGCTGTTCTTGCACCAGGTTCAAAAGTTACTTCGGCCGCACCAGCGCGTCTGTGTCCGTTGGGTAGATATAAATAGTTTATGCGAACTGGCCCCGTGAACCACTCCTCCGGGCCTTTCACGGATGGTTGAGAACCTAATCTGGTAATTTCCATTTGTGTTAATTTTTAGATTTATACTGTTCATCCGTCACAGGCTCAAGCCATGTAACGAATCCATTTTCTGTTTTTGGTAGGATATACATTTGCGTAAGACTGTTATTTTCAGTTGCGCCATGCCAGTGCCTAGTATTGGCCGGAACCTTGATGACATCCCCCTTTTTCATCGTTTGTCTAGGCTGTCCCTCCAATTGATGATATCCCTCACCATCGAGTACAATTAAAATTTGTCCGCTTGGATGTAAGTGCCAATTAGATCTTGCACTTTCTTCGAAATAAACATTTCCCACCAGGGTGTTGTAGATAGAATCATCTGCGACTAAGCCAAAATTATAGGCATTGCCTGTGAAATTTGTAGCAGGTCCCAGTTCACCCTTAGGAAAAATTCCTGTTTCAGAAGGATCCGGTTTCCTATTTTCTTGTTCTTCAGTTGTTGTTTGGCAGGCCTGTCCTGTCATCAGCAGGAAGGTAACTGCAAGCCTAATTACTTTTTTCATTTTTCTCTAGTTTAAATTTCCTTGATAATTTTTGCAGGGGTACCCCCTACGATCACATTGTCGGGTACGTCAGCAGAAACCACCGACCCCGCCGCAACCACCGAATTCTCGCCAATGGTTACGCCCTGCAAAATGGTAGCATTAGCCCCAATCCAGGCGTTCTTTTTGATGTGGATGGGTTTTGGTACCAGCGACTGTCTGTTTTCGGGGGATATAGGGTGGCTTTCGGAAAGCAAGCTGACTTTGGGAGCTATCAGTACGCCATCATCAATGGTGATACCCCCCAAATCGAGAAAAACACAGTCGAAATTGATAAAGACATTTTTGCCGATTTTGGTATGCTTGCCGTAATTGATGTATAAGGGTGTAAACACAGCAACACTTTCGTCGATTTTGCTACCGGTGATTTGGCTCAGCAAATCCCTGATCTCCTCAGGGTCTGTGGCGTTGTTCATCTGCACGAGCAATTTTTTCGTGTTGTAGGATGCCTCCCGCATTTTGTAGGCTTGCGGGTCGCCTGGGGGAATGGTTTCTCCTTTCCATAACCGCTCGAATATATCTGGTGTATCCATCTTTGTATGCTTTGATACAAAGGTCGGAATGTCTCTCTGATTCCAATTAAAGGAATTCAAACCGAAGACTAATGAATTCAAACTTTCTCCAAGCGAACCGAAGAAGGGTTGGTACCCGTTTGTTTTTTGAAGAAGTTATTGAAGTAAGTCGGGTACTCAAAGCCCAACGCGTAAGCAATTTCAGAAATATTCCAGCTGGTGTACTGCAAAATTGCTTTGGCTTCGTGGACGATACGCTCAGAAATGTGGGTGCTGGTGGTTTTTCCCGTGACTTCTTTTACGGCCCGGTTCAGGTAGTTGACATGCACCGAAAGGTTTTCTGCATAATCCTTGGCTGACTTCAAGGGAAGCGGACATTCAGGACTTTCTACGGGAAATTGCCTTTCCAGTAGTTCCAAAAAAACGGTGGTTAGTCGTTCGGCCGCACTTTTGGCTTGATTGAAATTCTGAGAAGGTTTCAGTTTTATGGATTCGTGCAGAATCAAATCAATATAGTTGCGAATCAGATCATCTTTAAATTCATAATCAGACTGTTGCTCCTCAATCATCTTTTGAAAAAGGCCATTCAGAAACTGTCGCTGATTTTCAGAAATTTCTAAAATCGGTGTGCCCCCCATTCTAAATAAAGGAGATTTTTGCAGGGTTTCCGAACGCTTGCCAGGAATGAGGAAATCTTCCGAGAATAAAATGGTATAACCAACATATTGGGTTGATAGTGTTTCCCAGGAATAAGGAATGTTAGGATTTCCGAAAAACAATATAGTGCCTTCGGCGTCAAAACTTCTGTCGGCGTAGTGAATACGGCTTTTGCCGGTGGTCAAACAGATTTTATAAAAATCCTTCCGGCTATATACCTTGGTAGCATTGCCATCTTTCTCAATCTGAAAGACGTTGAAGCCTTTTAGCTTCAATTCGTTG
>JBBRDE010000259.1:0-8152 GCA_038204185.1 Cytophagales bacterium
TTTCGGAGAAATTCTCTTGCATTAGCTTGTTTGAGGTGAGATTCAACAAGCTAACGACTGACTCCTTTTATTAGTTTTATACAATCCAAAACATATTCTTAGATAGGCGGTGTCTTCCGATATTTCTATAACCTGACTACCAACTTGCCTGGTAATTTCTTCGATGCACCAGTATCGCTGTGGAGCAGTCAAGGAAGCAATGACTTTCTCTTTGTCAATAGGCTCTGTCGTATCTATATCATGGTCTACGCAGGAAACCAAAGCAAAAGTCCTAAGGCAATAATTACAAGGGGATTTTTCATGATCATGGCAGTTAATGGCAAGAAAGACAGATACTGTTATTTGCCAAGACACAAAGTACTCTGTAAAACGTTGCACGTATTCCATAAGAAAACAAAAAAACTTCACCGCTGGAAAAACATCGTTAAGAGTCGCAATGATTAATAATCTCAGCTTACAATACCCTACGCGCCTTCCCTGATCGCGAGCGCCAGCCGGATCATGCCGTACTCGATGCGCTCGCCCAGGAGCTCAAAGAGCGGCGCGAGCGGTTCGCCGGGCTTAAAGTGCATTTCGTCAGCGGCGGCCAGCACTTCGGTATAGACACGATCCGAAATCAGTGGACGTAGCTTAATGTCGTGGCCTTCGTCGCGGAGCTTGACAAGGTGCGCTACTACCGTGGAGGTGGTCAACCCGCGCTGCTGGGCGATGTCGTCGAGTGTGAATCCCTTTTCGTAGAGTTCGTGGGTCACAAGGTAGGTCATGCCTTTCACCACGCGGGTACCCGGTTTGGTATTTTCCTTGGCAAACTTCACGATTTCCTGCACAAAAGCCTCGCCATACCGGCGGTACTTCTCAGCCCCCACGCCCGCTATATCCAGCATCTGCGCTTCCGAAACGGGCCGTTTCTGCGCCATCTCAGCGATGGTTTTATCCGAAAAAATCACGTAAGGGGGTACATTGAGCGCGTCGGCCATTTGTTTTCTCAACAGCCGTAATTGTTCAAACAGCGCATCGCGGATGATTTCCTGCTTGGGTTTTTCCTTCGGAATCAGTTCCTCTTCGCGGGCCTTGCGCTCGGCCAGCGGAATGAATTTCACGAGTTCGATTTTCTTGCCCTCTTTCAAAATCTGCCAGCTCAGGGCGTTGAGTTTGAAGGAGTGAGCCTCGTCGTAGGCGATGTCCATCACGCCGGAGTTGAGCATCTGACTCAGGTACTCGGCCCATTCGTCACCACGCTGGTCGCGGCCCACGCCAAAGGTAGGGAGGCGGTCGTAACCCCGGTCGAGGACGGCCCGGTTGCGGCTGCCCCGCAGGATGTCAATGAGCATTCCCATCGCCACCCGTTCGCTGGTGCGGGCGATGCCCGATAGTGCCTTTTGGGCCAATAAGGTACCATCGAAGCGGGTGCGGGGATTCTGGCACACGTCGCAGTTGCCGCAATCTTTTTCCACGGCTTCGTTGAAATAGCTGAGCAGAATGCGACGGCGACACAGATCAGCCTCGGCGTACTGTTTCATACGGTTAAGCTTGGCCTGCAAAAGTTCCTTCTGCTCCGCCGACTGCTCGGAGTTCATGATCATGTCCTGCCGCATGATGATGTCCTGGTAGCCGTAGAAAAGTACGGTATCGGCCGGAGCCCCGTCACGCCCCGAGCGACCGATTTCCTGGTAAAAGCTCTCAACGTTGGGGGGTAGGTTGTAATGGATTACCCAGCGGACGTTGGATTTATCAATGCCCATGCCGAAGGCAATGGTAGCCACGATGATCTGAATGTCATCATTGAGAAACCGTTCCTGTACCCTCGAGCGCTGGGCGGCGGGCAGTCCGGCGTGGTAGCACTCGGCGCGAAAGTCGCGGTTCTGCAACGAGGCGGCGACGGTCTCAGTCGTTTTGCGGCTCAGGCAATAAATGATACCCGGCTGATTGGGGTGTTTTTTCAGAAACTGCTCGATCTGCGGCAACCGCTTGCGCGAAGGTAGCACCGTCAGACTGAGGTTGGGCCGGTCGAAACTAGCCACGAACACGGGTGCGGACTTCACGCCGAGCTGTCCCAGAATATCGCGGCGCGTCACGCGGTCGGCGGTGGCGGTGAGTGCAATGACCGGGATGCCGGGAAAATGATTTTTTAGCGACGATAGCTGCCGGTACTCAGGCCGGAAATCGTGGCCCCAGGATGAGATACAGTGCGCCTCATCCACAGCAAACAACCGCACGTTCCATTGCTTGAAAAACTCCATCGTATTGCCCGAAAACAACCGCTCGGGGGCTACATAGAGAAGTTTTAGTTCGCCTAACTTAGCTTTCCAGAATACGGAATCCTGTTCGCTGCTGCTCAGGCTGGAATTGAGGTAGGCCGCTTCGATACCGTTGGCGCGCAGGGCTTCCACCTGGTCTTTCATCAAAGCAATCAGCGGTGAAATGACAACCGTCAGACCTTCCTGCAACAGTGCAGGTACCTGGTAGCACACCGATTTACCGCCGCCCGTGGGCATCAGTACCAGGCAATCCTCGCCCCGTAGCACGGTGTCAATGATTTCGGCCTGCTGGGGCCGGAAGGAGTCGTAGCCGAAGTATTGTTTGAGGACTTGTTCTTTGGTAAGGGGCATTTTTGGAAGTTCTGAGTTCTTGGTTCCGCGAAGGTATGGAAGAGTAAGATCGAAAATACTTTTCTGACTAGTACCAAAACTACGCATTCGCTGCTTAAATTCCCACCGGATCCAACGAATACATAGTACGATATTGACAACGATTTACCTACTTTTAGGCTCAAACCTCGGCGACCGTGCGTTGCTGATGCGTACCGCCGCCGATCGCATCGGGGAGCAAATCGGAGAAGTGACGCAAGCCTCGGCCTTGTATGAAACAGCTCCCTGGGGCGGGATCGAACAGCCTGCTTTTCTGAATCAGGTACTGGAAGTCAGTACGATTTTGGCCCCGGAAGAGGTACTGCGGATTATTCTGGAAATCGAGCACGAGTCGGGCCGGGTACGGTACGAACGCTGGGGTGCACGGCATCTGGATATTGATGTTTTGTATTTTGGCAAAACCGTGACGGATACGCCCCGCTTGACGGTACCCCACCCGCGCCTGCACGAGCGACGGTTCACCTTGGTACCTTTAACCGAAATTGCCCCAAAGTTCGTGCATCCGGTATTAGAAAAGACCAACGCTGAGCTTTTGGAAGTGTGCGTAGACGAGGAGGAGGTTACCCAAATACTGGATTCTAAACCATAAAATTTTTCACAGACGGGCAAGATGCCCGTACCACATTAATTCAGCATTGAAAACTATCCGCTGGGGCATACTGGCTCCGGGGCACATCGCCCACAAATTTGCGCAGGATCTGGCGCGCGTCGAGGGAGCCAAACTCATGGCTGTCGCTTCGCGTGAGCTGGAACGGGCGCAGGCCTTCGCTCAGGAATACGACGCGCCTTACGCCTACGGCAGCTACGCCGAACTGGCGGACTGCCCCGAACTGGACATCGTGTACATCGCCTCGCCTCACGTAGGACACCATGCCCATACGCTGCTGTGCCTCGAAGCGGGCCTGGGGGTACTATGCGAAAAACCGTTTGGTATGAACCTCGGTCAGGTAGAAGAAATGATCTATGTGGCGCGGGACAAAAGCCTCTTTCTGATGGAAGCCTTGTGGAGCCGTTTCATGCCCACGACGCTGAAAACACTGGAATTAATTCGCGAAGGGGCGATTGGGAAGGTGCTGGGCGTGCGGGCCGATTTTGGCTTTAAAGCTTTGCAGGATCCACGTAAGCGTTTATTCAATAAAGAACTGGGGGGAGGGGCTTTGCTGGATATTGGGATCTACCCACTATTCTGGTCGTACGCCCTATTGGGCATGCCGGCCACGGTGAAAGCTTCGGCGGTATTCGGCGATACGGACGTCGATGTTTCTACGGGTATGGTGCTGACTTACGATTCCGAGGCCTTTGCTTTTCTGGACTGTACTTTGCTAGCGCGTACCAACTGTGAGGCCATCGTTTACGGCGAATTGGGCTGCATCCGGGTACATAGCCGCTGGCACAATAGCCAGGCCCTTACGCTGGAACTAACTGACTTGGAACCTAAGCAATACGATTTCGATCGCGAAGCCCACGGTTATAATTACGAAATCGAATCGGTAGGCTACGCTCTGCGCGCGGGCCTGACCGAAAATCCCGATTGGTCGCATCAGGATAGTCGGAATCTCATGACTTTATTGGATCAGGTACGGGAGGAAATTGGGCTTAAATACAACGAGTGAATTAGTGATTGAATGAATGAGTAAATAAATTTGTCGCGTAAACCCTCCTTCATTCACTCATTCAGAATTCACTCATTTATTATTGACCCATGACTGACCGTTATTTACAACGAGGTGTTTCGGCTTCCAAAGAGGACGTCCATAAGGCTATTGCCAACCTCGATAAAGGAATTTTCCCCAAAGCTTTCTGTAAAATAGTCCCCGATACTCTGGCCGGGGATCCCGACTACTGCACCATTATGCACGCTGACGGGGCAGGCACCAAAACCTCCCTCGCTTACCTCTACTGGAAAGAAACGGGTGACCTATCGGTGTGGCGCGGGATCGCGCAGGACGCTGTGGTGATGAATACCGACGACCTGCTGTGCGTGGGCGCTACGGGCCCGATGCTGCTGTCGTCCACGATTGACCGAAACAAGAATAAAATTCCCGGTGAGGTGATTGCCGAAATCATCAACGGCACCGAAGAGGTACTCGAAATGCTGCGGAGTTTTGGCGTAGAAATATACAGCACTGGGGGCGAAACCGCCGATGTCGGTGATTTGGTACGTACCGTGACGGTCAACAGTACCGTCATTGCCCGCATGAAACGCGCCGAGGTAGTAGACAATGCCAACATCCGGGCGGGTGACGTGATCGTGGGAATGGCTTCATCCGGACAGGCTACCTACGAAGGTACCTACAACGGTGGCATGGGGAGCAACGGCCTGACCTCGGCCCGGCATGATGTGCTGGACAGGTACCTCGCCACTAAGTACCCCGAGAGCTTCGACCCGGAAGTGAATCAGGATTTGGTGTACAGCGGCAGTAAAAACCTGCTGGATGCCGTGGAAGGTACCCCCCTGAATGTCGGCCAACTGATCCTTTCGCCTACCCGTACCTACGCGCCCGTGGCCAAAGCCCTGCTGGACGAGCTTCGGCCGCAGATTCACGGCATGGTGCATTGCAGCGGCGGTGCCCAGACCAAAATCCTGCATTTCATCGACAACCTGCACGTGATCAAGGATAAACTTTTTCCGGTTCCTCCTTTATTCCGGCTTATTCAGGCTGAAAGCAATACAAGTTGGCAGGAAATGTACCAGGTATTCAACATGGGCCACCGGCTGGAAGTGTACCTACCCAAAGCTCAGGCCGCGCGGGTAATCGAGATTTCAGAATCTTTTGGCATACCGGCCCAAATCGTGGGCCACGTGGAGGCTTCTACACAAAAGCGCGTTTCGATCCGGTCGGAGTTTGGGGAGTTTGTGTATTGAGGTATTTCAAAAAAGATTAGGAAAACAAAACCCTGTTCAGAAATGGACAGGGTTTTGTTTTTTCATTATGTAGGGATTTTAACACCCCATGGCCTACAAAAGCAAAAAAAGCTCGGTCATTGCTGACCGAGCTTTGTCGGGATGACAGGATTTGAACCTGCGACCCCACGCCCCCCAGGCGTGTGCGCTACCGGGCTGCGCCACATCCCGATGATGTGTTTGGGAGGGCAAAAGTAGACAGATTAATATTTGATGTGTAGGGTATGCTCACAAATAGCTAATCTTTTCAAGGAATACGGTGAAATCAGCGCTTTCCTGCCAGAAGATTACTTTGGTATTCGTATGCCACTCGAGGTCTTCATTAACGGACTATAAGTACGGAGTAGAATTAAATTACGAATATTTTTTTGATCCAAAGTGCTTCAAATCAATAATTTAGATTTTTGGATATTGTCAATTTATTTCACACCCTTACTTATTTTTATTTAAGTACCTTCATATCAGCGGATTTGGTGCTTTCATCAATATACATGATAGATAAGTCCGGCTTGCAGCCTGAGACTACACGGCTGAAGGGAGATGCCGACCCTGTTGTGGAAGTCGATCTGCTTTATAAATGAGATCACTAGGCATACAATCTAAATGAAAAATTATCATCACAACCTACTTCGTTTGATGTGCCTTTGTAAATGTACGAGGTGGCACGAGGTAAGGAATGGCGAGGTATATGGCCCATACCACCGGGCAAAACGAGGAGCATTCTGCCGAATGATAGGGACCTATACAGAAAGAAAATGAAGAAATTGTGATATAGCCTCTGTAAAAAATATACTCTTGTTGGTGGAAGTAAAGGCTGCACTCTACAAAATACATGCCAAAATCAACGAGGTTGAACAGCCTGAGTTGAAGGAGAAAAATCTGAAAATACGATCCTGAAAGCGATTCGAATCAAAGACGGAAGCTTCTACCATGCCAAAATAGTATAAGCAAGAACTGCTTTTATTCCAAATTTGGCAAAGAATAACGGGTTAACCCCAGAAGCGCAAGATGGCAGGTAAACTCGTACACCAAGTTCTACAAAGAGCCATTTGCGGTACGGCTGTCGAAGGTGTTAAAAAGCCCCGGGAGCATGTGAGTATAGGACGGATACAGTTTGTGTAACGACCAGCTATTTATAGTTTTCTTTCGTCGTAAAATACTCATTGTGAGGTAAGGAGGATTCCCAGGCCAAATAGAGTTACCAAAACCGCCATGATGAGGCCGGGAAATAATCGGATTGACCTTTTCCAATAAAATTCAAAGAAGATGCACCTCGGACCAAGCTTCGTGAAATAAAGAAACCACTGATTACAAAAAAGATAGTCACTCCCATGTTAACGGTTGGGAAAATTCCTCTTGTCTAAATCTGCACAAGGGCGAATATAATCCTGTCGGCGAGCAGATAGGATTGACTATATATGACGAGGCAGTCTATCCCAAATCCTATAAAGTCGAAATTATTGGCAATAATACCCAATTCTGAATACCAGGAGAGGATAAAAAAACTATTTACTTGATTGTGATTTTTGGCATGGTAATTGTCAGTTGAGTATGAAAAATGGTTACAGAACGTGGTACTTACCAAGCTCTGTATTTCATAAATACCAAGGCATACTCCTTCTCTATTAGCTGTGAATTAATGGGTTTCTAGAAGAAAGTTCAGTCATTTAAACTATTTGCCCAGTAAAATTGAATACTTAGGTACCCCTACATTCTATATTATAAACAACTTTTATTTCCTGCCAAAATGCAAAAAAAAATACTACGGAGTAACTGGAAGAATTATGTATTCTCCCTGGGAGTACTATCAATTTTAATAATCTCGAATGTCTGTGGGGGGAATTGGGGTATGGCGGCAAGTAGCGCCGAAAAGGATTATGTGAACAGGGTGAGGGCCGGGATACGAAGCAAAACTCCAAATTCCAAGATAATACTTACCAATAGTTTTTGGAAAAACCATGACAAATTCAATGCCATGGTTAAAAGTATCGCGACCGAACGCAATCTGCCGCTTGTGGGGCTGACAGATCGGTCTGATAATCCGGCCAACATGGCTTATGGACTGTTTGAAAATACAAGAGTAGCTGCCCATCCTGGTGATAAGGAGATGGAAGGAACTGCCAATCGCATACTGGCAAGCCTGGGTAATTCGTCCAAGCCTCCCAGAGCTTTTTCGCGCTACTTAAGTTTTTCAATAATGAACGTTGAAAGCGGCGACTACTATCTTCCTTTAATGGAAAAAGCAGCAGCAGCCGGAGTCAATTCTTTCTTGTTGAACGTCAACTGGGATCACATAGTCCCTACCAGGGGGGCCAATCCAGACTGGAGCCAAGTAGATAAGCAGGCTGAGTTAGCCGAGCAATTGGGTTGCAAGATCATGCTCAGGGTATGGCTGGCGCGTCATGACGACGGGGATGGGGGATGGTGGCCCGAAAATGTCCGACCTATATCGGGCGAAGGAATTCGAAACAAATTAGTCAATGGGTTTAGCTATTCGGCAAGTAGTGCTGTGGATGAAGCCAACAACTTTCTTCGGACTGTCATGGAGCATTTTCGCGCTCGTCAGCAGGCAGGTCAAATCGTAACGGTGAGCACTGTT